>NZ_VAUV01000006.1:0-300000 GCF_005780165.1 Phragmitibacter flavus | reverse complement strand
CTGAATGACCTGAACGAATTCGGCGGCCTCAAGCAACGAGTCCGGCGATCCGGTATCGAGCCATGCCACGCCACGGCCCAGCACTTCCACGCGCAATTCTCCAGCGTCAAGATAGATGCGGTTGAGGTCGGTGATCTCCAACTCACCGCGTGGGCTTGGTTTGATGGAACGCGCGATTTCGCAGACCCGCTTGTCATAAAAATAAACCCCCGGCACCGCGTAGTTGGACTTGGGCTGCTTGGGTTTTTCCTCAAGAGAAATGGCCTTGCCTTCCTTGTCGAACTCCACCACGCCATACTGATCAGGTGTCGCCGTGTAATAACCAAAAATGGTCGCGCCGTATTCTTGAGCTGCCGCGCGTTCCATTGCCTTGCGAAATTGGGTGCCGTAAAAAAGGTTGTCGCCGAGAACGAGGGCCGCCGCGCTGCCATCAAGGAATTCTTCGCCAATGATGAATGCCTGGGCGAGGCCTTCCGGTTTTGGCTGTTCCGCGTATTCGAATTTCACACCGAACTGGGAACCATCACCCAGCAGTTTCTTGAATCCGGGCAAATCGTGCGGGGTCGAGATGATCAAAATTTCTCGGATGTCCGCCAGCATCAAAGCCGACAGGGGATAATAGATCATCGGCTTGTCGTAGACCGGCATGAGCTGTTTGCTCACTGCGATGGTCAACGGATAGAGCCGGGTGCCCGAGCCTCCTGCGAGTATGATTCCTTTGCGTGCTGACATGTGCCCGGACTTTGGGCGGTTTTTGCTGGCCTTGCAACCGTCAATGCATCCGTCAACAACGGCAATTGACTCCCTCCCCTCCCTGCGTTAGGCCACGCAGGATGCCCGTAGATAAAGATGTGGATGTTTTGATTGTTGGCGCAGGCTTTGCCGGTGTGGTGGCTGCCGAGCAGCTGGCCACCCAGCATGGTCTGCGGTCCCTGATCGTGGAAAAACGCCATCATTTGGGCGGCAACGCCTACGACGAGAAAGACGCTGCTGGAGTTCTGCTGCACCGCTATGGTCCCCACTATTTCCGCAGCAATTCCGACAAGGTCGTGCAATACCTTTCGCAATTTACCGAGTGGCTGCCCACGCAATACCAAGTGCTGTCATTCACGAATGATCAATACTGGCAGTTTCCCATCAACCTCAATACTTATGAACAGTTGATTGGTCGCCCAGCCACCGAAGAAGAATTTCAGCAGTATCTCAACGAAAAAAAAGTCCCCATCGCCGAACCCGCCAACTCCGAGGAAGTGATGATCTCCCAAGTGGGCTGGGAGCTGTATGAAAAATTCTTTCTCGGCTACACCCTGAAACAATGGAAGCGTCATCCTCGCGAGCTGGATGCCAGCGTGTGCGGACGCATCCCGGTGCGCACCAATCGCGACAACCGTTATCTGAAGGAGGACTTTCAGGCACTGCCCAAAGAAGGTTACACCCGCATGTTTGAATCCATGTTAGCGGCGGCAGGCGACCAGGTTCAGGTGTTGCTGAACACCGACTACCGCGACGTGCTTTCCGGCATCCATTTCAAACACATGATTTACACCGGACCACTGGACGAATTCTTCGACCATCGCTTCGGCGCGTTGCCCTATCGATCGCTCCGTTTCGAAAACGAATCCTTCACTCCCGAACAACTGCAATTGCGCGAACCCATCTCCCGCAAAAAAGGTTTCTGGCAACCCGCCATGCAGGTGAACTATCCCAACGACGAAGACTTCACGCGCATCGTCGAAATCAAACACGCCACACGTCAGGACTGCGAAAACACCACGATTGTGCGCGAATATCCAGATGACTACGGCCCCGGCAAAGAGCCTTATTATCCCGTGCCCCATCCAGAAAGCGATGAGCTTCGGCGACGCTATGTGGAATTGACCAAACAACACCCGAACCTCAGCTTCATCGGCCGGCTTGCCACTTATCGTTATTACAACATGGACCAAATTGTTGCCATGGCACTTACCGAGAGCCGCAAGATCGGCGAAGCGCTTGTTTCATGACCCACAACGGAGCGTGGTGTAGAACCTGAATCCTTCGCCCTCGCTCTTGGACAGCTTGGCTTAAGCGACCGGAGCGGTCGAAATTTTAAGGTTGTTTCCGCGCTCCCTCATCCACCAGAATCTTCCGCATTTGTGCCGCGATCTCTGGATGCTGTTCGATCACATTTCTCTCCTCTGCCAGGTCCTTTGACAAATCATAGAGCCGTTCGCCTGGAATCGCTGTCTCCGTTTCCTTGCCTTTGCGATACTGGGCGCGACCGCCACGTTCGATGAACTTCCATTGGTTCATGCGCACCCCAAACGGCCCCTTGGTGCCGCCACTGTGCATGATGAAGGTCTCGCGCAACGGTTTCGTCAATTCGCCTTCTCCCGTGAAAGCCTCCAGCACATCCAAGCTGTCCCGACATTGACCTGCCGGAATGGTCGTGCCCACCAGCTTCGCCAGGGTTGCCGCGATGTCGACGGCCGTGATCAATGCGTCCGAATCTGACCCTGCCGCAATGCCTTTTGGCCAGCGCGCCATGAAAGGCACGCGATGCCCGCCCTCATACAATCCGCCTTTGTAGCCCGTCAGCGGCGCATTTGGGTGATAATCAAAACTTCCCACATCCTCATAGCCATCATCCATCACCCCACCGTTGTCGCTGGTGAAAATCACCAGTGTATTTTCCACCAAACCATTCTTCTCGAGCGCCGCCAGCACCTGTCCAACCGCGTCATCCAGTTCCTGCAGATGGTCCCCGCGAGTTCCCACAGCACTGCTTCCCTTGAATCGCGCATGGGGCACCCGAGGCACATGAACGTTGTGCGGCGTGAAGCACAGGAAAAACGGCTTCGACTTGTGCGCATCAATGAACTTCACCGCCTCGCCAGCAAAGGTGTCCGACATGTCTTCATCGACCCATCGCGCCGACTTCCCGCCGGTCATCCATCCGATCCTGCCAATGCCATTCACGATCGTCATGTCATGCCCATGCGTGTGTTTCAGCTTCAGCAATTCGGGATTCTCTCTTCCCGTCGGCTCGTTGCCAATTTTCTGCTTGTAACTCACTTGGATGGGATCGTTGGGATCAAGCCCCACCACCCGGCGATCCTTCACATAAACCGTTGGCACCCGATCCCCCGTCGCCGCCATGATGAACACCTCATCGAACCCAAGATCCATTGGCCCCGGCCGGATCTCCCCATTCCAATCCGGCCCGCCCTCCGGCCCCAATCCCAGGTGCCATTTGCCCACGATTCCCGTGCGATAACCCGCCGACTTCATCAATGTCGCAATCGTGGTCGTGCCGGGCGCGATCGTCATCGCCGCATCCCCGGGGGCAATGGCCGATCCCGGCTGTTGCCGCCACGAATAAACTCCCGTCAGCAAAGCGCGACGCGAAGGCGTGCAGGTGGCGGCCGGGGAATGCCCATCGGTGAAACGGCGCCCCTCTTTCGCCAGCTTGTCCAGATTCGGCGTCTTTGCATGTTTGCCCCCATAACATCCCAGATCGCCATACCCCACGTCATCCGCCATGATCAGCACCACATTCGGTTTTTGCTGCGCCTGCAATGACAACGAAGCAGCCGACCAGGCAAAAGCCAGCAGACCAGAATAGAAGCGCGACCATTTCATAGGATCCCTGTATCGTGTGCAAACAGGGTTGATCTTTCAGCAGAATTTTGCTGTCCTGATCCCTGCGCAACAATTGCCGAAATGTCCCCGCACTTTCGTCGTTTAAAAACTCCACCATTCGCCCTCGCTCCTCATGACACGCTTTCATTTCCATTTCCTTCTCCTCCTCCCCCTGGTGTTTTTTGGCCGACTCCACGCGTCTGCCGCCGAAACTTCCCAACCGCCCAACATCCTCTTCATCTTCTCCGATGACCACGCCTTCCAGGCCATCAGTGCCTACGGCGAAAACCGCAAACTCATCGACACTCCGAACATTGATCGCATCGCCAAAGACGGCATGCGTTTCAACCGCTGCCTCGTCACCAACTCCATCTGTGGCCCCTCCCGCGCCACCATCCTCACCGGCAAATACTCCCACCTCAACGGCTTCCCGAACAACTCCAACAGCCACTTCGACGGCTCACAGCCCACCTTCCCCAAACACCTGCAAAAAGTCGGCTACTCCACCGCCATCATCGGCAAATGGCACCTCGAAACTGATCCCACGGGATTCGACCACTGGCAGATTCTCCCCGGACAAGGTGCTTACTACAATCCGCCGATGATCCGCAATGGAGAAAAAATCACGGAGCAAGGCTACGTCACCGACATCATCACCGACCGCTCCATCGAATGGCTTGAGAAACGCGACAAGACGAAACCCTTCCTGCTCATGTCGCAGCACAAGGCCCCCCATCGCGAATGGGAACCTGCCCTGCGCCACCTCAATCATGACAACGACCGCGTTTATCCCGAGCCTGAAACCCTTTTTGACGACTACGCCAATCGCGGTCTCGCCACCAGCGACCAGGACATGTCCCTGGAAAAAACCTTCACCGATAAAGACGCCAAACTCATCGCCCCACGCAACCTCACCCCCGAACAAAAAGCCCAGTGGGATGCCTATTACGAACCCCGCAACGCCGCCTTTAAAAAAGCCAACCCCCAGGGCAAAGACCTCGTCCGCTGGCGCTACCAACGCTACATGCACGACTACCTCGGCACCATCAAAGCCGTTGACGAAAGCATCGGCAGACTGCTCAAATACCTCGACGACAACGGCCTTGCTGAAAACACCATCGTCGTCTACGCCTCCGACCAGGGATTCTTCCTCGGTGAGCATGGTTGGTTCGACAAACGCTGGATCCTCGAAGAATCCCTGCGCACCCCCCTCGTCGTCCGCTGGCCCGGCCAAACCAAACCTGGCAGCGTCAACAACGACATCGTTTCCAACCTCGACTTCGCCCAAACCTTCCTCGACATCGCCAAAGCCGACCCCATCCCCGATGCCCAGGGTGCCAGTCTCGTCCCCATTCTCAAAGGACAAACCCCGGCCGACTGGCGCAAGAGTTTCTACTATCACTATTACGAATTCCCCGTGCCCCACCGCGTTCGTCCTCACTACGGCGTGATCACCGAACAGCACAAACTCGTCCACTACTACGCCCCTGACGTCGATTACTGGGAACTCTACGACCGCCAAAAAGATCCCAACGAAGTCCGCAGTTACTACGACTACAGCGACTACACGCAGGTCCAGGCCGAACTGAAAGCCGAACTCGACCGACTTCGCAAAGAACTCAAAGTTCCCGACCCCGATCCCCCCGGATTTCAAGGTGGCCGCAAAGACAAAAAAGCGCGCAAAGCTCTCAACGCTCCCGTCCTTAAACTTGATTTCAGCGCCGACTCTCTTGAGGACAGCTCGGGTTTCAACAACCACGCCAAACTTCAGGGAACGTCGCGTGTTCATCAGGATGAAGGCACACGTGCCCGCCATTTTGATGGCAAAACGCACCTCCAAATCGACAAAAGCGACTCGCTCGACCCCTCCGACATCCCCCTCACCATCACGGCCAGCGTCAAGGCAGCGAAACCCTCCGGCATCATTCTCGCCCGTGGTGGTGAAGGGCTAGGTTACGCCCTCTACATTGACGCCCAAGGCAAACCTACCTTCACCGTCAATACCGGCAGCACTCCCGTCACCATCAGCGGCAAAACTCCCATTCTTGACCGATGGACCGAACTCACCGCCGCCATCACCAGCGACCAAAAGGCCCAACTCTTCGCCGATGGCCAGCTTCTCGCTGAAGCGTCTGCCGCATTCATCGCCCGCGATCCCGCCGACTCCATGCAGATCGGCAGCGACACCGGCAGTCCTGTCATCAACCCGGACCTCGCCCAGAGTTTCATCGGCTCCATTCAAAACCTTGAGATCTACAGCGGCCAACGACTTCCCACGACTTCCGCGAGTGGCGCAAAGACCCCCAACGTCGTGCTCATCTTCACCGATGACATGGGCTACGCCGATCTCGGCAGTTATGGTTCCAAGACCAACCGCACGCCTCACCTCGACCAGCTTGCCAAAGACGGCACCCGCCTCACCCGTTTCTACGTTCCGCAACCCGTCTGTTCCGCTTCTCGAGCCGCCCTGCTAACCGGCTGTTACCCCAGCCGCGTCAGCATCCAGGGAGCCCTCGGTCCCGGTGCAAAAACCGGCCTCAATCTCAACGAAACCACCCTCGCGGAGATCGCGAAACAAAAAAACTATGCCACCGCCGCCATCGGCAAATGGCATCTCGGTGATCACCCCACCCTGCTCCCCACCAACCACGGCTTCGATCAATACTTTGGCCTTCCCTACTCCAATGACATGTGGCCGCACCATCCCGAAAATGCCAATCGCAAAGTTCCGTTTCCTGCACTCCCTCTGATCGAAAACACCACCGTCATCGATCCCGACGTCACCGCTGAAGACCAGACCCATCTCACCACCCAATACACCGAACGCGCCGTCCAGTTCATCCAGCAAAACAAAGAAAAGCCCTTCTTCCTCTATCTCGCCCACAGCATGCCCCACGTCCCTCTTTTCGTGAGCGCCAGGCATGACAAAAAATCGCCCCACGGACTTTACGCCGACGTCATCGAAGAAATCGACTGGTCTACCGGCGAAATCCTGCGCGCCCTCAAAGAGAACGGCCTTGATGAAAATACCCTTGTGATCTTCACCTCCGACAACGGTCCCTGGCTCAACTATGGCACCCATTCCGGCGTGGCGACTCCACTCCGCGAAGGCAAAGGCACCGTCTGGGAAGGCGGCGTGCGAGTCCCCTTCATCGCGCGCTGGCCCGGAGTGATCCCCGCCGGCACCACCATGAACGAGCCCGCCATGACCATCGACATGCTCCCCACCATCGCCAAAATTCTCGATGCCAAACTCCCCGATCACCGCATCGATGGTCTTGATGTTCTGCCGCTGTTGACCGCCCAATCCGGGGCGAAAAACCCCCACGCCGCGTATTACTTCTACCACAAACAAAACGAGCTCCAAGCCGTGATGAGTGGCGACGGGGAGTGGAAACTTTACCTGCCCCACGCCTATCGAACCGTAGCGGAACCCACCCGCAGCGACGGCCAGCCCGTTTCCTATGGTCAGCGCAAACTCGAAGCGCCCGAACTATATCACCTCGCCACCGACATCAGTGAAACCACCAATGTTGCTGGAAAAAATCCCGCCGTTTTGGATCGGTTGCTGATGCTCGCCGAATCCGCCCGCGAAGATCTTGGCGACCGCTTGAGTGATCGCCACGGAGTGGGTGTTCGCGAAGCTGCCAAGATTGCCGCGCCGTAACCCAGGGGCGTGCTCGGAGCGCGATGGATTTTGTATGGTTTAACCTGCCAGCGGGTTCTCGGCAAGATGCCGGGAACAACACACAGGCTGCGAAGCCGCGCAGTGATCCGTGTGCTCCCCGGGTTGCTCACTTTTTGCTGAACAACTCCGGCTGTTTGGCATCTTTGGGCACGCGGGTGCCGAGGGAGTGAATTTCGTCGATGAACTCGCCCACATCCTTAAATTCGCGGTAGATGGACGCATACCGCACGTAGGCGATGTGGCTGATTTTTTCCAGATGCTGCATCACCTTCACGCCGATGATTCGTGCCGGCACTTCGCGGTATCCTTCCGTTACAATTTCAGCCAGGATCGCGTCCGCTGCATGTTCCAGGGTGACAATGCTCACCGAAAGCTTGCCACATGCCTTCTTCATGCTGTCGATCAGCTTGTCCCGATCCCACACCTGGCGCGAATCGTTGCGTTTGATGACGCTCAATTCATCATGCTCGACCTGTTCATAGGTGGTGAAACGATGATTGCAGGTGGTGCATTCGCGCCTCCGACGCACGGAAGCACCATCCTTCGCTTCGCGTGAGTCGATTACCTTGTCCTCGAGGGTTCCACATTTGGGACAGCGCATATAAATGAATTAAAACAGCAAACGTCAGTCTGTCAGATGACGGACGCCGTGCAATCGAATTCTCCATCTCAACAGCGCAAACGGGTGGCAAAAACTTTGAACACCGATTTGATCTCATACCGTCTCGCCAGCAGCTCGAGCCAGGCGGGCGGGATCGCTGCATAGCCATAATGCAAACCCGCCAGGGCACCGGTCACTGATCCCGTGGTATCCGTGTCCTCCCCCAGATTCACCGCCTGCAGCAGGGTGTCTTCAAACGACGACCCGTGCAGCAGACACCAGATCGACGCTTCCAAAGTGTGAACGCAATAGCCGCTGCCCCGGATTTCCGACTGGGGAATCTGCGCAAAGGTGGCGGGGTCCAGTCGGGCAAAATGGGACCATTCTCCGGCAAATTCTTCGAGCACGGTGTAATAGGACTTCGCTTGTTGCCAGGCATCCTGAAGTGCCTCCGCCGGGGGTTTGCCGGCAAACAGCGCGCGCACCATCAGGGTGAAAAACCCGCAGGCGATCAATGCCCTGGGATGGGCATGGGTGATGCTGGACACGCGATGGATGGCCTCCAATTGGGTGCTGATGTGGGCGGTGTGAAACCACAGGCAGGCCGGTAACACGCGCATCAATGAGCCGTTGCCGTTGTCGAACTCCTCGCGACCGCCACATCGCTCCGGAGGTTTGCCCGCACAAAATCGCGCCAGTGCCTGACGGGTGGCGATGCCGAGGTCAAACACCTCACCATACGGCGTCCAGTGACCTTCCAACAACCAGCGGCGGAACCGCGTGGCCATGTCGCGGGTGTTGAGCGTGTTGCTGCCCAACAATGACTCGACCGTGCAAATCATCAATGAGGTGTCATCCGACCAGGTGCCGGCGGGTTGTTGATGGGTGCCGTAGCCGCGCATGCCGGAGACAGGATTGGCGGAGATTTCTTCGCGGGTCAGGAACTCGACAGGGACGCCGAGGGCATCACCAACAACCGATCCCCACAACGCTCCCGTAATTTGACTTTCAAACTCGTGCGGTCTCACCATGTTAGAGCCATGATCGCCCCAGGTTGCCAGTTTGCCAGTGACAATACCGCAGGAATTTGCCCCGAGGCTTGGGAGGCCATGGCGGAGGCCAATCAGGGCTTTCATTCTTCCTACGGCGACGATCCGTTCACCCGCAAGGCCTGCGACCAGTTGCGGGACCTGTTCGAGACTGATTGCGACGTGTATTTTGTGTTCACCGGCACCGCTGCCAATGCCCTCGCGCTGGCTTCGCTTTGCCAGAGCTACCACAGCGTCATTGCGCATCAGGCGGCGCATGTGGAAACCGATGAATGCGGCGCACCGGAGTTCTTTTCCAACGGCTCAAAAATCCTTCTCGCCAGCGGGGAGGCAGGCAAGTGTGATGTGGTGGATGTGCAGCGTTTGATCACCCAGCGCAAGGATCTGCATTATCCCAAACCCAAGGTGTTGAGTGTCAGTCAGAGCACGGAATTTGGCACCATTTACCAGCCCAGCGAGCTTCAAACCTTGTGGGACGGCGTGAAAGGACACTGCGTTCATCTGCACATGGACGGGGCGAGGTTTGCCAATGCGGTGGCGTCGCTGGATGCTTCGCCTGCCGACATCACCTGGCGTTCAGGGGTGGAAGTGTTGTGTTTTGGTGGCACCAAGATGGGCATGGCGATGACGGAAGCCGTGGTGTTTTTCAACAAGAGCCTGTCGGAAGATTTTTCCTGGCGCTGCAAACAGGCGGGTCAGCTCAACAGCAAGATGCGTTTTGCGTCGGCCCAGTGGCATCGCTTGCTGGAAAACGGTCTTTGGCTCAAACATGCCCGCCATGCCAATGAGCTTGCGCAGTCCCTCGCCCGGGGCTTGCAGGCCATTGCGGGCGTGCAGTTGTTGCACGAGGTGCAGGCGAATGCGGTGTTTGCGAAGCTGACGCCGGAGGTGGAGACCCGTTTGCGCGAAGCGGGATGGAAATTTTACCAGTTCATCGGCGGCGGTGCGCGATTCATGTGTTCGTGGAAAACGACGCAGGCGGATGTGGATGCGTTGCTGGCGGATGCGGCTGGATTTTCAGTGTGAGTTAGCGAAAGGCCTTAGGGGAGCACACGGATCGCTGCGCGGCTTCGCAGCTTGCGTGTCATTCTCGGCATCTTGCCGAGAATCCGCCAGCAGTTGGATCACACAAAAACTCGTTGATTCGTTCGGCCTGTGTGAGCGTGCAAACGTTCGGGTTCTACGCAAGATGCGCAGAACGACACGCAAGATGCGTGTGCTCCCCAATTCCTAAGCGCGCGCAGCGTGCAAGTTGTCGAACCATGATTCTGGCCAGTGGGAGATTCCATGCCGCGCGCCCAACAGCCAGCCGATGAGCATTCCTCGTGCGGCGGAATCGCCACCAAGCAGGGCGTTGGTGACAACGGCTTTGACGGGATCGTTTTCAAATCGAAGGCAGAGTCCAAGCGCAAGGGGCAAGGCGGCATCGAGCCCGCAGTTGAGTCCCAAGTCTTTTCCGACCATGCGCAGGGATGATAAATCGTCGGACGCCGCTTGAGTGACCTTGTTGGCAAGCTGCAGGACCGGGGGGAGATTCAAAGATGCCTTGTGAAAGGCTTCAGCAAAGGTCTCACCGTTTTCGATGAGCGTGCTGACGCGAACCAACCATTCAGCAACGTCCACTACCTGGGGATCGCCATGGGTCAATTGGGTGGAGTCACGGGCGACACGAACCCTTCGTTCGAGTTGGTCAGGTGGAATGGTCGCGACCACGGCAACGGCACGGACTGCGCCGCCGAGTTCACCGGAATCGGAGGGCTGGGTGGAGCCTTGCTGCAAGTGGGCCAGGGTCTCGCGGGTGGCGTGATCGCGATAGCTGGTGGAGGTTTTCCAAAACGTTTGCCAGTCTTCGCGCCAGCCTTCGAGTGTCCATTGATCGCCGCGTTTTTGGAGGCTGGAGACGAGGGCGAGGGTCTGGTCGCCGTAGTGGGTTTGATCGCCCGCTTTCTTTCCGGGATGATAACTGGAGCGGGGATTTTCGAAGCCGCTGAGGCCGTTGGGGAAATGCTGGTCGATGACGGCGCTGTCGTAGATCCAGTGGGGTCCAAGGGCGATGGAGTCGGCGATCAGAGAAGAGAGAAGAAGCGGGTTCACGGGAAGACTTACGTCCTAAGGACGCCCGCGGGGCTGGTTAATTCCCTAACGTTGGCTCCTGCGGAACGCTGACGCTGACGCGGTAGAATTTCAGGGATGGCGACGTGGAGGGGTCCTGCCAGATGATGGGGGAGCCGGTGCCTGAAAGGTTGGTGGCGGTGGGTTCGGGTTGCCAGTCGTTGGATTGCAGAGTGTCGCTTGAGAGAATGGTGTATTGGCGGCCCAGTTGGGTGGGCCAGGTCAGGCTGGTGTGGCCGACGGTGTCGCGGGTGAGGGTGAGCTGAATGTGGTCGGACACGTTGGGATTGGTTCCAAGGATGAACTCTTGAAGGTCGGAAAAACCATCGTTGTCGAAGTCGAGGTTGGTGGGATTGAGCTGGGTGGGATTTCCGGGCCGCAGACCGGCATATTGGTTTTCCCACCAATCAGGAATGCCGTTGCCGTTGCTGTCGGTGATGGTGTAGTGACCCGTTTTGACGGCGCTTTGCTGGGTGCCATGGATGGCGAGAGCGCGGAGCTGGGTGCTGCGCAGGAAATGCAGAGGCGTGGCCGTGTTGAGCAGCGGGCTGTTGGCCGTGGGGAGGGATCCGTCAGTGGTGAAATGGATGAGGGCGGTGGGAATGCTGCTGCCGATGCTGACACTGACCGGATTCAAAAAGGTGCCGCTGGGCGGATTGAAGGTGAGCAGGGGACCAGTGCCAAAGGCGGTGACGACGCGGGTGGCGGGATTGGTGATGAGAAGGGTGTTGTTGCCTGCGGCAAGGTGGCCGGTGGCGGGGAGAGTTTGGATGGGTTCGGCGTCGCTGAGGCGGATCAATTGGGTGCCGGTGGTGGTCGGGACGACGAGGGTGTCCTGAGCGATGATTGGTTGATGAGTGGGAGCCTCACCGAGAGGATAAGTGGCAGCGAACGCACCGGTTTTGGTGTCGTAGGCGCGGATTTCGTTGGTGTTGTGGGCGGCGTAAACCCGGTTGCCGGCGATCATCGGAGCGAAGAGATAACCGTTGGTGGCGGTGCTCCAGGCGAGTTCGGGGAATTGCAGGGTGTTGATGGCGTGCAGTTTGCCTTCGAGGACGATGAAGGCGCGACCGGCCTGCCAGGCGATGGTTCCGGTGGCGCTGGCCTGGGTGAGGGCAGGGTCGGGTTTGAAGGTCCAGCGGGTGATGCCGGTCGACGGGTCGAGGGCGCGAACGGTGCCGAAGGTGGCAAGAAGGATGAGGTTGTCGGCGAAGGTGGGAGTGGCGGTTTGGGTGGAGGGGAGATCGATGATAAACGGCGCGTAGGAGGTGCCGGGTTCAACGGAGTAGAGTTTGCCCGCGGGACCTCCGCCGGGGAGATAGACGCGATTGTTGGCAAAAAGGAGGTGTTTGCCGATTTCGCTGCTGATGCCCGGATAACTCGGTGCGGAAAAGAGGGTGCCGTTGGTCGCGGTGAGGGTGGTGAGGTAGGAGTTGGCTCCTGGGGTGGTGCGGTTGAAGTAAAGCTGGGTGCCGTTGAAGATGGGAGGGTTGACGGCGCTGGCGGTGGGTTGCGTTTGGTTCCAGGTGACGTTGCCGGTGGCGAGGTCGATGGCGGTGATTTGCTCGGGTTGTCCGTCGGAATGAGCCGTGAAATAGGCGAGGCCACCACCGATGACGGGGACGTTGGGGGTTTGATTCAAGGTGGCCTGCCAGAGCTGATGGAGCGGCTCGGTGGCTTTGACGAGGGAGGGGTGATAGTGGGTGCGATGGGGACCGCCGCCGAACTGCGGCCAGTCAGGACTGCTGAGCGGGCCAATGCGAATGGTGACGTTGCTTGTGCTGCTGAGGTTGCCGTCGCTGACGGTGTAACTGAACGTGGTGCTGCCGGACAGGAAACTGGCGGCGGGAGTGAAAGCGAGGGTGTTGTTGCCGTTGTTGGTGAGCGTGCCCCGTCCTCCGCTGGGCTGGGTGAAGGCGCTGATGTTGATGGTTTTGAGGTCGACGCTGTAGTCGTTGTCGAGAAGGGACAGGACCTGGATGGGCTGGCCGGGAAGCGTGCTGTAGGTGTCGGGTTTGACCGTCGGTGGATCGTTGCGAGGGCTGAGGTTGATGGTGATGGTGGCCGGGAGGGAAACCAATTTGCCATCGTGCATGGTGAACTGGAAGGTGGCGTAGTTGTCGCCGTTGGCGTTGGGTGGCGGGACGTAGATGACTTGTTTTTGGGAGTTGCTGACGACGACAGGCACCTGACTGATGAGCGTGCCAGGGGTGATGCCGTTGCTGGTTTGATAAAGCTGACCGCGTTCGGGTAGCTGGGTGATGCGGGCGGTGAGGGTCTGGCCTTCGGCGTCGCTGCCGCCGAGGGCGATGGTGCGGTTGATGTCCTCGGTGCCGTTGATGGTCGCGTTGTCGGCAATTGGAGCGGTGTTAGGGGCGGGGGTGACGGTCATCTCCACCGGGAGCAGGGTCTCCGGTCTGAGGGGGTCGTTGGTGAGTAGACGAAGCGTGCCTTGATGGATGCCGGCGGTGATATTGGTGGCGTCGAAGGTGGCGGTGAGGTCGGTGCTGCTCCCAGGGGCAAGGGTTCCGGAGTTGGGCGAGATCGTGAGCCAGTCGAGGGCGTCGCTGGAGATGGTGATGTTGTCCCACCAGGTGTCGACGCCGCTGTGATAGTTGTAGACAAAAGCGTAGGCGCATTCGTTGGCGGCGGTGCCGTTGCGGAAGGGGATGCCGGTCTGGATGACGATGCCGTCGACAGCGTAGTCGAAGGTGCGGGTGGTCCAGTCGATGTTGCGGAATTCGATGTGATACCAGCGCTCGGGTTCGTAGGCGATGAGCTGATTGCCACCGACGTCGTCGTTGATGTAGAAGCGGCCGTTGGTGTTGGCGAAGAACCAGATGAAGTCGACGAGATAACCGCCGGCGACGTCGCCGAGGACGAAGTAGCCCGAAGCCTGGTCGCGGGCGGAGGTGCGCAGTCGGAAAGAGGCGTAACCGGGGCGGGTGCCAAAGTCGAATTCCTGATGGATGCCGCTGAGGTGATCGTCGGCTCCATCGAGTCGGAAATGGAAGCTGTGGTTGCCGACGGCGACGTGGTCGGTGACGACTTCGCGGGTGGCTTCGTCACTGAATCCATCAAACCAGAGGTCATAAGTGCCGTCTTCGAATCCGTCAAAAAACGGTAGGGTGCTGATGGTGGCGGTATCGTTGTTGAGGGTTCGGGGGGTTGACGGAACGCGCATCGGACTGGCGGGGCCTTCTTCAATCGTGCGCGGTTGGTTGGTGTTGGAAGTGGGAGAAGAGAAATGGCTGGCGAGAAGTGAGGTTGCGGAAGTGACCGTGGGCGGCGGTTCGGCGGGTGGAGTCGTGGCTTGGGCGAGTTCGAGCAATTGCCAGGTCAGGGACTGGTCGCCGTGGTTGGTGAGGGACAGGGGTTGCGTGGTGGTGGTGTCTTCCTGAAGAGTGGCGGCGAGTTGCAGGGGGGTGACGCTGAGGCTGGAGAAGCCGAGGGAGAAGTTGATGTTGGTGACCGTGGGCGGGACGGTGACGGATTGCGGCTCGGAAGGGATGTAGTTGGTGGCAGTCGCGGTGACGGTATAGGTGCCGTCGACGGCGGTGGCGGTGTAGTCGCCCTCGGCGTTGGTGGTGGTGGTGACGGGCACGATGCCTGCGAGGGTGATGGTGGCGTTGGCGATGGGGGTGGTGCCGTCAAGCTGGGTGACTCTTCCGCTGACGGTGGAGGTGGTATAGAGGTGCAGGACGAGGTCGTGGGTCCAGGTGCGATTTTCGTCGTCAGTGAGCGTCAGCGTGAGGGGGATATCGGCGGGAGTGGGGTGGGTGGAGTCGATGCTAATGAGATAAGGCGTGGCGGTGTTTTGAGCGGTGGCCCCGTTGTTGATGGTGCCGAAAGTGGCGGTGTCGTTGGTCAGGGTAATGAGAGGGCTGGCCGTGTTCAGGGCAATGCTGCCGGTAATGGCTTCCGCAGGAGGACCGCCAAGATTGCGAATGGTCAGCGTGACGGCGGCCGTTTCACCGGGGCTGAGGATGCCGTCGTTGTTGCCTAGGGTGCCTTCGACAGTGCCGGAGTCGTCGATGTCGCTGGCGGTCATGACGGGATACGGTGCAACGGCGAGGGGGATGCTTTCGCCGACATTGAGGACACCGCCACTGATGATTTTTGGATCGAGGGACGCGACCGGACGGGCCTGGGCAATGAGGGCGGTTTTGATGGCGGCGAAGCTCATGTCGGGATTGGCGGCGCGCATCAGGGCGGCAGCTCCGGACACGTGAGGGGTGGCCATGGAGGTGCCGCTGTTGAGGCCGTATCCACCGCCGGGCAGGGTGGAGAGAACTTCAACACCCGGGGCGGCGAGGTGGACGGTGTTTTTGCCGTAGCAGGAGAACCAGGCGAGCATGTCGCTGCTGTCGGTGGCGGCAACAACGATGATGTTGTTGGGCGAGTCGTAGTTGGCGGGATAAACGGGAATGATGTCGTTGTTGGTGCCGTCGTTGCCAGCGGCGATGACACAACCGACATCGGCGGCGGCAGCTTCCTGGATGATTTCTTCGAGGGCCTGGGAATAGTCGCCTCCGCCCCAGGAGTTGGAGGTCAGCATGGCTCCATTGGCGGTGGCATAAGCAAGGCCTTCAATGGCGTCGGAATCGGTGCCGCTGCCGCTGTCAGAGAGGAATTTGAGCGCCATGATTTTGACGTTTTGGGCAACGCCGCTGATGCCGATGTCGTTGTTGCCGGTGGCACCAACGGTGCCGGCGGTGTGGGTGCCGTGGCCGTGTCCGTCGGTGGGAGCGCCGTTGCTGGTGACGAAGTTGAAACCATGGAGGTCGTCGACGTAGCCATTGTTGTCGTTGTCGATGCCATCACCGGCGATCTCGTCGGGGTTGATCCACAGGTTGGCGACGAGGTCGGGATGGGTGGTGTCGATGCCGGTGTCGAGCACGGCAACAATGACGGATTCGCTGCCGGTGCTGGTGGTCCAGGCAGGGAGGACGTTGATGTCGGCGCCAGAGACGCCACCCGTTTGACCAGTATTGCGCAGCGGCCATTGTTCGGCGAAGCGGGAGTCGCTGGGGGCAGTGGGAGATTGGTTGATGCCGACGATGTAGTCGGGTTCGCCGTAAGCGGTAGGGCCAGTGCGGTCGCCGAGAATTTGCAGGGCGCGGTCGTAGGTGGCGAAGTCGCTGTTGGGGAGGGCGACCAGATAGAAAGGGGTGTTGGGAATGCGGCGGCGAATAGATAAATTGTGTCCGGCCAGCCAGGTTTGCAGTTGGGTTTCGTTGAAGCCGTTGCGCAGGCGGACCTTGAGGTGGTCGGCCACCATGGTGCGGCGTTTGAGGAGGGTTTCGCTGCCGTCAGGTGCGGTGGTGAATTGTTCTTCAGTGCGCAGCAGCGGGTATTTGAAATCGGTCTGGTAGACGGAGGTGCGGCGACGTTGGCCGGTCGGGGCGGGGGAGGAAAGGGTGGTCGCGATGATTTTACCGGAGCGAATTTCTGGGGGAAGGTTCTGGGAATTGGGGGGCGGATTGACACCGGATGGAGGTGCAGGAAAGGAGGGGGAGGCTGCCGGTTCAGAGGATGGCGGGCGGGCGGTGGACTGGCTCAGCTGCCATGGGGCGGGTGCTTGCGGTGCGGAGGTTGCAAGGTCCGGTGAGGGAGCCGATTGATCCTGATGTTGCCACAAAAGAAAGCCGGCTGTTGTGATCAGCAACAGCAGCAGGATCGCAGAGATCCCGAGGGCAGTATTTTTTGTGAAGCGCATTTAGGCAATCTGAGGCTATCGGAAATTGCGCTTCCCGCCAAGCAAAACAAAGCAGAAGGCTGGTCCCGAGCCTTTGCAGCCATTCGAAGAAAGTCTGATTCCGACATGGACGAGTGCGTAATCGTCGATGCGAGCCATTTTCAGGTTGGCGTTCGCCCACGTGCTCTCAGATAATGGAAAGATGAAGCCTGCCAAACGTCCCAAGCGCTACAAACCGGACCGGCTGGATGCTTCGGCAATCACGCCAGAGGTCGTTGCAAAATGGTGGTCGCCTCGTTTTGGCGAGACCAATCCGCAGCGCATGAACAATCCACTGTGGGAGTGGTTGGTGCGCACCCGCATGCATGCTTACAACGCCCGCGAGCGTTTTGGTTTTCCCTCGCCATGGGATGAAAGCAAGCCCGGACCCGCATGGTGTTTTGCCCGTTTTGGTCAGTCCGTCACGTTATTGCCGGACGGACGCGTGGTGATGATTGCCGGCGAGCATGAGGATTTTTATGACCCGGATTTCAAAATCTACAATGACGTCACCGTGCAACATCCTGATGGTTCGCTTGACCTCTACGGATACCCTGAAAACGTGTTTCCGCCTACGGACTTCCACACCGCCACGCTGGTGGGCGACCGAATTATCATCATCGGTAACAACGGTTATTTGGAGAGCAAAACGGAAAAGCCTGCTCAAGTGGCGGAGTTGAATCTGGAAACCTGGTCGATGCGTTTGATCGAGACTCATGGTGACCAGCCAGGCTGGTTGCACGATCACGTTGCGGCATTGAGTGATGACGGCCACACCATCACCATCATGGGAGGCATAACGGTCCCTGTAGCAGAAAAGGGTGAAGGATTTCGAGAAAATCCCGATGAGTGGTCGCTGGATTTGAAGACGTTGCAGTGGCGGCGGCTCAGTGCGAAGCCTTGGGAAACCTACGTGTTGTCGTCCAGCGAACTCAGGGATTTGGGGTTGTTCAATCTACGAAGCCTCCCCTGGGCCGTCGAATGTGGACACGGCATGCCTGCCAGTGCCGAGGTGTCGCTGGAGGAACTTGTTCCGGGGTCTATTTGGGAGGACTTTCAAAATCGGTTTGGTAAATGCAACCGCTACGCCAAGGAAGCTGCAGCGGAGCTTTATCAAAAAGGATTTGTTCCGGATCTGGAGATCATCCGCCACCTGTATCATCCGCCCGTGCCTTATCGGGACCTCCCGGAAGTGAGAGAGGAGGAAGAGAGTGAGGTCCATGATGAAGACGGACCCTTCGATTGGGATGAGGATGATTACAGTCGTCGAGGTGACGATTTTAATGGGACTCGAATTGATGTGCAGGGGGTCGTTGTGCGCTACAAGGAGGAAGGCTCACGATTGTCCGTGATTTTTGAAGGAACGCTGCCCATGGATATGGTTGCTAGCATTGTTGGCGATCTCGCTCAAAAACTCGAATTGCTGGTGAGAAAACCTGTTTTGGTTCAAAGCCTGGACTCCGCCGCGTGGAAAAAAGTGGATGATGCATCGAATGACCACTGACCGGGATAAACACCTCCATGACCGCCGCGATGTTGAGCTTTCGGACATTTCGGGAGGCGAGCACGACGATGCGACGTTAGGAAGCGACCGGCTGGGTCATGCTGGGAGCAAGCAGATTTTTTGGAGGAGCATCCAAAGCGGTGCTGAGCCCCGCACTCCAAAACTGGGTCGAGATTATTGGGTTGGGGATGTGCCGCGGTGGGACTCAAATTGGAGGTTGATGACGATGAACATGCTGGCGGTATGCATGCTTGACCAATCGTAGCGCTTGAGCATGGACTCGAGTGGTGGTTGGTCGTGCGTTTTTTCGCCTGCCAGTGCGATGATCCAGGCGGCAAACAGGGGTTCGCGCGCGGTGTCGTCTTCGTAGGGACTGCGCGGGTTGTGACTGGCCCACAGGGGCAACTGACTGCGACCCAGAGCGATGGCTTCTTCGCTGTTTTTCTGGGGTTTCCATGAGGCGTTCAAAAAGCGCCAGTCGATGTCGAAGTTGGATCGCGCCAAAGGGTCATACTTGCTGGCTCGTTCGAGGTGGGGGGCGGCACGTTCGGCGGACACTCGCAGGCCGGTGGTGTAGGCGTTGCGTGTTTCGGCATCGGTTTCCAGATCGGCGAGGGCGCGCAGGGAGGCTTGCGACATGGAGTGCGTCCAGAGATAGGTTTCGCTGCCGTTGTGGCCACCGTATTCTAGTCCGCTGGCGCAAACTTGGAGACGGGTTTGACCTTGTTTGCCGATCTTCTCGATCATGCGCGATTGATATTGTTCAAGCCATTGAACCTCGCCGGTCATTTCATGCATGGCGCGAAGCAGCAGCAAAAAGCGGGCGGCGTCGTGGGCCGTGGCGCGGGTGAAGGTGCCGCGATAACCAAAGTCCGGACGGATGCAAGGGACACGCCATTGATGACTTTCAAGGGCGATCACGGTATCACGCAACAGGGCAACCAGTTTGGGGCGATCCGCTTCTGACATCAGTCCGCTGCGCCAGTAACACCACAGGCCGTAGAACCAGGGAAACACCTGGTCTTCGGAACTGGCGGGATAACAGGACTGGCCATCGGCACCGATGCCGCGCGGCACAAATCCGGGCGTGGGACTTAGCGAGGCGAGTTTCATCAACCCGGTGGCGATGCGATGGGCCTTATTGGCGGATTCTTCGTCGCGCTTGGCTCGCCAGCGATTGCACAGGCCGTCGAGATACAAACCACCAAAGAATGGCCCGTCTTCAATCGGGGTCGACCAGCTCAGGCCATTGGGTTTGGCGGCCAGACATTCTTCGCGGGTGGGCAGGATGACTTCGCCATTGAGGCCCGCGTAGTGTAGCATGGTGTCGAATCGTGAGTCGATGAATCGTCGCCAGATTTCCTGATGCGCCGCTTCGGCGATGTTGTCGGACGGGTTGACGGCTCGAGACGAAGTGGGGCGTCCGAGGTTGACTAGGGCCAGTGAGCTCAAGCCTGCTTTGAGAACCGTGCGGCGCTTGAAGATTGCTTGGGCCGAGGGCATGGCGGGAGGAAAAAGGTTTTGCGCCTCGCGGGTTGGGTTGGGTCGGGTTTGGATGCGCGCTATTTCTTGGCGGCGGCGGATTTGAGGGTGGTGGCTGGGGTGGGTTCGCTTTTGCCGGTGTAGGCGTTCCAGAGGTTTTGGATGGCTTCGGCGCTGGGCATCGGGCCTTGGGAAATGTGGAAGCGAACTTTGATGGTGGCGGTTTCGTTGTGCTTGATGTCGGTTTTGTAGAAGGTGCCGAAGCGGCCGTAGTCGCGATAGGCGGAGGTGCGGGCGCCTTTGGGGTTTTCGGGGTGATTGAGATAGATGACGGTGTAGTCGTTGCCGCGATAACTGTAGGTCTGGGCGAACCAGGGGTAATCGAGGTCTTTCTGGGGATTGGCTTTTTCGATGGGGTAGAGGTAGGAGGTTTTGCTGCGGTCGACTTCCTGGGCGGGGCGGTATTGGAGGCCGGCGTGTTCGGGGTCGCCATCGAGGACGGTGTCGCCTGCTTTGGCGATGAGGGTGGAGGTGAGGTCGACGGTGGCGTAGAAGGGGGCGGTGGAAGGCAGCACGCTGATGGTGCGGGATTCTTCGAGGATGGTGGCGCCGGGTTCGCCTTCCCATTGGATGGTGGAGGTGAAGGTGGCTCCGTCAGTTGAGGCTTTTTCGCCGGTGAATTTCTGGTGGATCTGATTGCCGCCTTTCATGTGCCAGCGGTCGTAGCTTTTGCCATTGACGAGGATTTTGTTCCAGCCGAGGAAGATGGCGCGGTGATGCGGGAAGTCGCCGCCGGGGCCTTTGGTGATGGGGGCTTCGCCTTCGGGATCGAAGATATGGAGATAAGGTTTGTAGGTGTCGGTGAGTTTTGCGGGGTCGAAGCCGTGCATGTAGCGGGCGACGATTTTGTTGTCCTGCAGGATGTCGAGGTGGCCGTTGGATGAGGGGGCGAGTTTGAAGTCGGCGGCGAGGAGAGGGGCGGCGACTAGGGTGAGAAGGAGGGCGATGAGGCTGCGATTGGAAGCGGACATGGGAGTAGAACGGGGGGTGAGGAGGGCTCTTGCTGGTGTTTCCTGAAAATCGAGGACGAGTTCGAGTAGGAGGACGAGGACGAGATGATTCTGCTAGATGTCGCGAGGTGTCGCGGAGCCAACCGGCGTTGGCGATGGTTGGCGAGGGGAGTAGGAGTAAGAGTAGGAGCAGGAGGAAGAGTTATTCTTCGTCGCTGGAATCTTGACTGAGGCGGCAGATGCCTTTTTTGCTGTGGGCCTCGAGGAACTGGAGGAATTTTTCGGCGTGCTCGGGCCAGGTTTGTTGGCGGGCGGCGGTGAGGGCTTGGGTGAGGTTGTGGCCCTGACGGTAGATAAGATCGAAGAGGGCCTTTAGGGATTTTCGGTCGTCGGGACTGAAGCCGGCGCGGCGGAGGCCAATGACGTTGAGGCCGGTGACGCGGTTGATGCGTTGAGCAGCGCAGAAGTGGGGGATGTCTTTGCTGAAGCTGCCGTTGCCTTGGATGACGCAGCCGTCGCCGATGCGCAGGAATTGATGGAACACGGCGCCGCCGCCGATGAAGGTGCCGTTGCCGACTTGGACGTGACCGGCGAGGAGGACGGCGTTGGCGATGATGTTTTTGTCGCCGAGGATGACGTCGTGTCCGAGGTGGCTGGTGGCCATGAGGAAGTTGCCGTCGCCGAGGGTGGTATGACTGTCAGGTTTGGAGCCGCGGTGGATGGTAACGTGTTCGCGGATGGTGTTGTTTTTGCCGATGCGGACGCCGCTGGGGGTGTTGGGATCGAAGCCGATGTCCTGGGGGTTTTCGCCGATGATGGCGGCGCGACCGATGAGGGTGTTTTCGCTGAGGTGGGTGTCGCCAATGATCTGGGCGTGGGCGGCGATGCGGCAATTTGCGGCGATGCGGACGGGGCCTTCGATGATGACGTAGGGGCCGATATCGGCGGTGGGGTCAATCTGGGCTTCGTCGGAAATTAGGGCGCTGGGATGAATGGGCATTTTGGAAGTCGGAATGCGAAATGGGAAGGGAGTCTTGCTTTTTAACCACAGGTGGACACAGATGGACACAGATTTTCTCAGATAGATATTGGGAAGCTATCGGTGTTTATCGGTGTCCGTCTGTGGTTGATCGATTGGTGGGAATCAGATCATGCCGGCTTGGCGGAACGAGAAGTAAGGCGGGGCGCCGTTGCGGGGGGCGCCGATGATGAGGTGGTCGGCGAAGTTGATTTGCAGGAGTTCGGCGGCGGCGTTGAGTCGGCGGGTAAATCGTCGGTCGGCTTCGCTCGGAGTGGGGTCGCCGCTGGGATGGTTGTGGGCGAGGATAAAAGCGTGGGCGCGGTGGACGATGGCGGGTCGGAGGATTTCGCGGGGATGGGCGGTGCTTTCGCTGAGGGAACCCTGGAAGATGACTTCATCGTGAGTGAGATGCATGCGGGTGTTGAGCAGCAGGATGCGCACGGTTTCGTGTCCGAGTCGGGCCATGTCGCCGCCGAGGTATTGATGGATGAGGGCGGGGTTGTCCATGGGTTGCTCGCGGACTTCTTCCTGTGAGGCGCGGCGGCCGAGTTCGAAGGCGGCGGCGATGTGGGCGGCTTTGGCGGGGCCGAGTCCGCGAAATTGTTGGACGAGTTCCTTGCCGCTGCGGGTGGAGAGGTGGCGGAGGGTCCGGTATTGCTGGAGGAGACGCTGGGCCATCTGGATGGCGTTTTCGCCTTTGGCTCCGGTGTTGATGAAGATGGCGAGGAGTTCGGCGTTGGTGAGGGTGCGGGCACCGAGTTCAAGAAGGCGTTCGCGGGGACGGTCGTTTTCGGGGAGGTCGTGGATTCTGAGATTCATGGGGGTTTGGGGGTGGGTGGACAAACAGGGGTTTTCTTTTTAACCACAGATGGACACAGATGAACACAGATATTCTTAGATGCTGTGGTTAGGATTCGTGTGAATTTGTGTCCATTCGTGATTAAAACTCAGGGAACCACGAATGGACACAAATTTACACGAATAGTTTCGCTCTGATTGATCTGTCGGTGTCCTGCTGTGGTTGATGAATTGCTGGCGAGATTGACGGGATTGGGGGCGTTGTGTTTGAGTGATGAATATGATGACGAAGAATTTTTCGCGGCGTGGGTTTTTGGGGCGTTCGGTTTTGGCGACGGGTGGGGCGCTTTTGGGCGGAGTCGAGGGAGTTCGGGCGGCTGAGGGCGAAGGAGCGGGTGAGATGCCGATGGTGTCGGTGTTTACGAAACATTTTCAGGGGTTGGATTTTGAGCGGCTGGCGGATGCGATTGTGGCGACGGGCGTGAAGGGTGTGGATGCACCGGTGCGCAAGGGCGGGCATGTGGAGCCGGAACGGGTGGAGGAGGATTTGCCGAAGCTGGCGGCGGTGTTGAAGGATCGCGGGCTGACGTTGACGATGCTGACGACGGGGATCAATGCAGTGAATGAGGAGCAGCACACGGAAAAGGTGTTGCGCACGGCGAAGGCGCTGGGGGTGATGCATTACCGGATGAATTATTTCCGGTATGATTTGAAGAAACCGATCTGGGATCAGGTGGAGGAATGGAAGCCGGCGATCAAGGATCTGGCGGCGTTGAGCAAGGAGATTGGCATTGGGGCGATGTATCAGAATCACTCGGGCAAGGAGTATTTTGGGGCACCGGTGTGGGATGCTTATGGAGTGTTGCGGGAGTATCCGGTGGAGCAGATGTCGTTCGCTTTCGACATCATGCATGCGATGATTGAAGGGGGGAAATCGTGGCCGCTGGAGCTGGCGTTGGTGAAGGAAAATGTGGGGGCGTATTACTTCAAAAATTTCAAGCCGATGGAGGGCGGAAAGTTTCAGGATTGCCCGCTCAAGGATGGGGTGGTCGGCAAGGGGTATGTGGAGGAGTTGAAGAAGTTGAAGTGGACCGGACCGGTGTCGCTGCACGTGGAATATTTGAAGGGGTCGGTAAAGGAGGAGGGGTATCTCGAGAAGGCGATTGCGGCGACGAAGGGAGATTTGGCGACGTTGACGGAGTGGTGGGGGGCTTCACAAGGATAAAGGATGAAGGCGAAAGGATGAATTTTATGATTTCACCAAGCTGACGGCGACGCCGCCTGCGAGGGTGAGGAGGAGACCGAGGACCTGGATGGGGTTGATGGTTTCGCCGAGGAGGAACCAAGCGAGAACGACGGTGCCGAGGGGACCGATCATGCCGATGATGGCGAAGGCTTGAGAACCGGCGCGTTGGATGCCGATGCCGAAGAGGTAGGAGGGGATGACGGTGCCGAGGATGGCGAGGAGCACTCCGCAGCCGTAGGCACCGGGCGGAAGGTTGGTGAGGGCGGAGATCGGATGGGTGAGGGCGAAGTGGATGAGCACGAAGACGGCGGAGAAGCCGACGACGCAGGAGGTGAAGCGCGTGGGGCCGATGCGTTTGACCATCTGTCCGCTGAGGAGGACAAAGATGGCGTAGGTGACGGCGCTGATGAAGATGAGGGTGGCACCGAGCAGGGTGTTGTTGTTTTGGCCGAGATGGCTGGTGGCTTCGGCTTGATAAGCGATGACGATGCCGAGGTAGGAAACGAGCATGGCGATGATGATGCGGGCGCGCATGGGTTTGCCTAGGAACAGCACGGAGCCGATGACGACCAGCGAGGGGTAGGTGTAAAGGATCATGCGTTCAAGGCTGACGCTGACGTGCTGGAGTCCGATGAAGTTGACCACGGAGGAGAGATACCAGCCGCAGAAGCCGAGGGCGGCGAGGTGGAGCCAGTCTTTTCCGGTGAGCGGCACGGTGTCGTTTTTGCGGGAGCGCGAGTTGAGGTAGCCGCCGATGAGGAAAAAGGGCAGGGCGATGGCCATGCGCAGGGCGAGGACGGTGACGGCGTCGAGGTCGTATCGGTAGGCAAGTTTGACGAAGATCGCTTTGGAGCAGAAGAAAAGGGAGCTCGTGGCGACGATCGCGAAGGTGATGAGGGAGGTGCGGAGGGACAGGGACATAAAAAACAAAAAACCCGCGCGCTGGTGGTGGCGGGCGGGCGGGTAGGTGAAAGAATGAGAGGGTTGAGAAATTTCAGGGGTATCATCAACCAAACATCGACTGCCGTCCGCCGGACTTTAGCCAGGAGAGCTTGGTAATGATGATGATGGTGGCAGCAGGTTGATGCACGATGGGGATTTAGCGCGGGGTGATCGGTATTGCAAGTGGCGGGAAAGTAGAAGGCCCGTCCCGGGCCTTGGAGGATAGATGAAAGGCCCGGGACGGACCTTCTACGTTTTGCGGGTTGCCGGAGTGGAGTTATCCGATTATGGAGGGGCATGCATTGGTTTGTGACGGGCACGGATTCTGACGTGGGAAAGACTCATGTGGTTTCGCTTTTGTTGAAGGCGTTGAATCAGGCGGGGAGACCTGCGGTGGGGTTCAAGCCGTTTGCGTGTGGGAGTCGGGAGGATGCCAAGGCGCTGCTGGCAGCGGGTGCACCGGGGATGACGATGGACAAGGTGAATCCGGTTTATTTGAAGACGCCGGCGTCGCCTTACACGGGAGCTTTGATTGAAAATCGCAAGCTGGATCTGGACGCTTTGCATGCGGATTTCCGCGAGCTGGCCGGGGAGTATAGGCATGTGCTGGTGGAGGGGGTGGGCGGCTGGGAGGTGCCGTTGGCGCCGAGGGTGACGGTGGCGGATTTTGCGCGTCGGCTGGGTTTGCCGGTGCTGATTGTGGTGAACAGCAAGCTGGGGGCGTTGAACCACACGATTTTGACGGCGCGATCGATTCATTCGCGCGGGTTGACCTGTGCGGGGATCATTTTGAATCATGTGGCCGATGAACGTCATCCGGCGTCGATCACGCACCGGATGATTCTCGAGGAGTCGCTGAATATACCGGTGATCGGTGAGGTGATGCACGGCGAGACGGATGGCTCGGCGTTGGTTGAGTCGCTGCTGGAGAGTGAGTGAGGGGGGAATCGTCCTCCTACTCTTACTCTTACTCCTCCTCTCCTGATGGCAGAGCGTTGCGAATGAAGCGGTCAAGGGCGGGAACATGACTCGGGTGAATCGGTGGATCTGCAAAGACTTGGAGTTTGGTGTGGGGAGTAGGAGGACGAGTAGGAGAACGAGGACGAGGAGAAGAAATGATCGAATTTGCATGCGGTGGGATTTGAGGCAGAATGAGGGTCCTCATGCGCGATTTGTTCGTTGATCCTTTGTGCCGGGCGGAAGATTTGGGACTGCCGATTCCGCCAACTCCCTACGGAGTTTCGGTGTGCCTGCCTTTGTGGGAACATGTGATCGGTTATGAGGAAAAAGATCCCGCGGTGGTGTCGAAGTTTCAGAGTGGATACCCGCGCTTTTTTGTGCCGCCTTTGGTGCAGGGGTTGATGGATTTGGTGGAGAAGGAATGCGCGGGCTCAGGGGAGAAGGTTTTGGTTTTTCCGAGGGAAGTGCATGCGCAACGAGGATCGGATTATGTGCGCAAGCATGCCGGGGTGCAGGCGCGGGTGCTGGAGTGGGGACCGGAAAAGTTGGGGGTTTTGGTTTTTCCTAAAGAAGTGTATGACGTGGCGCGGCGGTTCTGGCGGTTTTGTGGAGAGTTGGTGAGCGCGCGGCAGGCGGAGGCGGCTGCGGGGATTGGGGGATCAGGGAGTGCGGTGACGTTTGAAGAGGGGGAGGCGGCGCAGAGGACAATCAAGGAGCGACTGGCGGGGATCACGGGTCAGAGGCCGGAGGATGTGTTTCTGTTTCCTTCGGGAATGGCGGCGAATTATGCGGTGCATCGGATGCTGACGGCGCTGTTGCCGGGAAGAAAAACGGTGCAGCTGGATTTTCCGTATGTGGATGTGTTGAAGCTGCAGGAGCAGTTCGGCAGCGGAGCGCACTTTTTGCCGTTCAACGATGAGGACGATTTTGAGCGTCTGCGGGAGATCGTGAAAGGGGAACCGCTGGCGGGAATTTTTGCGGAGGTGCCAAGCAATCCGCTGATGAAATGCGTGGATTTGCGCAAGGTGGTGGAGATGCTTTTTGTCGAGGAGAAGGACGTGCCGCTGATCGTGGACGATACGGTGGCGACGTGCGTGAACATTGATGCGTTTTTGCTGGCGGACGTGGTGACGACGAGTTTGACGAAGGCGTTCTCTGGTATGGGGGATGTGCTGGCGGGGTGTGTGATCGTGAATGGAGATTCGCCGTTTCACGATGACTTCACCGCGTTTTTGCAGGCGAATGCGGATCATTCACTTTGGCGTGGGGATGCGGTGGCCTTGGAGGTCAACTCGCGAGATTTTGTGCAACGGGTGAAGACGATGAGCCGCAACAGCGTGGCACTGTATGAATTTTTAAGTGAGCATCCTGCGGTGGATAAGGTGTATCACAGCATCGCCGATGAGAGCGGGGTGTATGACCATCTGCAGCGTGCGGATGGCGGGCACGGAAGTTTGCTTTCGTTTGTGCTGAAGGATCGCAGCAAAACGCCTTCGGTTTATGATGCGATGGAGTTCTGCAAAGGGCCGAGCTTGGGGACGAATTATTCGCTGGCGTGTCCTTATACGTTGCTGGCTCATTATGATGAGCTGGAGTGGGCGGAGAGCTGTGGGGTAGACCGGTCGTTGATCCGGTTTTCGACCGGGTTGGAGCCGGAAGAGGTGATCATTGAGCGGATGAAGCGGGCGTTGGAGCTCGCCTCAGCCTAAACCAGCCTGACATAAAACTTGCCGGGGAGGGCGCGGACGAGGCTTTTCATTTCGAGTTTCATGAGGGTGGTGCTGACGGTGCCGATGGGGAGGTTGGTGGCGAGAGCGATCTCGTTGATGTGGAGTTCATCGGTGCTGAGGGCGCTGTGGACGACGGCTTCCTGTTCGCTGAGGTCGGGTCGGTGACCGCCATGGGGGGCGTCGGCGCTGCTGATGATGTTCAGGGGCAGGACGTTGAATTCTTCAAGGATGTCGGAGGCATCCTGGACGAGTTTGGCTCCTTGTTGGATGAGATGGTTGCAGCCGTGGGAGGAGGGGCGGTCAATGTTGCCGGGGACGGCGAAGACGGTGCGGCCCTGGTCCATGGCTTGATTGGCGGTGATGAGAGAGCCGCTGCGCAGGGCGGCTTCGACGACAATGGTGCCGGAACTCCAGCCGCTGACGATGCGATTTCGCTGTGGGAAGGTGGTTTTGTCGGGAGGGTAGTCGACGGGATATTCGCTGACGACGGCCCCGCTTTCGGCGATGCGTTCGGCGAGGGCGGCGTTTTCGGGCGGGTAGAGTTTGGCGTGGCCGGATCCGATGACGGCGATGGTGCGGCCTTTGGCGGCGAGGGCACCTTCGTGGGCGGCGGTGTCGATGCCACGGGCGAGGCCGCTGATGATGGTGTAGCCAGCTTGGGCGAGTTGGAAGGCGAGTTTTTTGGCGGTGGCAAGTCCGTAGGCGGTGGCGTTGCGGACGCCAACGATGGAGACGGCGTGGCGGTCGCGTTCGGTGATCTGGCCACGGACGTAGAGGAGAAGCGGGGGATCGTGGATCTCGCTGAGGAGGTCGGGATAGACGGAATCTTCGGGGGTGACAAGGGTGAGATTCTCTTCCTGGATGCGGCGCAGTTCGCGGTCGAGATCGATGTGCTTTTTCCAGTGGGCGATGGTGCTGGCGAGGTCGTTGCCGAAGCCATCGATTTGCTGGATGTCGCTGGCTTTGGCGCGGAGGATGTCTTCGGGGGTGCCGAAGACTTCGAGGAGGCGCTGGACGCGGATGGGCCCGATTTTTGGGAGAAGATTGAGGGCGAGCCGGGCGTGGGTGGAGGTCATTTCGGGGGAAAGGATAAAGGATGAAGGCTAAAGGCTAAATTTTAGCTGCGCAGGTGTTCCAGGGCGCTGGTGAGGTGGGCCAGGGTGAGGTCTTTGGTGAGGAAGGCTTCGCCGAGGTCGCGCAGGAGGACGAAGCGTATTTGACCTTCGCTGAATTTTTTGTCGTGCTGCATGTGTTTCAAGATGGGGTCCGTGAGCAGCGAGGAAGGGAGTTGGGTGGGGAGTTGGTAGAGTTTGAGGAGGGCGAAGATTTCTTCGGCGTCGCTGAGGGGGAGTCCGCTGTGCTGGACGCTGAGGTGGGTGGCGGCGATCATGCCGAGGGAGATGGCTTCGCCGTGGAAGAGTTGACCGTAGCCGGCGGTGGCTTCGATGGCATGACCAAGGGTGTGGCCGAAGTTGAGGAGGGCGCGGGTGCCGTTGAGTTCGTGTTCGTCGGCTTCGACGATGCGGGCTTTGATGGCGACGTTACGGGCGATGAGGTCGGGGAGCAGTGTTGAGTCGGTGGCGGTTTTGGTGATGAGGTCAAACATGGCGGCGTCGCGAATGGCGGCGTGTTTGATGATCTCGGCGAATCCTTCGCGGTATTCGCGGGGAGGCAGGGTGGCGAGGGTGGCGGTGTCGGCGAGGACAAGGGCGGGTTGGGAAAAGGTGCCAATGAGGTTTTTGCCTTCGGGGGTGTTGACGCCGGTTTTACCGCCGACGCTAGAGTCGACTTGGGAGAGGACGGTGGTGGGAATTTGGATGAAGGGGATGCCGCGCAGAAAAATGGAGGCGACGAATCCCGCGAGGTCGCCGATGACCCCTCCGCCAAGGGCGATGAGGAAGGCTTTGCGGTCGAGTCCGGCGCGCAGCATCTGGCGGTTGATGTCTTCGACGACGGCCATGCTTTTGCTGGGTTCGCCGGCGGGAACGGTGATGAGGGTGGGGGTGATGCCGACGGAGGTGAGGCTGTCGAGGACGATTTGGGCGTAGAGCGGGGCGACGTTGGAGTCGGTGACAACGGCGCACTTTTTGCGATTGAGGAGGTCGGTGGCGAGGGGGCCGGATTGGGCGAGTAGGTTTTTGCCGACGAGAATGTCGTAGCTGCGTTCAGCGAGATCGACGCGGACGGTGTGGGAGGCGGGCATTGAAGAAAGGGAAAAGTGGGAAGTGAAAAGTGGCGCGGAAGTGGGAGGTCGGATTGTCGGTGTTGAAATCAAGATTTCAATTTCAATGCTGCGAGGGCGGTTTGGAGAATTTGATCGGGGGTGTGGGTGTGGTCGACGGGAAGGGGGATGAAGCCGGATTCGCGGCGGAACCATTTTTCCTGTCGGCGGGCGTATTGGCGGGTGGCGATTTCGATGGCGGTGATGGTTTCGTCGAGGGTGAGTTCGCCGCGAAGATGGGATTGAACTTCGCGGATGCCGATGGCGCGGGCGGCGGTGGTGGAGAGAGAGGGGAGGGCGGAGATTTCTTCGAGGAGACCGGCGCTGATCATGGCACGGGTGCGCTGGAGGATGCGGTCGTTGAGTCCAGGTCGCGGCCATTGGAGAATGAGGCCGGTGAAGGTGGGGGCGCTTTGGATTTTCCACGCCTGGCGCAGTTGGGATTGGGGCTGACCGGTAAGGAGACAGATCTCCAAGGCGCGGCTGACGTAGCGGTCGTTGCGGAGGTTGACGGTTTCGGCGGATTGGGGATCGAGAGCAAGGAGTTGAGCGACGCGTTCTTCGGTCGTGAAGGCGGCGAGGGTTTCGCGCAGGGTGGGATCGCTGGGGAGATCGCTGAGGCCGTGGGTGAGGGCTTTCAGATAGAGACCGCTGCCTCCGACGATGAGGGGGGTTCTGCCGCGATCCTGGATTTGCTGGATGATGGGGCGGGCGAGGTCGGCATAACGGGCGGCGTCGCAGGTTTGTTCGGCAGGGAGGACGGCGTAAAGATGATGAGGGGCTTGGGCGAAGTCGGACGCGCTCGGCTGGGCGGTGCAGATCGGCATGCCTTGGTAGAGCTGGAAGGCGTCGGCGTTGACGATTTCGCCGTCGAGATGGTTGGCCAGCGCGATAGCAAGCGCGGACTTGCCGGAAGCGGTGGGGCCGACGAGGTAGATGGGGGACAAGGGAAAGGCTAAGGGCTGAAGGATAAAGGATAAAAAAAACCGCCGGCCAGACTGGGCTGACGGGCGGTTTCTGTAAAAGGGTCGAAATCTTAGGCGACAGCTTGGGGGCTGCTGGACTCGCTTTCTTCGGCTTTGTCGCGGGACTCTTCGATTTCGTCGTCGGTAGGACGGCGTTCTTCGGGTTCGCTGCGCTCGGAGCGTTCGTCACGATCGGAACGTTCACCGCGGTCGCGATCGCCACGTTCTTCACGAGGAGGCATGGGTTTGGCACCGCCGACGATGAGAGGACGGCCCATGAAGTCTTTGCCATTGAGGTCGGTGACGGCTTTTTTGGCTCCGTCGAGGGTCATCATGGTGACAAAGGCAAAACCTTTGGAGCGCTGGGTGCGGCTGTTGACGACGACTTCGGAGTTTTTGACGCTGCCGGAGCCTGCGAAGAGTTCGAAGAGGTCGCTTTCGGTGGCATCGTAGCTGAGGTTGCCGACATAAAGGCGCTCGTTGAGCACTTCGGTGGAAACCTGGCTGCTGCGGGGTGGGCGGCCTTCGCGGTCACGGTCGCGGCTGTCACGATCGCCACGGCCTTCGCGCTCGCGACCATCTCGGCGGCTTTCACGGCCTTCGCGGCGGGCGGCGTCACGGGCATCGCGGTCGGAACGGGCGATGGGGCCGGGTTCGCGGTTGCTGCTGCCGGTTTGGCTTGAGGAGGATGATCTGACTTGGGCGACGCTTTGGGGTTTGTAGAGGCCAAAGGTGATCATGGTCAGAAACTTCTGCAACCCGGTGGGTTCAGGAGGTTTACGGCTGGGGCGGAAGCCTCCACGTCCTGAGCCTGAGGAGCTGCGGGAAGAGGAGGAGCGTGGACCGCCGGGGCGGCGGTTGCTGCGGCCGCGTCCTTGAGGACGGTCGCCCGCGTTGTTGTTGTATTCGCTCATCGGAATGTTCTTTCGTAGTTGGTATCGGGTTGGTCGCGAAGTGGCCGGTGGCGCAGCGTGCTCTACTTGGAGCGGGCATTTCCGAAACAGTCGGAGATGCTGCGGGGCAACTTGGGGCGGGGCTTCGCAGGCAGTGTCCCCAGGCGGTTTCAGCAAGCTTGGGCCGCGTGTGGGGGATCAAAGTCGCAGGGAGGCAATCCAGAGAATGGTTCCACTGGATGACGAGGCATTTGGGCGCGTTGGGTTGATTGATGATTGTGCGCATTCGATCGGGCACCGATGAAGGTGGCTCTCGGCCTCAAAGCTGCGGGCTTTGAATACTGACGGCATCAAAATACGTTTTTGCGGGGAACGGTGCAAGGGGTTTCTTGCGAGGCGACAAATCATCGGAACACGCCGTCCAGTTCAGCGACTTCAGTTCAATTCTTCTTGACGATCATGATATGGATCATGAAACTGTGCTCCTAAGGATGGCAAAATACCTACTTCTCGGTTTGGCGGCATGCATGCTTTGGATCTATTCGACCGAAAGTGGCCGCAATTTTTATGCTGACTATTTGTTCAAGTCACAAGTGAGAAGCGACGCCGAATCGAAGGTTGTGGAACCTCCCGCCTACGTGCCTGACGAACGGGTTGTTCAGAGACTGAAAAGTCGGCTCGATGAAATTGACGGTAAAATTTTGGGGCTTCAATTTGAACTCAAACACGAACAGGAGATGAGGGCGTCGGGTGTAAGATCATTCCGGACTGACCCGATTTTTTTGGAGCGAATGATTGGTCGTCACGAAGATGAGCGCAAGATCGTCGCTCGTGATCTCGAAAGAGCCCTGACTGGAAATTAATTACCGGCCAATCAGTCGTTCCAAGGCATCCTGGTCGATGCGTTTGCAGCTGCGATAACCTTCGCCTTGTTCGGGAATGGTGGAGAGGAAGTGGTCGCGTTGGGTGGCGGAATTGAAGTCGAGGCCGAGCAGGGCGCGTCCGATGCGTTCGCCGGTCTGGCGGTAGTTGAAGTAACAAATGCTGGCGTGGTCGCGCACCAACTGGCTGAGAAAGTCGTGGAGCGCGCCGGTGCGTTCGTAGAAGTCGAGACGCAGGAAGGCGGGGCTTTGCAGGAGGTCGCCGCGAAGGGGAATGGCGCGGAAGGTCACGTCGATGGCGTTGGTGAGGTCCTGCCACTGATACCCGGCGGCGTCGAGCACGGCGGGGAGGCATTGCAGGACTTCGGGCTTGTCGGCACTGATGGTGAAGATGGGCCAGGCTTCTTCGGCGTTGAGTTTGCCGTATTGGAAGTCGTTGATGTTGAGTCCGGCAAAACAGCGATCGATGAGCGCGAGCATGGACCCGGCTTGTTCAGGGATGCGAACGCGCAGGGTGCGGGTGTGGGTATCGCCATCGGTCTGGGCAATGAGGCCGAGCTGGCGGAAGTCGATGTTGGCTCCGGAAAGGACGATCAAAACACGTTTGCCAGCTAGCGCGGCGCGGTTTTTGATGACGGCGGCGAGTCCCATGGCTCCAGAGGGCTCGGAGATGCAGCGCAAGGTTTCCCAGAGCACGCGGATCGCATGGCTGACCTCGGCGTTGGTCACGAGCTCCATGCGGTCGATGGTGTCGCGGCAGATTTCGAATGGAAGTTCGCCTGCTTTGCGGACTGCGGTGCCGTCGCAGAAGATGTCGACACGATCGAGCGCGACGGGGTGGCCTTGTTCGAGAGCGACCTGCATGGAGTTTTGTCCGTTGCCTTCGACGCCGATGATTTCGATGTTGGGCCAGTAGGTTTTGAGCCAGGTGGAGACGCCAGCAGCCATGCCACCACCGCCGATTTGCAGCAATGCGGCATCGAAGGGTCCGTGTCCAGAGAGGACGACTTCATCGGCGAGGGTGCCCTGACCGGCCATGACTTTGAGGTCGTCGTAGGCCTGGACGTAGAGGCTGCCGGTGCTTGCTTCGTCGGCCCGCGCGGCGGTGACGGCTTCGTCGTAGCTGTCGCCGCTGAGAATGATCTCCACCCATTCGCCGCCATGGTGACGCACGGCCTGTTGTTTGACTCGCGGGGTGGAGCGCGGCATGTAAACCCGTGCGCGGATGCCCAACGCCTGGGCGACGAGGGCGACGCCCTGGGCATGGTTGCCGGCGGAGGCGGTGACGACACCGCAGGCGGTTTGCTCGGGGGCGAGCGAGGCCATGAAGTTGCAGGCACCGCGCCACTTGTAGGATTTCACGGACGCGCAGTCTTCGCGTTTGACCCAGATCTCCGGAGCGGGTTCGGGTCCGGGAAGGATGAGGCGTTCGAGGGGAGTGGGCTGGCCGAAGCGGTAAACGCGTTCGCGGGCAAAAAGGATTTCCTGTCTCAACCGGCGGTCGAGTGGCAGTGATTCGGCGGACATGAATGAAGGTGGGATCGTTAAAGGAGAACGGACGGGAGGGGCAATGAGCCTTGATACGGCAGCGATGGCAAGGGTCGGGTTGAAGAAAATGGGTGCCTGTGCGTCCAACTCTTTCGCGAACCCCGAATCTATTATGAACACCATGAAAAAACAAATCACCCTTCTCGCCGTCAGCCTCACGGCTGCTTTCTCATTTGCTTCCTGCTCTTCAGGTCCCAACGCCCGAACCGGAACCGTGATCGGTGCCTTGGGTGGTGCAGCTGCAGGTGGCATCATCGGACACCAAAGTGGCCGCGGCCTTGAAGGGGCCGCCATTGGAGCGGGCGCAGGGGCCATCGGCGGTAACGTGATCGGTGGAGCGCAGGACCAACGCAACGAGCGTTATTACCGTCGCAGCGCACGCCGCAGCTACTATTGAGATTGAGCCAATCAGGTCGGCTGGACCAGCGCGCCGGGCATCGGTTTTTCCGTCACAATCGTGGGAATTTGATGTTGACGGAAACGACGTAACAACGACGGTTCTCGCGCGGCAGCAGCCGTCTCAACCCCTCCTGTTCAGTCTCTATGATTTACAATGTTCTTGCTTGGATGGTGCTTGGTCTTTTGGCCGGAGCCGTGGCGAAGTTTTTGATGCCGGGAAGAGATCGTGGCGGGTGTCTGGTCACCAGTGTGATCGGCATTGCCGGAGCTTTGCTGGGCGGATTTATCGGACGTGAATTTTTCGGATTCGACCTCACCAGTTCGAGCATCGTGAACTGGAACAATTTTGGTGTCGCCACGGCGGGATCGTTTGTGCTGTTGTTGATCTTCCGTTTGTTCAGGAAATAGTCTGGCAGGGCTGTTGCCGACCCGGCATCGAAAAAAGCATTGCGCCTGGCGCGCGGTTTTGATGGAATGCGTCTCCTCACGTCGTTGAGGGGACGCATTCTTTTTTATACTTATCTGTATCTATGACCGCGAATCAGAATTCCGCCGGGCAAAAGCCGGACATGAAATTGTTTTGGGCGTGTTTTATTGCGCTGGTGGCCACCTCTTTTGTGTTTGCGGTGAGGGCGAACACGCTGGGTCAGATCCAGGGAGACCTTGGTTTGTCTGAAGCCCAGAAGGGCAACATCAGCGGAGCGGGGATGTGGCCGTTTGCGCTGAGCATCATCTTCTTCAGTCTGGTGGTGGATCGAATTGGCTACAAGCTGGTGGCGCTGTTTGCGATCACCTGTCATACCATCTCGTTGCTGCTGACCTTACGGGCGAACAGTTATGAATCGCTGTATTGGGCGACGTTGCTGATCGCGGTGGCGAACGGCACGGTGGAGGCTTTTGTGAATCCGGTGGTGGCGACGATGTTCCATCGTGAGAAGGCCAAATGGCTCAATATTCTGCATGCGGGCTGGCCGGCGGGAATGGCCTTGGGCGCGCTGGCGACGGTGATGTTCCAGTCGCAAACGTGGCAGTTCAAGTATGGCATGTGTTTTGTGCCCTTGGTGATTTATGCGTTGTTGATTATTCCGCGGGTGTTCCCATTGAATGAACGGGTGGCGGCGGGGGTGAGTTATCTGGACATGCTGCGCGAGGTGGGGGCCGTGGGCTTTTTTATTCTGACGGCACTGACGGTTCCGGCGGTTTCGCAGATGATGAATCAGGAGGCGTCCTGGGGATTGGTGTTTGGCATTGCGGGTGTGGTTGCCGTGGTGGTGGGTTTTCTCACCAAATCGTTGGGCAACTGGCTGTTCATCTTTGTGCTGATCACGATCGGACCGCTGGCGACAACAGAGCTGGGCACGGATGGATGGATGCCGGAGTTGTTGAAGTTGTCGGGTCCTGCCGGGATGTCGGGTGAGCAACTGGTGAGCTTTGCGACCTGGGTGTTCATCTACACGTCAGTGGTGATGACGGTGCTGCGTTTTTATGCAGGGCCGATCGTGCACAAGTTTTCGCCAATTGGGCTTCTGGTGGTGGGAACGGTTGTTGCCATTTTGGGGCTGCTGTTCCTGTCGAAAGCCACGGGTTATGTGATCATTGCTGCCGCCACGGTGTATGCCTTTGGCAAGGCTTTCTTATGGAGCACGACGTTGGGATTGGTGAGCGAGCAGTTTCCGAAAGGCGGGGCGCTGACGTTGAACGGAGTGTCCGCAGTGGGGGTGTTGTTTTTGGGCGTGTTGGGGAGTCCGCTGATCGGTTATCAGCAGGACGTCATCCTCGACAAGCAGCTGGCGAAGGAGCAGCCCGCCTTGTATGAAAAGATCGTGGGCGAGCCGAAGGGCAGCATCTTTGGCGAAGCACCGAGCCTAAATCAAGACAAGGTGGCGGTGCTGGGTGCCGAGGATCAGGCGGTGCTGACGGATGCGCAGGCCACCAGCAAAAGGGGCATGTTCACGGCGATCGCGATCCTGCCCGCGTTCATGCTGATTTGCTATCTGGTGATGTTCTTTTACTTCAAGTCTCGCGGCGGTTACAAGCCGGTGGCGATTCATGAGTGAACTGATTGATCATTAAAAGTAGAAGGGCCGTCCCGGCCCTTGTCTTTTTTTGCCAAGGCTCGAGACGAGCCTTCTACTTTGGTATTCACAATCGAGATCACTCAGCGGCTGCGGCGTCGATTGAAAAACGCTGCCGCAACGGCCGCAATCAGCAGCAACGCACGGGTGGGTTCAGGCACGGCGGACAGACTGATGGAGCCCCCATTGTAGAGGTCGCTGGTGTTCCAGGCGAGCAGAGGATAGGCAGTGAGTGATGGAAGAACGATGCTGGCGAAGGAGCCGGTGACCGTGCCGTTCCAGTCGAAAATGTCCCAGGTGTCGCCTTCGGCAAAAATCTGACCGGCGATGAAGGTGGAAACGTCAAGGGTCCCGGTGAGGAGGGCGGCTCCGTTGACGACGAGCTTGTCGGCATTGGTGTTGGGAGCGCCGAGTCCGTCGGTGCCGATCTGCATTTGAATGATGCCGTCGGAGAGGAATTCGCCGCCGCTGCCAAGCGCGAAGGTGAGGGTGTCGGGGGAGAGATCAGTGAATGGGTCGCCGACGATGAGAAAAGCGCCGGCCTTAAGGTGAATGTCGTTACCGGCAGAGGTTTCGATACGACCATTGCCGGCGAGTCCGGCGGCGGCTTCGACGAGGACCTGACCGAAGCCGGTGGCGCTGCCGGTGGTATTGGAAGCGACCAGCCGGCCTTCGTTGATGAGGGTGCTGCCGATGTAAGTGTTGGAGTTGGTGAGTTCGAGAGCGTTGGCACCCGTTTTGATGAGGCTGCCCGTCTCGCCGTTGCCAGTGCCGTTTTTGACAACCCCATTGACGATGACGCGGTCGGCATTCATGCCCTCGGTGTCGAAGGTCACGGCACCGGCGAGTTCAAAATCGTTGGCAATGACGGCGTTGGTGTAGGCTTTCCAGCGCGTGGTATCTGCGGTCGAGGCGGTTTCTTCGAAGCCGGTGTAGGCGGACTGGGCGGTGTTGAGGGCTCCGCCAGTGGCGAGGTCGGTGGTGGCGTAGCCGATGCCGAAGCGGTTGGTGGTGGGGTTGAAGGTCCAGTTGATGCCGTTTGCGTTGACGGGTCCGACACCGCCACCGCCGTTTTGGAGGTGGAACTGGATGACGGTGCCCACGCCAACAGTGGTGTTGGTGGTGACGGCGGTGTTGACACCGTTGTTGTTGGAAACCGTGCCGCTGACGCCGGTGAAATTGTTCCAGGTGCCGTTGTTGAGAATGGTGTTGCCGTTGATGTAGAGTCGGACGGCATCATCGTGATGTTCTCCGAAAGTCCAGGAACCGGCAGCGGAGGCCTGCACCATGATGCCAGTGGTCAGCCAGGCGGTGTTTTCGCCGAAGATGACGGCGTCGTTGGTGAAGGCGTGGTCGGGACGCAGGCTGACGAAAGTCCCGGCCTGGCCGATGGCAGGGGCTAGGGCAGTGTTGCCCAGCGCGGCATTGGTGGCACGTTTGGAGAGAAATCCCTGGTTGTCGAACTGGATGGTGGTGCCGTCGCCGAAGCGAGCGTTGCTGCCGGTGGCACCGAGGGCATTGGGATTGCGCAGGATGACGGTGCCGGCCTGGAATTCGGTGCTGACGACGCCGGTGCTGGTGCCGCCAAGTTCCATGATGCCGGTGCCGGTTTTGACGATTTTGCCGCCGGCGCTGCTGGCGAAGGAACCGTTAAAAGCGGTGTTGGCATTGGTGGTGATGGTAAGGGTGTTGCCCTGGACGTTGACATTGCCGTTGCCGGCGAGGGCACCAATGGTTTCGCTGGAGTCGAGTCGAAAGGTGGCGTTGACACCGGTGTTGCCGAGCACGTTGACGGTGGCGGTGTCGGAGATGGCGGTGCCTCCCGTGGCGGCGAGGGTGCCTTCACGAACCCGCACGACGGAGTTGGTATTGGTGCCGCCGACGATCCAGGTGCCGGTGCCGGTTTTGTCGAGCGTGGTGGTGCCACCGGCGTCGGCGAGTCCACCGCCGCTGAAGGTGTTGTTGCCCGTGTTGTTGCCGCCGAGAGTGAAGGTGCGGTTGCCGGTGGCCGTCATGGTGGCGGAGCCGGTCCAGGTGACCGTGTTGGCGGTGGCGGAGGTGTTGCTGATGCCGCCTCCGGCGTTGTTGAGGGAAAAATTGCGGTCGGTGCTGCCGGGGGTCGTGGCACCGTTGTATTCAACGAAACCGCCATGCAGACGCAGGTTGTTGGCCGCGTTGGAGGAGGCACCGAGACTGCTGGCGGTGCCGCCGTTTTGCAGGTTGGTGATCCGCAGGGTGGAGTTGCCGCTGACCTGGGTGGCGGCGTCGTAGGTGTTGGCAGCGGTGAGTTCAGCGTGTCCACCTCCTTGAAAGGTGAGGGTTCCGCCGGTGGTTCCGGTGGTGTTGCTGATGACGTTGGTGAAGCGCACTTCGGAGGTGGCGTTGAGTCCGGCAGTCAGGTTGACGGTGCGCGTGGCGGCGGTGGAGGTGCCGATGGCGAGTTCGATGGCGTTGGAGAAAATGACGGTCTGGTCGGCGGTGTTGGAGCCAAATTGAAGGTTTTGACCGGTGCCGATGAATCCGCCGCTGGCCCAGGTGAGGGTGTCGGGGGTGACGTTGCCGCCGATGTTGACGGTGCGGGTGGCATTGACGGCGGAGAAGCCGCTGTTGGTGGCGGTGAACTGGACCTGCCCTGCACCGGTGCCAAGGCCGTGGGTGAAAGCAGTGGTGTGGTTGAGTTCGAGAATGCCGCCCGCGAGGTTGAGGTTGCTGTTGGCGGAGAGGGAGGCAGCGGAACTGACCCGAAGGGCACCGGCGGTGATGCGGGTGGCGCCGTTGTAGGTGTTGGTGCCGCTGAGAATGACGGTGCCGCCGCCTGCTTTGGCGAATTCGGTGGTGCCGATGCCGGTGGAGATGTTGCCGCTGATGGTGAGGTTGCGTTGGGAGGCCACGGCTCCGGTGGCGCCGTTGTTGGTGACGAGAAGGTTGTCGTTGAGCGTGATGTTGGCCGAGATCGTGTCGCCGAAGCTGGCAGAGTTTTGGGTAATGGCGGCGTTGCCGGCGGTGACGTCGAAAATGAGGTTGCCCGCAGTGCCTGCTGCGATGGTGTAGGCGGCGTTGGTGGTGCCGGAGTCGCCGATGTTGAGGGTGCCGATGGTAATGGGCACGTTGAGGTTGATGAGGGTGGCGGCGGTGATGTTGGCGGTGACGTTGGCAATGTCGTCGATCGCATTGGGAAAGGTGCCGGGCTGGCCCCAAACGTTGGTCGGGGCGGTGGCGTCGTTCCAGTTTTTGGTGCCGCCGGTGGTGTCGGTCCAGGTGAACGTGGCGGCTTTCAACGCTGGCGTAAGGCATCCCAGCATGACCAGTGCAAGGGCGGGAGTGAGGACAAAGCGTGGCGAGTTCATAGGAGCGTGAGTGAAAGGCTATCGTATTCGGTCAGATTTGAACACCCTGTTTTTTTGCAAAGGAACAAATGAGGGACTTGCGTCAGTGGCCTGAATGGCAGCCAATAAAGAGGTTCTTCAGCGATGACATGGGGGGTTTCCCCAGTTTTTTCTTGTTCATGCTGAACTTTCTGATAAAAACGGCCTTCCGCCGGGGTAGGTTCTTCCCACCCCCGCACCTTATCACCTCAAAATACTAACACCATCAATACAAATACAATGAGCAGCGACGAAGGTATCGCCCCCAACGCAAAACGCCTGCTTTGGGCAGGATTCATGGCCATCCTCGCGGCTGGCGTAGGCTTTGGCATTCGAGGAGGCATCCTCGCCAACTGGGGTGCTGAGTTCGGTTTTACGGGCGGACAGCTCGGAGCCATCGGAGGGGCCGGCTTCATCGGCTTCTGCTTCGGCATCATCATCGGCGGGGTCGTGGTGGACAAGATCGGCTACGGCAAGCTGGTGTTTGCGGCCTTCTTCTTTCACGTGCTCTCTGCCTTCATTACTTTCGGTGCTACCGAGGGGCAGTCCCAACAGCTCGCCTACAATCTGCTCTACTGGGGCACCTTTGTGTTCGCCCTGGCGAACGGCACCTTGGAAGCCGTGGCAAACCCGCTGGTCTCCACCCTGTTCCCGAAAAATCGCACGCACTATTTGAACATCCTGCACGCCAGCTGGCCTTTGGGCATGGTGGTGGGTGGCTTGATCGGCTGGACCCTCGGCAACCCCGAAGGCATGAATGTGAGCTGGAAAATCCAGCTTGGTCTCTTCCTCGTTCCCACCGTCATTTACGGCATCTTCTTCATGGGGCAGTCCTTCCCCAAATCGGAAGCTTCCGCCAAAGGCCTCAGCACGGGTGAGATGTTGAAAGACGTGGGTCTGCTCGGTTCGGCCATCGCCTGCTACTTGCTGGTGCTGTTTTTCGAAGGGCCGCTCGGCCTGCCTACCGGCGCTGCCTTTGCCATCGGTGGCGTTTTGCTGATCGTGGTCGGCGTCATGACGAAGTTCTCCATCGGCTCCTTCCTCCTGTTTGTCCTGTTCATCGCCCACGTTCTGGTTGGCGCGGTTGAGCTGGGCACGGATGGCTGGATTCAGAACATCACCGGCAACATCCTCACTCCTGATCAAGGCAAAATCCTCTTTGTCTTCACCTCCCTGCTGATGTTCATCCTGCGATTCTGCGCTCACTTCATCGAGAAGAACCTCAAAATCTCCCCCATCGGCCTGTTGCTTATTTGCTCGGTCTTCGCCGTCGTCGGTCTGAACATGGTCAGCGGAGTGACCACCTTCATCGGTGCGCTTCTTGCCCTTTCGGTTTATGCCATCGGCAAGACCTTCTTCTGGCCAACGATGCTCGCCGTTGTGGGTGACCGCTTCCCACGCTCCGGAGCCATCGCGATGTCCGTCATGGGTGGTTGCGGCATGATGTCCGCTGGTCTCCTTGGTTCGGCCGGTCTTGGTTATGCCAAGGACCGCTTCGCTGCGGAAGCGCTTGAGTCGAACAACCCCGCCATCTACCAGCAATACAAGGCAGAAACCGCCAGTTCCTTCCTCTTCCTGGAACCGGTGAACGGACTGGACGGCACGAAGCTCGCAGGAGCCCTTGCTGCCGAGCCCAAGACCCCGGAACAAACCGCCGTGGTTGAGGCCAGCATTGCAGGTGACCGCAAAACGCTGAAAGCCGACTCGTTCATTCCTGCCGCCATGGCAGTGATCTACCTGTTGCTCATGTTGTATTTCAAAATGATCGGCGGCTACAAGCCGGTCAGTATTGATCACAAGGAGGCGTAGTTAGGCGCACCACGAGTATTCATTCAATCGCAGCAGGTTCCGGCCTGCTGCGATTTTTTTGTGGGTGCGACGCGCCTTGATGAATGGTCGGATCGGAGGCACAATGACCAATGCCTTTCCCGCGCCGTCTTTCGTCTTTTGCCATTCTCGCGTCGATCACCTGTCTGACCGCAATTGGTCTTGGTCCCACGAATCCCATTCAAGCCGCGACGCAGGAAGAGGCCCGCGCCGTTTTGCAGCAATGGATGAAGGCGGCCGAGAAGGTCGAGTCCGTGGAGGCGGAGTTCGAGCAACTACGATTGCTCAGCACGGTGAAGGTGCCCTTGCGTAAAAGCGGCAAGATCTGGATGGACAAGTCCGGCCTGTTTCGCTGGCAGGTGGGCGAACCTCCGATCACCACCGTGGTGCGCAACCAAGACGGGCAAGTGACCGTGCTGGATGGGAAAAAGAAAACCGCCAATGTGTGGAGCAAGGAAGCGTTGCTGGAGGAGGAGAAAGCCGGTCGCGGACAGGGATTTGCCATGTTGCAGTCGATGCAATCGCCCAACCTCGCTGATTTTGAGGAGCGTTTTGACATCAAAGATGCCGAACGTGTCGGCAAAGATCAATCGGCATCCGTCTGGAAATTCGATCTGGGCCTGAAGGACCGCAAAGCCTCCGTGTTTGTCCGCCAGATCGAGATGACATTGGATGTGGAGAAAGGAACCTTGGTGAGCCTGGTGTTGGTGATGCGCGACAAATCGAGCCTCGCGACGCATGTCCGCAGTCAGCGTTTGAATGCGAAGATCCCCGCGAGTGTGTTTGCCGTGGATACGACGGGGTTTGAATTGCAAAGTGAAAAGTGAAAAGTGAAAAGTGAAGGGAGGTTCCTAGTTCTTGGTTCTTGGTTCTTCGTTCTTGGTTTTGTGCATCAAGGAGCGGCGCCCTCCTGGCCGCCGTCATTGCCCCAGCCAATTTCCCCAAACCATCGGCGGGCAGGAGACCGCCGCTCCTTGCAGTCCGGAAGGTCCTTGGACATTGCTCATTGTTCCTTGGTCATTTCTTTGGACATTGGTCATTGGGCACTGGTCATTTCATTGCTCCTTGACGTGGACCATGACTCTCTCCACATCCTTCCATGCCCATGCCCATGTCCATGCCTGACGCTTCGCTCACTGCTGCCCTTCAATCTTTGCCCCATGGGCCTGAATTTCGGTTTGTGGATTTTTTGAAGGAACTCGATCCCGGCCAACGGGCAGTCGGAGTCTATCAGTTGCGCGGCGACGAACATTTCCTGGCAGGACATTTTCCCGGGATGCCGATCATGCCGGCGGTGTTGATGGTTGAGGCTCTCGCTCAGGTGGCCGGGGTGGCGGCGCAGACCGATCCCGAGATTCCCGCCATGACGGACATGCGACTGACCGCCATGCGGGCCATCAAGGTGTTGGGCGCAGCAGCCCCAGGCGATGAACTGGTCATCGAAGCCGAAGTTCAAGGCCGCATGGGCGGACTGGTGTTGGCCGCAGGCACCGTGAAAGTGGGCGACACCTTGCTGGTGCAAGGGCAGATCACCCTGAGCGGAACGGTCATTGAGTCTGCTCCTTCTCCCACCGCTTGAGTTGAGTCGAGTTGAAGCCTCACAAAAATCTGCTAAAACATCCAAATGGCGACCTATGTTTACGAGACCGTTCCCCAGCAAGAAGGCGAAATCAGCCGTCGGTTTGAGTGGAAGCAGAGCATGAAAGACGCAGCCTTGACCCAACACCCCGAAACCGGCGAACCCGTGCGCCGCGTCATCATGGGAGGAGCCGGATTGATGGGCATGTCGACACCGGTCGCCGCCGTCAGCAGCGGAGGCAGTTGTGGCACCGGTTGTGGTTGTCATTGACGCCCCGCGTAAAAACACTTGCAACCCGTCCCGGGCGGTCCATCTTATCGGCCCGTCAAACCGGGAAAATTAGGACAGGTGCCAGAGTGGTCGAACGGGCACGCCTGGAAAGTGTGTGAACTCGTAAGGGTTCCGAGGGTTCGAATCCCTCCCTGTCCGCCATTTGTTTTGAGAATGGTTCCGTGGTGCTGTCCCCAAACCACCATGGCGAACACAACACCATGGCGAACACAAAATCGAGGCCGGAGTTCATTAACCGCTATGGTGAACGCTTTAATCGGCTAAATGATGGAGGCTTTTTAGCGAACCTCAATGAGCTGATCGCCTTGCTGAATAAGCTGGATAATCTGTGGGAGCAGCGGCTCGAACCAATTCAGGAGTGCCCGTCGGCTGGTGTTGCCAATGCGCAGCCAGACAATGGCGGGGCCCGTGCCGCTCTGGCGCAAACGTAGAGAGAAATCTTCGTCTTTGGTGATGATTGCCGCGCCGTGCTCAAGGGCGTAAGCCCAAACAGATGCGTCATCTGCATCCCTCATCCCAAGGTCAGCCACGTGATCGGATGCATATCCACTGGCGCTGAGCAACCGGCTCAACGCCGAGGCAACTGCGCATCGATCAGGAATCACATGGACTAACGGACGAGTAATACAGGGTGGTCGATTTCGCTGGCGGCGTATTCCAGAGAGGCCCTGATGTCTTCAGATTCCAAATACGGGTAATCTTCGAGGATTTCCTTCTCAGACACGCCCGCAGCAAGCAAGTCGAGCACATCCTTGACACGAATGCGCATGCCTCGTATGCAAGGCCGTCCGCCACATTGATTGGCGTTGAAGGTGATGCGGTCGATCATGTTTCCAAGTTACGCTCGTTGTCGGATTGTTCAAGTCTCGCACTTGCGTCTGGGCAGGTGATGGCGTGGACGCCTTCATTCAGGTGCTGGAGCTCACCTCCGTGGATAGCGCGGTAGTTTGAAGCCGGGTTACTGGGTTAAAAGGGGGGGATATCGGGGGTTTGGGGTTGGCTTGATTTTGAGGCTTCTCTCGCCCAGCCCCATTTTTCATTTCAGGACAAAGCTTCCAAATGTTGCAAAACGCGGACCGACCCCGGCCCCACTTAAGGAAGCGGCAAGGGCGCTGGCACTTGGGCAGGAGATCTGGTGTTGCTGGCGAACGGGTTGAAGCCGAACACGACGGTGGGGAATGGCTGGTTAACCGAGCGGCTGGTCATGCGAAATGAGAGAGCACCGACATGTGTTGAGGCGTGTGTGCTAGACTCGAAATCAAGTTGCAAAAGTAGCAGAAGCTTGATCAAAATCTCACCCATGACACTGCGCAGCAGGCCAGGCTGGCCGAACTCCGCAATCCGTTGGAGGAAGAACTGAAAAACATCCGTTAATGACACCATGAACAGACGATTCATTTTATCGCTCGGATTCAGCGTGATGCTGCCCTTGGCCTCAACTGCTGCTGACCGCGACAGCAACAGAGACAGCAACAGCGACAGCGTGCGCCGGCCCAACATCCTCTGGCTCATTGGGGAAAATCTCTCGCATGACCTCGGATGTTATGGCGCCAAGAATGTCCACACACCCAACCTGGACGCGCTGGCCGCAGAGGGCGTGCGTTACACACGGGTGTTTGCCACCAACCCGGCCTGTGCGCCCAGCCGTTCGGCTTTCTTTGCGGGCATGTATCAGACCACGACGGACACGCATCCCATGCGAGCTCATCGCGATGATGACTTCAAACTTCCTGAAGGAGTCAGGCCTGTCACCCACCGTCTCAAGGACGCAGGCTACTACACCGCCAACATCAAAACCGTCGGGCAGGACACGGTGGGCACAGGCAAGCTGGACCTCAATTATGTCAACGAAGGCCCCATCTATCATGAAGGTTCCGGCGCATGGGAATCGGTGAAGAACCGCCAGCCTTTTTTCGCCGTCGTGAATGCCGAGGAAAACGAGTATGACATCTACGACCGCAAGAGTGCGGAAAAAGAAAGGGTCGAATGGGTGGGCGAGCGCATCCATGTCCAGCACGCCAAACCGGACACCGTGACGCCCCCGCCTTATTATCCTGATCACCCGGTCGTAAGGCAGGAGTGGGCGCGATATTTAAACTCCGTCTCCGGGATGGATCTTCGCTTTGGCAAGGTGCTGGCCCAGTTGCGTGCCGATGGTCTCGAAGATGATACCATCATCATTTTCTTCGGTGACAACGGCCAGTTGGAGCCGCGCGGCATTCACTGGTGTTATGACAACGGCCTGCGCGTGCCCATGATCATCAAATGGCCAAAGAACTTTCCTGCCCCGGCCCAGATCAAACCCGGGACCGTCGATGAGCGCATTCTCAGCCTGATTGATGTCACGGCGACCACGCTGGCCCTGGCAGGATTGCCAAAACCTGCCTTGATGCAGGGCCGCGTCTTTTTAGGTGACCACGCCGAAACTCCCCGAACCTTTGCCTTCGCCGCCAGAGACCGCATTGATGAGACCCAGCAGCGCATTCGCTCGGTTCACGAAGAGCGTTATCATTACATCCGCACCATCTCCAGCGGTCCGACCTTTGCCTCCCTGAATCGATACAAGGAAAAGTGTTTTGCCATCATGCCGGTCATGAGAGACCTGCACGCCCAGGGCAAGCTCACCGGACCCGCGCTGGAACTCATGCAGCGCAGCGGCCCCTGTGAGGAGCTCTATGATACCGATGCAGATCCGCATGAGGTAAAGAATCTGGCAGGATCTCAAGAGCCCGCTCATCGCGAGGCGCTGATCCGTCTGCGTGCGGCCCTGGATGTCTGGATGGTCGAAACGGGCGACCGTGGAGCCGTTCCCGAAGCCCCTGAAGTCGTCGCCCCCTTTGCAGGAGAGATGCACCAATGGTTCGGCACCCCCGCCTGGGCGCAGCCCAAACAATCGCGGTAATTCTGGGTCGGGGTGTGGTTCTGGAAAGCTGGCCGTATTATGGGCATTCGATTTGTCCGTCCTTCTGCCTAGCCTCTAGGCCACGAAAATGAGGGGGTGGGCGCGAACTACATGCATTTTGACGAATCGCCGAAGAGAGAAGCGATGTCCAAGCGTCCAACCCTTCTGGGGACAGGCTCTTCAAATGTATTGATCTAGCTCCGGAAAAAATGGGGTGGTCACAGTTGGCAAACTAATCTAGATATAGCATTGTAATATTCCCCCCAATGCAGTCTTCTAATTCACAAGCTTTCATCGGTGAGCTCGAAAAAAAACTATGGACTACAGCAGACAAGCTGTGGTCAAATCTCGATGCTGCGGTTTACGGGAAGGAAAGCGGTCCTATTACTCGGCGGTTGGCGGCGATAAACATGGCAATTTGCGGAATCGACTTTGGCAAGCAACCGGCGGACACTGTCACCCGGGACCAGCTCCCGGAGTTCCCCGCAGACATCTTGTTAGCGAATCAGCCATTCATTATCAAGGAATTGGGGAACGGCGTGCTGGAGGGGGAATGGTGGCTCCTCAGCAAGGTTTTCAAGAAACCAATCATCAGTGCTTATTCGCGTTGGTATGACGAAAGGATGTATGACATTCGCTAGCCTTTTTTCAGGATGCGGAGGCTTTGACCTCGGCTTCACTTCCAGCGGATTTCGCCCTAAAGGTGCATATGATCTTGATCATGAGGCTGTGAAAAATTTTGAATCTAACGTATGTGGGGAGATCTATCGAACAGATTTAACTAATGGAATCCCACATGAACGAAACCTTCGAAATGTTGACGTCCTGATCGCGGGGCCACCATGCCAAGGTTTCTCTACCGCCGGAAAGCGGCTTGTGGATGATAAGCGGAACCATCTCCTCACCCTAACTGGAACGCTAGCGCTTAGAATCTCCCCTAAAGTTCTGGTGGTTGAGAACGTGTCTGGCGCCCTCTCCGGGGAACATGTAAAGTATTTCAATGCATTGGACGGAATGATGAAGGATGCAGGGTATCTGACGAAAACTATTCGATGTCAGACCGCAGATCTTGGAATGGCACAGTTAAGACGTCGAGTTCTGTTCATAGCCTGGAGGACTAAAAGGGATGGTGATTTCGAGATAGACAATAAGGCGGCTGGCGATCTCCGAACGGTCCTTACAGGTGCCTACAAGGAAAAGAATCACAATCCCATTCAGCTTGATCCTGGCGGACGGGATGCATTGATTGCAAAGCGCATCTTACAGGGACAAAAACTTTCGAATGTCCGTGGTGGTGAGAACGCTGTAGCAACTTGGGATATACCGGAGGTATTTGGAAGTGTTACGCAACACGAGCGCACTGTTCTGGAACTGCTTAGGCGGCTTCGGAGGCAGGAGCGCGCGCGGAGTTATGGCGATGCTGACCCTGTATCCATAAAACGACTAGAGGCAGCACTTGGAGAAACGTTTCATCAACTTTTGGAAGGGTTAATCGAAAAAGGTTATCTGCGGAGAATCGCTGACACCGTGGACCTAGTTGGAACCTTCAATGGAAAATATCGCAGATTGGCTTGGGATAAGCCGAGCTACACAGTGGATACGCGCTTCGGATCGCCACGATATTTCCTGCATCCATCGAAGCAGAGGGGGTTCTCGGTGCGTGAAGCGGCTCGGATCCAGGGTTTCCCCGATTCCTATGTTTTTAGCGGAGGAGAGCAGGCGCAATACCGGCTTATTGGAAATGCCGTTCCACCTCCACTTGGTTGTCTTGCTGCCAAATTGGCAAAACGCTTACTTGGTAATTGATTATGAAAATTAATGCACTAAGAGATGCCGTCGGGGAATGGGATGCTGGGTATATCGGCGATAACATCGAACTCACATCGAAATATTTAGAAATCCTTAATCGGCTGGAGTTTCTAGGCAAACATGAGTGGTGTAACTATGTTCCAGCCGAGAGCGCTGCTTTTGAAATCGGATTTCTAGATCGATTAGCTTCATGGATTGGAAATGTCGATAGTTCCGAGGATCAAAAATTACTATTAGAATACGCTCAGAGAATCAGCTTTTTTTCTCATCAAGATTTTATTTCTCTATACAGAGCGGCTTTTTGTGGTCCCATCACTAGATGGGTAATTACGCAAGCAGGACTGCGATTTAGTGATCCTCATTTCTCCAGGAAATTAGAACGTGAACTTAAAAGGCATACTTGGTATTGCCCAATAACCGACAGCATGGGTATTAACGAGTTTTATCACGCAAATCATATTAGTGGCATTGAACATCGTCCGAGCTTTTCAACTCTAGCAATGCTAAATCCAATCAATCTTGCTCCAGACCAAACTCTATTGGATAACTTAAAAGGATTCATGAAAAAGCCAGACCGGGGACCAAGAAGGGAAAGGCCACTCAAACGCCTTGTGCTGTTGGAAGACTTTGTGGGCAGCGGAACTCAGATGAAATCTGCAGTAAAGTGGGCCGCGCAACGACTTGATATTCAGATTCTCGTTGTTCCATTGATTATTTGTGGGCCAGGAATGATTGTTCTGAATGAAATGATTGATGACTATCCAAGTCTTCTCACGGCATCTCCGGTTGTAGAAATTGGTCCCGATAATCTGCTTGGGGCAAATGGTGAATCTGAAAACACTTGGGAACAGAGAAATGAAATGGAGGATTTGGCGAATAGATTGGTGTCATCGCATGGTATAAAAGAACCTTTCGGCTACAAAGAAACTGGCTGTTCAGTTGTGACATACTCCAATGTTCCGAACAATTCGTTGTCATTGATTCATCAAAAAGTGCTAAAGAATAGGTGGATACCACTGTTCCCACGATCCTCAAGGGCTTGATCTATGAATTATTCACATAATCCATTTCAGGAATTATATGTCGCTGATTCCGTTGATCAAGAGCACTTTGTGCGGCTATTTAGTAGCAAGCCGATGGATTCGCTTGTTGAGTTTCATCAGCTTTTTCAAGCAGGCAATGTCGTTCTTTTGGGCTCCCAAGGATGCGGCAAAACGATGCTATTAACCCTGTTGCGACCTGAGATTCGAATTGCATATCGCAAATACAAAGAACCGTTCCCCGTTCCTGCTGATCATGCTCAATTCCTTTCGGCGGGAATCAATCTCACGAAGAGCGGTATCGCCCATCTTGCGGGAGTTACCTTGGGTCAAGGGCAGCAGCATGACATCCAGGAGTTGCCGTATTACTTTGGGGATTTATTCAACTATAAAGTGATTCTCGATCTAATGGAGAATCTAAAGATAATTGAAGAGAATCCAGATACATTTGGATCGCTTGTGTCTCTTTCGGCTGAAAAGCAATTTGTCAAGAAGCTTATCAAACAAGATTGTTGGGCTGGTGCATTAAATGGTTGCCAAACGTCTGGTGATCTGATGGTTCGCATCAAGGACCGCATAGCGTGCTATCGTAACTGGATGGGGCACAATATGCGCTTCGACGGAGCACCCAAACTCTTGAGGGATTCAAAGAGTATGGTCGGAGAGCCTATCTTAAGGACCGTTGATTGCTTAAAATCAACCGGTGTGATTGATGACGTGCCCGTTTTCATAAGGATTGATCAAATTGAAGAATTGGTTCATGCTCCCGCTGGTTTACCGGCAAGCCTACGATTGGCTTTCAGGCAAATGCTCAATGGTGCCCTTGGAAAGCGAGATCTTCGCGTGGCTTATAGACTGGGTTCGCGGCCCTACGGTTGGAATACTGAGGGGTGTCTTGGCGTTTTCGGAGGAGGAGTCCTTGAGGAGGAAAGAGACTACCACATCACAGATTTCGATGCTGCGTGGAGAAGGACTGAGAATGTGAAAGGCACATTTGAAATTTTTGCTAAAGATGCGTTTTTGCGGCGGATTAAGTATTATTTGGATGAGGATATCGATCAGAGGCTTGACCCGCTAGAGGCTGTATTTTCTTGCTCAGCACTCAAGCGAGATCGCACCCAATCGATTTTTAGTTCGCCTTCTCCTGCGGCTGGTTCTTACGAAAGAGCGCTTGCAATCACCGACAAAGAGGAAACTCTACTTTGGAGTAAGGAATGGAAATCGTTTTTGTCAGAGTTGTTTATAAAAGAACCGCTTGAAGCAGTGCTTGCAGCTGCGTGGGGACGGCAAACTGGAGGTGGGAGAGGTAAGCTTGAGCATCGTAGTGCTCCCCCACCAACCGAATCTCCTTATCCTTGGGAAAACCAATGGTGGCGGAAAGAAAGGCTGACACTGGCTGCATTGCAGCTCGCAGCCCGACGAGGTCAGCGACTCATGTGGTGGGGAAAGCGAGATATTTTAGATCTCAGTGGTGGGAATATTCTGGCATTTCTTGGAATATGTCATGGAATCTGGAATCAGTTTCTCAAAATAGAGCAGGGAAAGAAGGCATTAGGGGAGAGGCAGTCCAATCCCTTGATTGGAGAGTTTATCGACAGAAAGTATCAGGCATTGGGAATACAGGAAGCTAGTAAGGTTTGGTATAATAAACTTGCCGAACATAAGCCCGGTGGTGATATAAGGCAACGCTTCATCGGAAAGCTTGGAAATTATTTGAGACGTTCCCTTCGGGAAGATAAGAAAATGTCTTATCCTGGGGGCAACGGATTTTCTTTAGAGGTGAACGTCCTTGAGTTAGATGCACCCGAGAATCGAATTGCATGGAGTTTTTTAAAACAGTGCGTGGGATGGGGTGCGCTGGTAGTTTCCGATCACACAACAAAGAAGCAATCTGGTGAACAACGACTGAAGTTTTATCTTCACCCTGTTCTTTCCCCGGTTTTTCAGCTGCCCGTGGCGCACACTAAAGAGCCGCTCTACTGGGAAATAAATCAACTGATTTGGATTCTCAAAGAAGCCGAGGTGCCGCTCACGCTTGTTGCATCAGAAGATTGGGAGGCAAAAAAGGTTCTCCGCATTAGAAATGCTGGTGATGAAAGTGACGAGCAATTAAAGCTATTCTGAATATTTAAAGTATGAGCAGATTTAGGCCGTGGGGTTTGTTGGACTGGGCGATTTCGATCTCTGAACCAAGGGAATGGAATTTCATTGGTGCAATTGGAACGGAGGATCGTTCACTCAGCGCATTGCGTTGGGTCAAAGATCTTGGCTTAGTCAGAAGTATTTCAATGGTTCAAGTGGATCCGATGTTGGGCACGCGCTATTTCCTCAAAACTCAAGATAGGCTTGTTGAAAGAATGCGCCAGTTCCGATTGTTGTGTGCAGAGAATTCCGATGTGTATCAGATTGAGTTACTTGCCGAACTTCATGAGATTCAGGCTATTTCGGACACTCTCGCCAAGAAGGGTTCATCGATAATCCTTGACATCTCGTCTCTTCCAAAGAGATTCTTTTTTCCAATGCTTCGCACTTTGATTAAGGAGGTTGAGGTTCGCGATCTGATTTTAACTTATGGGTGTCCAAGAAGTTATTTGGACGGGGCAAAGCTCAGTGAAGGTGCGGGGAAATGGGACTATTTGCCTGGCTTCTTAGGCAAGGAATTCAGGAGCGATGTTTTGGTGGCTTCCGTAGGTTTTATGGTAGAGAGCCTACAAGATTATTTGAGCAGTGCGGAGGCCCATCCAGCTGTCCAGCTGTTAATTCCGTTTCCTTCAAGCCCCACTTCTGTTCGAAGAGCATGGGAATCAATCATTAGTCTTCAAAGCAACAGAAGTGGAGATAAATTTGTCAAGCATCGGATCGATGCGAATGATATGTCGATGGCGTTCGATCGTATTTGCTCGCTCTCCCGTAGCGTTGAATCTGTTGCCTTTGCTCCGTTTGGTCCGAAGCCGATATCGGCAGCAATGTGTCTCTACGCTGTTCAATGCGAATCGGCTGTTCATTATCCTCAGCCGGAAAGTTACCATCCGGATTATTCCGTGGGTGTTGCTTCAGTCAGTGGGAAGCCATTCGTTAATGGCTACTGGATAAAGCATGATGGGATTAATCTATACAGCGTCTAGTTTGCTTCTGGCGATGGGGAAATGAGAGAAAGAGGTCATGAAAACGGGGTCAGTGCATGAAAACGGGGTCAGTGTGCAAAAAGTTGACAACCTAAGCCAAAATCCGCTTGGGTGTTTTCCGGCAAGGGTCGTTCTGCGTATTTCCACATCCGAGAGCCGGGGTTCGGTCCGCGCATTGAAACATCTCAAGGATCATCGAAACGGTCCATTCCACTGGCGCCCATGCAGGAGCGGATGATGGAGGTTTGCGTTTGGGATGGGGCGGAGGGTGTGCATCCCATTCAGTGGTCCGTCGTTCTGTCATGATGCTGCCTTTACAGAAAATCCCACGGAAACACCATCACTTGTCGGCCTTTGAGATCGTGAGGCGATAGACCTTGTCTCCGGCCTCGTAAAAATCGTAAGTTTTCCCAACCTCCATCCGAATCGCGCCGGAACTTTCGTAGTCGTGGTATTGCATCGTCTTGACTACCCTCTTCTGATCATTCTCGTTAAATGAGGATTGCGAGGTGACGGCTTGGGTCATGGAGAACGAATACTCGAAGGACAACTTGCTCTCGGCGGCATCGCTTAGAATGCCGACCAATTCAATTTTTCCTGGGGTTTCGGAGTAATCGGTTGGTGCTTGGAGCTTGATTTGGCGAGAGGATGTCAACAATGAATGACACCTTGGGTATGGCCGCGCTGGGTTGAGAGAGTGGTTGGGGGTGTCCCACACCCGGCCCCAATTCTTGCTTGCAGAGTATGGACACCAACGAATTCCAAAGGCGTGTGGGACACCCGCCACCACCTCGCTCGAGCCCAATTCCCCACCTCGAAAATTCCCCATCGCCGCCATGCGTGAATGCATCGGTGTGAAATGGTGAATTTGTGACGCGACGCAGCGCATTCCTACCGTTCATTGATTTTTTGGGAATCGCCTCGGCATCTCTAGATGGTGGACTTTTCCCTGCCATGCGCATGCTTCAGACGTGTCGACCACATCGTTAGCCAATGGATTCTAACCTCCACGGGGACAGTGAACAATTGGGCTGGTCTTCGCCATTTTCTAGAATGAGCTTTTCCCGGGAGGCGAACGTTGCGTTTTCTTGCAACGGACGGTATGGACCGACAACATCGGTGATGCGTTAAACCGGGACCACTCTCCTTTGAAGGTTGGTGTTCATACGCAGCATGGTAAGCATATGGTTATTGCACCAAAGGGCAATTGAAGGGAAATGCGCTTGCATAAGCGGGGCTTATGCGCGTTTAGGGGCGAGCGCGGATTGATTCCCATTCGCAAATAAGTGGTGGTGAGTGCTTTAGAGAGTTCTCCATCTTGCCGCCTGTTTATCGACACCCGCGCATCCTCCACAACCCAGGCATTCATTCGCTCACCACCTCATCCTCCCATGCTTCCGATTGCTCGACCCCGTCGTGCTGGCGTTTCTATCGCCGCGTCTCTCTTGTTAGGCTCAGTCATCGCGAACTTTGCTTTGGCAGGGTCGGTGGCGAAACAAGCCGATGAACTGCCGATTGACGAGCATCATCCGATGCATTTGGGAACCATTACGAGTGGGGTCAAATCCAGTGATGTTTACACGGAAGGCAATTTTAGTATTGTGGCCCCGGTCTGGAGTTCGTTGGGTGGCGATGGCACGTTAAGCGGCGGGGTGGTTTATCTGGAGCCTTACGCCTCCTGGGGTGAGCAGGGCGAGGTCGCGACGTCACTGGGGCTTGGGTATCGGTATCTGTTTGGGTCGGAATCGGTGGCCGCATTGAAAAATCCGAACAAACCGCAGGCAGGGTTCTTTGATGAAGGGATCTTTATTGGGGGCAACCTGTTTGTCGACATGCTGGACACGGAAGCGGACAATCAGCTGTGGCAGTTGGGTTTTGGGGTGGAAGTCGGCACGCGTTATGTGGAGATGCGAGGCAACTATTACCTGCCGCTTTCCGATCGCCAGCTGGCGGAGGAGAGTCGTTCGGTGGAACGGTTTAGCACATCAGAAACCCGTATGTCGCAATCGGGCGGGCCAGTCAGCGACCCTTACGCCACGGGCAACACCATCTCGCAGGATCAGTTGTTGACCACGCGTGCCACGACCACGACGCGCACGACCACCATCGAGAGCTTGTTCCGACGATATGAAGAAGGCATGGAAGGCTGGGATGCCGAGGCGGCGTTGTTGGTCCCTTGGGTGGACCAATATTTTGATCTGCGGGTGATCGCTGGCTACTACCAGTTCGATAATCAGCCTTTCGGTCCACAAATCGGCGGCACGGGCAATGTGGAAGGATGGAAAGCCGGATTGGAGATTCGTCCGGTGCCTGCCATCATCCTGAGCGGCACCTGGTATGAAGATGACCGGCTCACCGGCAGTGATTGGACGGCAGGCATTCAGGTCCAGCTTCCCTTTGAAGGCGGCAACCTTGGCAACGGCGAAACGTTTTGGAGTCGGATTCGCGATGCCTTCCAACCACGGCGTCGTCACTTGGTGGAGCGCATGGCGGAGCCGGTGCGTCGTCAGAATGCCGCCATCAAGACGGCCAACAGTGTGGACGTGGATGTGAAGAAAAACACTGAAGTGAAACGGGTGACCCGCGTGGTTTCACAAAGAAAAGGGCAAATTGTGCTGGTGGACGACATCGTGTTTGTGAACAACGGCGATGGGGTGGGCAATGGCATTCAATCGGGAGACGCCATGGCCAACGGTGCCAATGGCACGGCAGAGCGTCCGTTTGACAACCTTCAGGAGGGGGCCACCACCGCAGGCGATAACAGCAACAATTCCGGTCGTTTGTGGAACGTGTATACCCAGGGTGGCACAGGCGGTGATTATAACGAGACGGTGACCACCACTGGCAGCACCCGTTTCATCAGTTCCCACAAAGGCATCCTGCTGCCAGACGGCAGTCTTTTTGCAGGTGACACTTTGCGTCCGGTCGTGAACGGCGGTGTGGTTTCGAACTTCGAGACCCTGATCGTTCAGGGTTATGAATTCAACGAAGGGCAGGGGCAGGGGCTTTCCGGCATCCAAGCGACCAATGTGGCAAATTTCATCCTGGTGGACAGTGTCTTTAACGACATCAACGCCGCGGTGAATTACAATTCCGAAGTTTCTGCGGAGGTGTTGATCAGCACCAATGAATTCCACGGCGCCTGGGACAACCTGTTTGTCCAGTCGTTCGGAACGGCCGAGCTGAATGTGGTGTTGTTGAACAACCAATTCCTTGGTGACAACTACTTCAGTGGGGCGCAGATCCGGGGTTCCGATGATTCCACGATTAACGCTTTGGTCACCGGAAACGTCCTTGATGGGAAATATTATTACGGCCTCGCTCTGGTGGGCTACGACAACGCCACGGTTTCGGCTGACATCGTGAGAAACACCTTCGACAACGAGACGGATGATTCGCATCTCTACCTCTCTGGCCGGGGCAATTCCACTGTTGTGGCCAACGTGCTGCTCAATGACTTCATTGGCACCGTCCGGGAGTATGAAGGCAGCGTGGGGGATAAGATAATCATTGTGGACGCTTACGATGAAACGTCCATCACCGCCAACATCACCGGCAACGTGTTCGACAATCAGTTTGACCCCAATGAGTTCATTGATCGTGGCGTCGGCGTGTTTACTTATGGTGATTCATTTGCTGACGTGACGGTGAAATTGAACCAGTTTGAAAGTAACTTTGGCGCCGTCATTGATGCGGCAAGCGCGGATGATTCAGAGATCAATCTGCTGGTGGACTCCAATAACTTCACCAACGAGGCCGTGTATGGCATTTACCTTTCTGAGTATGAGAATTCCACCCTTGAGGCATTGGTGACATTAAATGTGTTCTCCGGTGTTTATCAGCAAGCCGGCATCATCCTGGAAAGTAGAGATGCAGGCCTTGAAGTCGGGTCCATGTTGAACGTGGACATCGTCGAAAACTTGTTCAGCGGTGAATTCCAGACCCGTGCGATTGATGCGTTGAAGACCGGTGGCAGTTACATGGATTTGCTCGTTACCAAAAATGGTTTTACGGGTGTCTTCAATGAAGGGGTGATCCTGAGAGCAGAAGGCGCGGCGGGTCCTAACAGCCTGTTGATCGCTGACGTGATCGACAACCTGTTGAGTGGCACCTTCGATGGCATTGCGATCCAGGCGCTCGGGAGTGCTTCGGGTGAAATTGATGCCGACATCACGGCGAATATCTTCACCGGCACCATGTTCAATGATGCGATCAATGTCCTGGGGCTTGGTTCATCCACCATCAATGCCAGGGTGACAGGCAACGTGGTGCTAGCCGAAGGATCGGTGACCAACGGTGGATTTGATCCCTCGTTCTTTGCGGCCGTCGCTCAAGGCAGTGCTGACGTGATCATCACCAACCTGAATGGCAACGTCGCGGTCGGACATGTGGACACCGGATTTGCTTTCTTCGACAACAATGCTGCCTCAACCCTGTCGGTGAACGGTGATCTTTCCGATCCCGCCCAAGGAAACTTCTTCCTAGATGTGGATGTGGAGCTTGATGGCAACAGTGATCCAACCGGCAGCTTCCTGTTGAACGGAATCCAGCGGGATCTGTAGATATTAAGTCACCAGCGGGTGATGAAGAAGCAGGGCAGCCGAGAGGTTGTCCTGTTTTTTTAGCCTTCACGGAGAAAACGGGTTCAGGGCAGAATGTTTAGCCCTTCGGCCTTCGCCGCATCTCTCTGGCGCTGATCAAAACTAACGAAATCTGTCGCCTCCAACTCAATCGCGCTCGCAACATGCAGCACATCGAGAGAACGTGTGCCAATGACAGGCGTATGATTCAACGTCAGCCGTCTTGCAAGTTCCAATACGGCATCATGGTCGATCTCAACCAAGTTAAACACTCCATTTCGCAAGTCTGAATCGAAAATTGACAGTAGCTGGCTTGCTTGAGCGGGCGTGATGCCCCCTACAAAAACCGCTCTTTGTATGGCGTTGGACACTTCCAGCACATGCCACGTTGTCACGAATATGGGCGGAGAAAGACTTGCCAGCAAGGCGAGAGCTTGCGGTGAATTTGCCTCCTTGAGGTAAAGCTTGACGATGAAACCCGTGTCCGCACAAACGCTCATTCGCCGCGACCCTCGCTGATAAGCTGGTCAACGTATCCAGCAGGGAGACAAAAGTCTTGCCCGAACACGTCACGCTGACGGGCCGCAAAATCCGGCCAGGCGAGCGGGGTCGCAGTGCGTGGCTGCGAGATGGAGCGTTCTTTCTGCTCCATCCAGCCGAGCAATTCCCGAAACTCCTCTGGTTTGAGGTTTTCTATGGCCCTTTCAATTTCCATGACCGTGCTCATGTCGGACACAATACCGGATAATGAAGGCCTTCGCAAGACTTGCTAAAATCAATAGTGTCAGGGGTTGGTAATATTTGGCGATCCCATTTCGGCAAACGATGTTCGGTAATTCTTCAAGTTTGCAGGCACGCCCGTCAGTTTCGCAGGCTCAAATGCGGTCAAACTTTGAGTAAATTGCCTGTTCCTTTGCTTCGGCGATCACCTTGTCCGCGTCAAGCGTCACAAACTCGCTCCCATCAGCAGCCATGCCTGGCTTGAGCGCATGACGAAGAGCGCCCCATTTGTGTTTCTCCTATCGCTCGTAATCGCGCCGGACCAAATCGCGAATGTATTCGCTCGCCGAGCCGTAAAGTCCCGCATCGCCGATTCCAGTTTGAAGGAATCGTTGAAGCTCCCCCGCAAATCTCACGTTTACGCCTTCTGCCATAGAATCTCCCTTTTAGCACATTTATCAAATGTCCCACAGTTGGTCAATACCGTGGGACAAATTTGGAAATGTTGCATGGCCCTCGAAGGTCAGTTGGAGATTTGTCTGCTGACCGGTCGTTAGCTTGCTTAGACGAACTCGTTGACCAAGTTTTCCAGATACTCCTGGCGACCGCTTGTGTTGGGAGCGGCTTCGCCTTTTTCGAGCATGAGCTTCTCCAGGGAGGCGAAGGTTTCTTTGCCTTGTTCAATGCTGGCACCGAGACCGGTGTCCCACGAGGCATAACGTTGTTGGACGAATTCGCCCAGGCGGCCATCGGCACGAATGGCGGCGGCGTTTTTCAAACCCCGTGCAAAGGTGTCCATGCCGCCGATGTGGGCAAAAAACAGATCCTCGGGATCAATGCTTTCGCGGCGCACTTTGGCATCGAAGTTGACGCCGCCGGTGGTGAGTCCGCCATGTTTTAAAGCGGAGAGCATCATCTGGGTGGCCACCGAGGCATCGGTGAGGAATTGATCGGTATCCCAGCCAAGCAGCAGATCGCCGGTATTGGCATCGAGCGATCCCAGTGCCCCGGCTGCTCCTGCGACTTCCATTTCGTGTTGCATGGAATGGCCGGCCAGCGTGGCGTGGTTGGTCTCCAGGTTGAGCTTGAAGTGCGGAAGCAGGTCGTATTCACGCAGGAAGTTCAGGCAGGCAGCGGCGTCGCTGTCGTATTGATGCTTGGTAGGTTCCTTGGGTTTTGGCTCGATGTAAAACTGGCCCTTGAAGCCAATTTCCTTGGCGTAATCGACGGCCATGTGCAGGAAGCGGGCGAGGTGGTCGAGTTCGCGTTTCATGTCGGTGTTCCACAAGGTCATATACCCTTCGCGACCTCCCCAAAAGGTGTAACCTTCACCACCGAGTTCATGGGTCACCTCCAGGGCTTTCTTCACCTGGGCGGCGGCAAAAGCAAAAACTTCGGCGTTCGGCGAGGTGGCGGCACCATTCATGAAACGTTTGTGCACGAACAACTGGGCAGTTCCCCACAGCAGTTTGATGCCGGTGCGTTGCTGCTGCTCTTTCAACAGGGCGACGATGGTGTCGAGATATTCGTTGCTCTCGCGCAAGGTTTTGCCGTGAGGGGCGACATCGCGATCATGGAAAGCGTAGTAGGGCATGCCGAGTTTTTCAGCGATTTCGAAGAACACCGGCACGCGTGCCTTGGCCTGTTCGATGCCGGTTTTGCCGGCGTCCCAAGGGCGGATGGCCGTGGCTTCGCCGAACATGTCGCCGCCCTGACCACACATGGTATGCCAGTAGACGATGGAGAAACGCAGATGATCGCGCATCGTTTTGCCTTCCACGAGTTCATCGGGATTGTAGTGTTTGAAGGCGAGGGGATTTTTGGATTGAGGGCCTTCGTAGGCGATCCGGGAGATGTCGGGGAAGTGAGTGCTCATGGTTCAGTGGTTCTTGGTTCTTGGTTCTTGGTTCTTGGTTCTTGGTTCTTGGGCGTTTTAAGATTGTCGGGGATGTCAATGCGGCTAACGTTGTCATGGCCAGAATAACTCCCCGCAAAACCAACCGTGACGACAAAATGTATGCCAAATACGCCACGAGATCCAAAACCAGGCAGTCGGGGAAAGCGTGTTGAAAGCGTCGCGAGAGAGCGTGACGAGTGGTTGAGCAAGGTTCACCCGGGCTCTCATTTCCATTCGCTGTTTGATCACCTCCCCGGCGTTTGTTTTTATTGCAAGGATCGCGACGGACGTTTCATGCTGGTTAGTCAGAGCTTTCTGCAGCATCACCAACGCAGGCATGAGAGTGAGCTGCTCGGCCTGACCGATTTTGATGTCGCGCCTCAGCAGATGGCTTCCGGTTATCTTCGGGATGATGCCGTTTTGCTTGCGGGTGAAGTCGGCTGCATTGAGCGCGTGGAGTTATGGTTCGACAAACAGGGGAGTCCTGACTGGGTGTTTGTCACCAAGATCCCGTTGAAGGATAGTCGGGGCCGGATTTGCGGAACGGCGGGCGTGGTGCGGGTGGCGGCGGATCACGAGATGCAACTGCCAATGATCCAGAGCGTGGCGCGTGCGGTTGAAATCATTCGTCGTGACTTCGCAGGTCCGGTAATGCTCGCGGAAGTGGCCGGCAAATGCGGACTTTCGATGCGACATTTTCAGCGACGATTTCAGCAGGCGTTCGGGTTTAGTCCGCAGGAGTTTCTGATGAAAACCCGGGTCGCCGCCGCGATGAAACAACTGGAGGAAACGAATCTTTCCGCCTCCGAGATCGCGATCCGCTGTGGTTTTGTGGATGGCAGCAGCTTTTCCGAACAGTTTGGTCAGCGAGTGGGGCAAAGTCCCACCGCTTATCGGGAGATGCGGCGTTCCGATGGGTAGTTGAGTGATAACTTTGGAATTGGAATTGAAATCGAATTGAAGATCATTGCACATCGTGGGGGAATGAGTCGGGGGATGCAGAATGCTCCTGAGGGGGTGCGGCTTGCGGCCCGATATCGGGTGGATTTTGTGGAACTGGATGTGGTCAAGAAATCACCGACAGATGGATTTTGTTGTGTGCACGGATGGGGCAGGGGGAGTGATTTGGAATCTTGCCTCGCTGAAATGGGCGAAGAGATGGGGCTGATGGCCCATTTGAAGGGGAGTTATGAGAGAGAGGATTTGGAACGTTTGCTGAAAGTGATCTTGCCGCAGGTGCCTTTGGAAAGAGTGATCTTTGCGTCGCATGGGGATGCGGTGTTGCGGAGGTTGCATGAGATTTCGCCGAATGCGCAACTCGCTCGCTTCGGATTGATGTCTGCGATTTCAGCGATGTGGGAGCCTAAGCTCAAGCCGTGGCAGTATTGCCTGATCCATCACAGCGTGCTTTTGAACTGCCATGTCAAGGCGCTGCAGCGTCGTGGGTATTCGGTGATGGCGAGCTGTGTGTGGGAGTTCCGCAGCAGGGACAGCGTCAAAAGATTGGGGGTCGATGGGGCTTTTGTGAATTTGTATGCGGATTCGTAAAGGCGGTGCCGGACTCATCCATGCACTTTTCTGTTATCGGCTCGGTTCAGTTCAGCGGAGAACATAAAGCCAGATGGCGATGACGTGGCAGGCGCTGCCGCCGAGGACGAAAAGATGCCAGATGGCGTGATGGTAGGGCAGCGATCGCCAGGAGTAGAAGATCACGCCAAAGGTGTAGCTGAGGCCGCCGCCGACCAGCCAGGCTAGGCCGGCAGGGGGCATTGCACGGACCACCGGACCGATGGCGATGAGGGCCAGCCATCCCATGGCGAGGTAGAGGACGGTGGAGAGCCAGTGGTTTTTCTTCCTGCCGGGCAGAACGTTTTTGGTTTTGATGACCAACCCGACGATGGCCATGGTCCAGACGAGGCTGAACAGTGTCCAGCCCCACGGCCCGCGCAGGGTAATGATCGAGATGGGCGTGTAGGTAGCGGCGATGAGCAGGTAAATGCAGACATGATCGAGCGTCTGGAAGAGCTGCTTTCTTCTCGCGTCGGTGTAGAGATGGTAGAGCGTGGAGAAACCGTAGAGGAGGATGAGCGAGCCGCCGAAAACGGCTGCGGAGATCGATTTTAGGAAGTCGCCACCGGAGGTAATGAGCATGCCGATGAGCGCGACTACACTCAGCACGACGCCCAGCGCGTGCGTGAGCATGCTGGCCATTTCCTCGCGGTGGCTCTGGCAAAGCAGTGATCGTTCGGAAACAACGGGCGGATTCATCGGCGGGGATTCCATGGCCCCGTGAGATGCGTTTGTCGAGGACTGGAGAGATGTCCTTGTTTCGGCGGACGGTGGAGTGGTGGAACGATGGAGTGGTGCACGAGCCGCGAATGAGGAGTTGCTCTCCCCCTGTCTGGCTCTGAGCCTTTATTACGGAGAAAGGCCTCCGCGTGATGGCCTGCCAAAAATTCCAGACACGTTTTCCTCTTCTTGGCGGAATGCCTGTTCAAGGGCCGCGTTCAACTCGGCGACACTCGCGCGTGCAAGACGGGGATCAATCCGTGCCTCGCGCAACCCGCCCTCCATACCAATCATCTCAACTCCATGCGGTCTTGACCCAAAAAGGCCGGAACAGTCGGTGGAAGCGACTTCAGATTCATGAGGGGAAAACGGCGTCATCGATCTTTGAATTTATTGAATTACCATAATTAGACAATGTTTTTGTCATTTCTGTATAAATTTAGATACAATGGGAAGGGCGTTGTTCAATTTGAGTGGCATCGCGACACCGGTCGTTTGCCAGATCCTGCGTCCATGGGTTGTCATCAATCCGGCGAAAATGCCGCGTTCGAAGCCAGTCAGCTTGACAGAAAGGAGCGGTGAGGATGAAATTTTATCATTCCACGCATCTTTCGCGCCGCACTTCCCCATCCACTCACGCTTTGGTATCATCTGCTTCAATCATGAACGCGCCCGCCGTCCCACTCCCCAACTACCAGTCCTACGCCGGTCTTCCTCCCCTTGCCGGCATCGCCTCCTTTGCCGACGCCGCCAGACCCGGGATCAGCGTTGAGGCCAACGTCGGTCGACTCAAACGCTACCACTTCGCCCTCAAGCGGCTCATGCAGATTTTTGAGGCGCGACTCACCGCCGAGCCAGTCTATGAAATCAAAATGGCTTACAGCCTGCATGCCCATTATTGCGCCGAACACGCCACCGCGCTGCGCGAACGCGTCGCCGAAATGCGCACGCCCCCGCTCGGACTCGACAAAATCCCCGATGAATCCCTGCGTGTGTTCTTCGACGAAATTCAAAACGCTCCGACCACGGTGGAACTGCTCACCGGCATCTACCTGCACGCCCTCCCCGCTCTGCAGCGCGGCATCCAAAATCACCTCTCCGAAACCAATCCTCTTGCCGATCATCCCACCGTCCGCATCCTGCGTTTCGCTGATCTCGAAATTCGCGAAATGATCGATTACGGTGCCCAAGCCGTCCCCTGCATCGCCGAGGCCACGCATCAATCGATCACGCAGTCCTGGGAAACCCTGCTCAAAAAACTCCTCGCCGCCGCCGGTGATCTTGATGGATCGCTTCCCGCCGAGACCACTGGCGAACTCGTCCCCATCCACAGCGCAACCCCGTTTGTCTACAACAACATCCCCCAACGCGACGAGCGTTTTCTCGACCCCTATAACATGGGCGTCCATGCCGAAGAATTCCTTTACGATCCCGCCTTCCGCCCGCGCGACAAGACACTCATGATGTATTACAAAAGGCTGCGCGAGATCGACGTGCCGGAAATGATGGCCAGCATCCTTACCGAAACGCCCGACAAACCGTGGGCCTATTATCGCGACATGACCCGCCAGCTTTGGGACGAGGCCCGCCATGCCATGATGGGCGAAGTCGGATTTATCAACAACGGCATCGACTGGCGGAAATTCTTGCGCGTCAATTTCACCTGGGCACTCGGACTCAACACCCAGCTGCAACCTTGGGAACGCCACGCTGTCCTGTATTTCATCGAACAGGGACTCATGACCAAAACGGGCAAACGTTTTGAATGGGAGGTCGGAAGTGAGTCCGGCGACCCTCTTGCCCAACTTTTCCAGGATCATGATTGGGCCGATGAGGTCCTGCACGCCCACATCGGCAAAAATTGGTATGTCAGCGCCTTCGGCAATCAAAAGGGGGCCATCGAATTTGGCAGCGCCTGCTGGAGCAAAGTCCTCATCGGCTGGAACGAGTGGAAAGCGCAGGGCCTCACCCAGCACGAAAACTGGTGGCCCGCTTTGTATGAAGAATTCTGCCGCGTGCACAACCTTCCCGTCGATCCTGCCGCCCTGACATTTGAAACCACCTACGAAACCACGCGCGCCGATTTGGAGAAGCTCGCCGTCAGTGGTTAACAAAATGTGGGGATCGCTCGCCTCACCTTTTTCGGACTCAGGCAGTGAATTTTTAAGCAGGCAGAACTCGAACGGATGAGCTCAGACGAACGTCCGAGGTGGTCAAAGCTGACCCATGTGCGACACATGCCTGCCGCCCCAATGGTGATCGGAGTGTCAGGCGCGCACCGAACGACGGCGTTGAAGGATGCCCAATAAACCAGCGACACCAATGAGGATGGCACCCGACGGCTCGGGAACGGCGGCAACAGGGGCTCCGATGTCAATGGCTCCGTTGTAATTGAAATTCGACTGCGCCAAGGCAGCAGAACCCTGCAATGGGGTCAGAACGTAAAGGGGAGTCACCCAAAGATACGGGCTGTTGCCCATCGTAGCGGCATCAAACACGAATGAGAAGTCGATCGCGGTCCAAGTGTTGGGGGAAAAGCTGGCCACTGTGTTGCCTATAGATACTGGAGCGCCATCAAAGATGTAATAATCGATATTAGAGTCGGGGATGTAACTCCAGGAATTGCCCAGATTGTCGCTGACGATGGAAGGTTTATAGAAGATCGTCACCACATAGCTTTCTTGATCCAAAAAGGAGACCGGCGCTCCGTTGATGTCAACGAAGTCAGCAAAGTCCACGGTATAATCCCCAACTCCTCCAGCTCCTACCACGGAACCAAAGTAAGCATTCCCGCCATGAGGTGACGCTGGGCCATTGCTCACCGAATAAGTCGGATCGACAATTGCAGAGGCAATTGTCGTTGGATCAAACGCATGGTTCGCAGGAAGCCCCGCATCCACTTGTGCGGCAGTGAATCCTTCGATTCTATTGGTGTAGATTTGGGTTTGCCCCATGGAAACACCCGAGACGCCGAAGGAGAGAACAATAACGATCAATAATATATTTTTCATAAGCATAAATTTAATGCATTGAGGTGTGCACATCTTGTGATGTGAATGATCGGATGCCGTGAATTGCGGCAGTAAACGTCTATTACAATAATGCATGGTTAAAAAACGCAAGATTTAAAGCTCCGCATTTTTTGTCATGGGGATACCTAATTGTCTGGGTTGTCTGAATTTAAATTGATCGATAAGAGTTGGTCGACTGATAGGCCTCGCCCAGAACCAAATCACGCGACATAAGGGTCAGATATGGGGCCTCTCGCTGCTGCGGGCATTATGAACTGCACCGGATGTAGTAGTAAAAACGATCTCGCAAAGCAATTGGGGCATTCGCGATGGGATTGCTTGAGACAGCATCGCTGAAGGAGCGGAGCACCGACGGCATCAGCGTGCGAAGGCCATGAAAGGTGAAATCAGCCACTGACGAATCTGGTGGGCGACTTTCGACTTTCCCTGTTGGGAGGTGATGAAGAAGGCACTCGTCGAGGAGCACGAGGGGGCAAACCGTGAGGCGTCCGAGTGGCAAACCGGGTGTGTAAGTTTGGAGCCACCCGCCTTGATGGGTGAACATTGCGGAGTTTGACTAACTCACCAAATGACCGCCGGAATTCGTGATACCATCAAATTTTCGGGAGCACACCAACCGCTCGATTCGCCCCTATCAGAACAGGCGGCTTGCTCCAAGCTTGGCCACGCGGGAATTCGCTCTCTAATTCAATTGCCCGCAGGTGGAGCTGGAGCTGGAGCTGCCGCCGCTCCTGGATTCGCGAGCTTGTTGTATTGCTCGGTCACCTCGTTGATGCGCTTGGCGAGGTCGTCACGCTGGGTGGTCAGCGTTTTGATGGTTTCGTTGGCCTGAAGCATCGCGGCGTTGAACTTTTCCAAAGCCTCGTTCTGCTTGGTGATGCTTTCGTTTTGCTGAACGATGATCTCGTTCTGCCGGTTGATGGTGGCGACATGACCTTCAGCAGCAGTCTTGAGTTCGTCAAATTCGAGTTTGCTGACGGAGTTGGTTCTCAAGTCAGCAATGCTTCCGGTGAGTCGCAAAATCTCCGCATCAGCGGACTTGATCCGGGCGTCCTGCTCCATCTGCACGGCTTCGTGACGGACCAAGTCATCCCGCTGTTTTTCGGCAATGCGGCGCAACTCGTTCTCCCGCCACCATTGCACCCCGCACAATCCGCAAAGGGCGATCAATAGAAACGTGAGAACCAGGGAGGAGACAGGGCGCATGAGCAGTCGGAATTTGAGAAATGAAGCTCAGAGTTTTTCCAGTGGCTTCACATTGAAAGCGACCTTGGTCACGCCACAACGTCGGACGTAGTCCAGCACCGCCACCATGGCACCATGTGGAGTTTCGGCATCGCCGGAGATATACACGGGCAGGTCCTTGTTAACGGCGAGCTTCTCCTTCAGCATGACATCCAGCTGCTCCAAAGTGATGTTTTCTTTTTCCAAAAACACCCCGCCACGCGCATCGACGGCAAGGGTGATGCTGTCCGGCTTGAGGTTCGACTGGGAGGTGGCGGCACCAGGAAGATTGACCTCAATGGTGCGTTGTTTGGTCATGGTCAGACTCACCATCATGAAGCTCGCCAAAAGGAAAAACATGATGTCGATCAATGGAATGACCTCAATGCGTGCCTTGTGCTGGGCAATCGGGGAAACAATTTTCATGCGCGTGTGGATGGATCGGCTTACTCAAACATGCACGCGCGTCGGAGGCGCGGCGGTGAAGACCTCCACATTGTTGGCCGCCGTTTCAATGTCATGCTGAAGCGCAGCGACTTTCGAATTGAACAGATTGTAAGGGACCAGCACCAGGATGGCGATGCCCAGTCCAAAGGCGGTCGCGATCAAAGCCTCGCCGATGCCGCCGGTCACTTTCTCCACGGCAAGTTCGGATCCGCCGATCGCGGTGAAACTCCCCATGATGCCGGTGACGGTGCCGAGCAATCCAAGCAGGGGTCCCAGCGTGATGATGGTGTCCATTGCCGTCAGAAATCGCCCGGCCTGTTTGATCTCAATTCCCGCCGCGGCCTGCAAGGCACCGGTGAGACTGGCATGCCGGTGATTTAATCCCGCATGCACCACCCGCAGCACGGGATCGCTGGAGTTTGCCGAAATTTCCTGCGCCTTGGCGATGTCCCCTTTCTCAAGAGCCATCAGGACTTTTTCCAACACTTTGGGCCGGCGTTTGGTGGCCAGGGCGGTCCACCAGAAGATCCGTTCCACCACCACTGCAATGGCCATAAGCGCCACGAGACCGATGGGCCACATGATCGGGCCGCCTTCGCGAAAGATTTCAATAAGTGAGTTAGCCAGAATGGGTGTTGTCATGATTTATTGGTTCAAAACATAGCGGATGGGAACGATGTAACGCCGCACATTCCCTTGTGGCCAGCGCCAGCGCCGACTGATGGTTCCGACCGCGCTGGCATCGAGTTGACTGGAGCCGCTGGAACTTTGAATGCTCACCGAACTGGGCACACCGGTGGCTTCCACCACCACCAAAAGTCTGACCGTTCCCTGCGCCCCTGCGCTGCGTGCGGATGATGGATAAGGCGGAGCAGGGAAGCGACCCTTGCCTCCGCCACTGAATACCGTGGGTGGACCCGATCCGCCACCACCACCGCTGCCGGTGCCCGTTTTGTTGGGCGCATTGACCACTCTCGGCTTGGGTTTCGGTTTGGGCTTGCTCTCCGTCTTCGGTTTCTCTGGCGAAGGTTGAGGAGCAATTTTAGGCGGCTCAGGCGGACGAATTTCCTCAAGCTCCGCAAGGTCAGGCATCTCCGGCGGCGTCAGTGGCATCACGATCTCAGGCAGCGGCGGAATCTCAACATCCTCTTCGATCACTTCCTCAAGCTCCATCTCCTCCTCGGGCTCATTCAGCATCTCTTCGGGAGCCGGGTCGCCCGGTGCCTGAAATTCGACAAACTCGACGTTTTCGCCGATCTCCAAAAACAGTGGCGGCATGTCACTGTCCGGCAACACTGGCTGGGTCGCCCCATGCAATCCCACCCCCAACATCGTGGCGCAAACGGCTGCCGTCCACATGGAGGGCAGGTGCGCGTTGATGTGCTTTGGCGGAAGGATCATGGATGGCGATTGCTTACAGAGAACGGACTCTTGCCGGAAGAACTTCCAGCCCACGTTCTGCCCGATGATTGGGGGTGGAAATTGAATCTCAAATCAACGTCACGCAAGAACTTATTGAGATTCTTTCTCACGGCGTTATGCAGTGATGAACATGCACGCCAAACTCACCAGCCAGGACCCTTCCTTACTCATGGAACAATGCCGTGCTCTGCTCCATGAGCGCAACCGGCAGGCAGCCTTGCTGAAGTTGGATGAAGCGATTGCCGCCTACCACGAACGCGACATCCACACCGGTGAGCCCATCGCCATCGCATGGCTGACCAAAGCCAATCTCACCCGTGACTTGAAACCCGGCCTGGCGACTGCCCGAGAAGCTTATCAGGAAGGCATCAAATGCCTGCCCGATCCCACGCACCCGCACTCCATCAACCTCAAAGCCAATTTCTGGACCAACCTCGGCATCGCCTGCATGGAGGAAGCCAGCGAGACCGCGTTGATGGAGGCTGTGTCCTGCTGTGATGAAGCGATCCAACTGCGCGCCAATCTGCCGATGGAAGCGTCGCCCCTTTTTCCTTGGGGACTTTCGGCATCGTGGTTGAATCGTGCCGACGCCCTCGCCCGTGCCAACACCCAGCTTCACACACAGGAAATCCAACGCTCGCTTGATGAGGCCCTGCGCATCCTCGAATCGATGCAGCCCGACGATCATCCCTCGCGCTCCGCACGCATCGCGCTCGCCTGGATGAATCGCGGCACGCTGATCGCATCCAGCAATCACGATGAAGCCCTTCTCTGCCTCAACCGGGCGATCACCGCCTGCGAAACCACCCCATCCGCCGGATCCGAAGAATGCCGTCGGGTGCTGTTGGGTGTGTTGCTGAATCGCGCCAACCTGCTGCATCGCAAAGAGCCTCTTCAATCTCGCGACGACTGTCTGCGCGTCTTAACCCTGACCACCGATCTCGAACGCCGCGAGCCACTCGCCGCCGAAGCAAGCCTCAAGGCCCGGCATCTCCTTTGCCAGGTGCTCACCCAACTGCCACCCGACACCGCACTCGATTGGGTCACCGAAGCCACCGACGCCGTGGACGACGGCATGGCACTGGCCCGCTACTGGCGGCAACATGGCGAGACGCGACTTGAAGGAGTATCGCGCGAACTGTTTCGTTTTGGACTGATCGTTTACCGGCTCTGGCAGCCGCACTTTCTTTCCGACTTCATCCTCGAACATCTTGATCCGCAGCGATCTCCCGGAGCCCCAGTTCAGGACGAAAGCAGTCATCATCTTGCGGTTGATGCGCTTTGGAACGCCGTGGTTGCCATCAATGAAAAATCCAAATCCGCCCCCGCCGACCAGCGCGAAAAACTCTTCCCTCTGCTTCACGAACTACAGGCGACAGAAAATCGTCTCAGCGAACTGCGCATCCAATACCTGCAACCCGCCAGTCCAGCCTGATCGCTTCAACTGCGCCTTCTGCGGAATCGCTGCCAGCTCATGGAAAACCCCGTCCACACCAACACCATGGCCCCCATCGCCGCGAGCGCGGCAATGGTCTGACCAATCCATCCCCCCGCCTCGCCGGTATGCACCCAGCGCGTCCACAAACGCAATTGCCGGCCCAGGTTGTAACTGGAAAATGGCTCCCATAACTTTTCCTCGCCGGTAGCAAGATCGACGTCCAGTTGCGCCCGTTTGTCAGGTCGGCCACGATGACTTTGACTAATCAAGAACGAGGCAGGCGCGCCCGGTTTGTCCCCAAGACGGATGCTGATGCTTTTCCAATCGGGCACTTTGTTTTGAGCAATGAGTAATGCCTCATTCAAACCTTCAATTTTCGGAGCGGATGGCTTGACTGCCATCTGCCCGCCGCCACCACGCCGACCCGTGCGCGGCGGAGGGGGTTCATTGCCGGTGAGCGCAAACAACAATTGATTCGCCCAACCAAACGCCATGATGGTGCCGGTCAGCACGATCAACAACAACGGCACACAACACCAGAAACCAAACACGTTGTGCCAGTTCCAATCCTTGGCGCGTTTGGTGAGTCGACGGTCAAACCACACAATGCGTTTGAGGAAATGCCAGGTCCAGCGACCCGGCCACCAGAGATACAAACCGCTGACAATCAGAAACAAGAAAAACAAGTTGGCGATACCGGTGATCAACTTGCCGGTATCCCGGTTCACCTCACTTAGCGCCAGCCACCGATGCAATCCGGTGATCCAATGAAATGCTTCATGCAAACGTGGCGATCCCTGTCCAAGATCTTCTCCGTTGTAAGGATTTAAATTGACCGACTTCTCGCGCCCAAAACTTACCCCGACCGCCGCCTTGGGATCCGCCTTCAGATTGACCGACGAAAAGCTCAACTCCGGATGCTTGGCAATGGACGCACCAACAAGATCCTCAAGCAACATCGCCGGCTGGTTGGGGATCTCAGCGACTTTGGGCTCATCCAGCCACTCAAGGATCTGTCGTTCGAACGACAACAACACGCCGGTGGCCGCCAGCAGGAAGATCACCAAACCCGCTGCGATCCCGCCCACCAAGTGGGTCCAAAACACCCCCTTTTTGATTGCTCGTCCTAGTTTCATCGGTGGCGTGATTGCTTTCACATCTCCGCCCACTGGCGGAGCAGGTTATGATAAACTCCCGTCAGTTGCACCGTGCTTTTCTCGGCCGTTTCATTGCCAGCCAGGTCGCGACTCAGCCGCTGGATCGCCACGTCCAGATCGAACATCAGCGAACGTTGCCCATCATCACGAATCATGCTCTGCAGCCAGAAAAACGAACACACCCGGGCACCACGCGTCACCGGTTTGACGTGATGCAAACTCGTCGCCGGATACAACACCATGTGCCCAGCGGGTAGTTTCACACTCTTGCCGCCATAAGTGTCCTCGACCACCAGCTCGCCGCCGTCATACTCCTCGGGACCGGTGAAAAACAACGTCGCCGAAAGGTCGGTGCGAATCCGGTGCGGAGTTCCAGGAATCTGACGAATGGCATTGTCCACATGCGTGCCAAAGGACTGGCCTCCGGCATAACGATTGAACAATGGCGGGAATACCCGCAGCGGCAGGGCAGCCGACATGAAAAGTGGATTTTTGCCGAGGGCCTGAAGAATCATGTCGCCGAGCTCACGTGCCACGGGATGCCCTTCAGGGATTTGCATGTTGTCCTTGGCTTTGGCGGATTGATATCCTGCGGTGACCCTGCCATCGCCCCAGTCGGCTTGGTCCAAGGCCTGGCGCGCATGGGCCACCTGTTCTGCAGTGAGGACGTCGGGAATGGTAAGAAGCATGGAATGGAATGAAATGAAGATGGAGTTTTTTGATCGGAGGGACGATTTTTTCTTTTGTCTGAAGAGGAAAACGGAGCGGCGCTGTGAACGCCGCTCCGTGCTAACAACACACTAACTAACTAACTAACTAACTACTCTGCCAGTGAACTAAGGCGTTTTGCTTAAAACTTCACAGACGCCGAAAGCGCAAAGGTGCGACCCACGCCAGGAACAAAGTGTCCACCGCCAAGGCGGTCGATGTAACGCTCGTCACCGATGTTATAGACGTTGAAGCGGAAGGAGAGATTGTCGTTCACCTTGTAACCCAGCATCGCATCAAACAACCAGTAGCTTGGGGCCTGACGGGCGTTGAGGTTGTTGTTGAAACGGGAGTCCACAAAGTTGGCCCCGCCACCAAGTTCAAAGCCATAAGGCAGATCAAACACGGTCCAGAAGCTGAAGGAATGTTCCGGGGTATTGGAGAGCTGATTGCCGATCTCAAGCACGTTGGCGGAATCTTCCACTTCGCTGTCGAGGTAGGTATAACCACCGAACACGCGCCACCAGTCGGTGATGCTGCCGGCAAAGCCAATTTCAAAACCTTGCACCACCTGCTCACCATCAAGAACGGTGACCGCCACCGGATCGGTTGGATCCGAAGTGCGGGCATTGGTTTTCTCCGTGCGGAAGATCGCGCCAGTCAAGGACAGACGATCTTCAAACAGATCCCACTTGGTGCCCAGCTCAAAGGTGCGGGACTCTTCAGGATCGAGGTTCACGGTGTTCGCGGTCAATCCCAATCCAGCATTGGCGTTGCCGTCAATGGAGGGGTTGAAGGAGGTCGCATAACCGAAGTAGATGTTGCCATTTTCCACCGGCTTGAACGCCAGCGCGGCGCGCCAGCTGACCAGGTCATCGACCCGGCTGAAGCTCACTCCAGGGGCGCTGTAGTCCGCATCGACACGATCATACCGAACTCCGCCGGTCAGTTCCCATTTTTCGCCAAAACTGATCTTGTCGAACACATAAGCGCTGATGGTTTGTGCCTCGGTCTTGTTGGGTGGATTGGTGATGCCAGGCATTGGCCCAAATGGTCGGTCCGACGGAGTCGGATTGAACAGATTGGTCGTCGGCTGGTTGGTGTTTTGCGCACCGTTTTGAGTGATCTGCTTTTCCCAGACAAACTCGACACCCACCACCAACGCATGGCGGATGGAACCCGTGTCGAAGTCGATGGAAAGGTCGGTCTGGTTCGCCCAAACTTCATTGGTCAGTTCGCGACGCTGGAGCTGGCGGTTGATGGCCAGGCTGTTGTTCACGTCCGCAAAACGTGGCGCGGTGATCGCCGAGGAGCGGTCGGTCCGGGCGTAGCGGCTGAAGTTGCGCAAACGAAGGCCATCACTGAAATCGTGCTCAAACAGGATGCCTGCCACATCGGTTTCGGTCTCTTCGTAGTCATAACCACGGATGCCGTAGAAATTGTCGAAGGACACCGGCGGTGCCTGGTCGGAGAAACGCGACAGCTGCGGATTGCTGTTTGGCGGGACCCAAGGAATGCCATACTCAGGCACGTTGTCTTCTTCCATGTGAAGATAGGTGAACGTCAGGCGCGTTTCGGTTCCAAGTCCGAATGCCAGCGAGGGCGCGATCGCCCAGCGCTCTTGCTCAACCACATCGCGGCCGGCCACTTCGTTGGTATGGAAGAGACCGTTCAAACGGAAGGCGTGACCTGATTCAGCCACCGGTGCCACTGGAAGAACTTCCTTCGCACCTTTGCCGCCGGAAAAACCTTCAACTCCAGGGGAGCCAGGATTCACCAGGAAAGGCTGGTTGATGTCGATGGTGGAGCGGAACAGCTTGTCCGTGCCGCCCATGGTATCCAGATGATAAAAAGGCTCAAGCTTGGGGGTCTTGGTCACCAGGTTGATGGAACCACCGGTCGAACCACGACCTGAAGTGGACGATGAAGGGCCTTTGGCGACTTCAATCTGTTCGTAGTTGAACGGGTCACGGGAATAAGCGCCAAAATCACGCACTCCATCAATGAAGAAGTCCGTGCGGGCATTGAAACCGCGAATGCTGAGGTTGTCACCTGGAAGACCGCCACCACCTTCACCCGCCTGGATGCTGATGCCAGGAACGTTGCGAAGCACATCACGAAGATTGGTCGCGCCCTGCTCCTGGATCACCGTTTGCGGAATGACCGTGATCGTCTGGGGAACGTCACGCAAAGGACCCTGCAATTTAGGGCTGGCAACGGCTTGGGGTTTGTAGAGGGGATCAGCCTGGCCAGTCACCACCACTTCGGGAGTAACGGTAGGCGAGGCTCCATTGTCCGGGGCAGGTGCCGGGGCCGTTTGTGCTGGAAGAGCGCCAGCCGCGCAGAGGACGGACGTGGTGAGGGCGATGCCTTCGCGTGCCGTCAGGGAGTTAGGGAGCGCGCGCTTGCGGTGCTTGATGATGGTTGATTTCATGAGGTGTGGAGAATTGAAGCCGCCCGAAGCAATAGTATTAAAGTCCGCGCAGTTCATCGCTGTTGCGATTAAAACTCAATACCACTCCAGGTCAACACCCAAACTAATGATTTTGTGTCGCATCAGCATTTTCTTTGAACAGCAGGCGTCTGGGATGGTGCTTCCGTCTCATTGCCATGATCACCCTAGTATTTTTGCCGATGAGACAATAAAAACACGCGACCTCCAATCCCATTTCGATGTCTCTGGTCGTGGCGAAAGCTGATTTTTCCGTGTCCAGAGCCGCGTCTCTGCCACGTATCCCTTTGGCGTCGCCGCACTCGCCACGAGATACCTTCCCGCCATCCATCCGACGCCCATCGATCCCGACACCTCCCGTATGAGACTCCAACCCGCCCTTCTTGGCCTATCGCTGTTCACCCTCGCATCCTGCGGACCAAAAGAAGCCACCACCGCCGCCGCCGCTCCGCAAAAAGTCACCGTCGCCAAGCCTGTCGTCAAAAAAGTCGTTGAATGGGACGAATTTGTGGGTCGGCTCGAATCCACCAAAATGGTTCATCTGCGCGCCCGGGTCAGTGGTTACCTCGAAAAGATTCACTTCAAAGAGGGCACTGAAGTCAAAGAAGGCGACCTTCTCATCACCATCGACCCACGCCCCTACCAGGCTGCCGTTGAGGGGGCCCGGGCCGAACTCGAACGCAATCGCACCCGTTCTGAACTCGCCAAAAACGAAGCCAAACGCGCCGAAACCCTCATCGCTTCCCGAGCCATCGCCGCCGAAGACTACGACACCCGTCTGAAAGCTGCCGCTGAAGCCGACGCCTCCGTCAAGGTCGCCGAGGCTGCCCTGCGTGCTGCTGAACTCGAACTCGAGTTCACCTCCGTCCGCGCCCCCATCACCGGTCGGATCAGCAACGCCCCCGTCACTGAAGGCAACCTCGTCACCGGCGGCGAACGCGACTCCACCCTGCTCACCACCATCGTCGCCCTTGATCCCGTCTACGTTTATTTTGAAGTCGACGAGCAATCCGCCCTCAAATACCGCGAACTCCACCGCCAGGGCACCCGCACCAGCCCCATGTTCGAGCCCATCCCCGTCGAAATGGGACTCGCCAATGAATCCGGATTCCCCCGCAAAGGCAAAGTCGATTTCGTCGACAACGTCCTCCGGCCCGACACCGGCACCATCCGCGCCCGCGGCATCTTCGACAACCCCGACAAACTCATGGCCCCCGGATTTTTCGCCCGCGTGCGCATTCCCGGTTCCGGCCAGTATGACGCGCTCTTGATTCGCGACGAGGCCATCGGCAGCGATCAGGGCCGTTCGTTTGTTTTTGTCATCAACGCCGACAACAAGGCCGAATATCGACCCATCGAAACCGGCCCCATGCAGGACGGTCTGCGCATCGTCCGCAGCGGGCTGAAACCTGAAGAACGCATCGTCACCAACGGGGTGGTCCACGTCCGCAACGGCAACTCCGTCGCTCCCGAGGAAAGCGAAATGGCCCTTGCCACTCCCATCCCGCCCGCCACCGCCGCCAAGTGAACGCAGCATCCGCTTGCTTCATCCTTTTGCCTTCATCCTCAATCCCTTAACGAGTGAACATCCCTAAATTCTTCGTCGACCGCCCCGTCTTCGCCGCCGTTCTCAGCATCGTCATCACCCTGCTCGGGGGGCTTGCCTACTTCACCCTGCCGGTCTCGCAATACCCCGACGTCATCCCGCCCACCGTCGTCGTCAGCGCCACCTACCCCGGTGCCAACGCCACCGTGCTCGCCGACACCGTCGCCACTCCTCTCGAACAGGAGATCAACGGCGTCGAGGACATGCTTTACCTGTCGTCGTCTTCCACCTCAGATGGACGCCTCAACATCACCGTCACCTTCAAGCTGGGCACCGACCTCGACAAAGCCCAGGTGCTCGTTCAAAACCGCGTCAACGCCGCCCTTCCGCGCCTTCCTGAAGACGTGCGACGCATGGGTGTCCAGGCCCTCAAACGATCGCCCGACCTGACCATGGCGATCCAGTTTTATTCGCCCGACGACACCCGCGACGTCCTTTATCTCGCGAACTACGTCAACATTCAGGTCCAGAACCGTCTCGCCCGTCTCCCCGGTGTCGCCGAAGCTTCCTCCCTTGGTGGACTCGACTTCACCATGCGCGTCTGGCTCGATCCTGAGAAACTCGCCGTCCGCAACCTGACCGCCACCGATGTTGTCAGCGCCATCCGTGAACAGAATATTCAGGTCGCCGCCGGCCAGCTCGGCCAGCCACCCGCTCCCTCCGGCATCCAGTTCCAATACACCCTCACCACCCAGGGTCGGCTGCGCAGCGCGGAAGAATTCAACCGCATCGTCCTGCGCACCGGCGAAAGCGGCGATGTCATCCGGCTCAAAGACGTCGCCCGGGTCGAACTCGGCGGCAAAGACTACGCCCAAAAAAGTTATCGCGATGGCAAAAACGCCGTCTCCATGCGCATTTTCCAGCTTCCCGGCACCAACGCGCTGGAGACCTCCGACGTGGTCCGCGCTGAAATGCTGCGCATCAAGGAACGATTCCCCCCCGGCGTCGACTACAGCATCAACTACGACCCCACCCAGTTCATTCGCGATTCCATGACCGCCGTCATGGTCACCCTCCTCGAAGCCATCCTTCTTGTTGTTATCGTCGTCGTCGTTTTCCTGCAAAGCTGGCGCGCCTCCGTCATTCCCTTGCTGGCCATCCCCGTCTCGCTCATCGGCACCCTCGCCGTCATGGCCGGCTTCGGATTCTCCCTCAACAACCTGTCCCTCTTTGGCATCGTCCTCGCCATCGGCATTGTCGTCGATGACGCCATCGTCGTGGTCGAAAACGTCGAACGCTACCTCGAAAAAGGCTTCGCCCCGCGCGAAGCCACCATCCGCGCCATGCAGGAAGTTACCGGACCCGTCATCGCGATTGGCCTCGTGCTCAGCGCCGTCTTCGTCCCGACCGCCTTCCTCACCGGCATCACCGGCGAATTCTACCGTCAGTTTGCCCTCACCATTGCGGCCTCCACCCTTCTCTCCGTCATCAACTCCCTCACGCTCTCGCCCGCCCTCGCCGCGCTCCTGCTGCGTCCCCATTCCGCTCCGCCCGACCGCTTCAGCCGCATCATCAACTTCTTCCTCGGCTGGTTCTTCAAGCTGTTCAACAAAGCCTTCAGCCGCATGTCCGATACTTACGCCAGGATCATCGGCAAATTCATCCGTCACGCCTTCATCGGCATCTTCCTCTACGGCGGCCTCATCGCGCTCGCCTTCTACGCCTTCAAAAAAGTCCCCACCGGTTTCATCCCCCAGCAGGACATGGGCTATTTCATGACCGTCATCCAGCTGCCCGATGGTGCCAGCTTTGAACGCACCGATGAAATCGTGCGCCGCGTCGACGACCTCGCCCGCTCCACCCCCGGCATCGCCCACACCTTCGCCATCTCCGGTTATTCCAACGTCCTTCAGGCCAACCAAAGCAACCTCGGCGCGTGTTTCATGATTCCCGCCCCGTTCGCTGATCGCAAGGATCCCAGCCTTCACGCCAACGCCCTCATGGCCACGCTGCGCAAAAAATTTGCCGACATCAAGGAGGCCCGTGTGCTCGTCCTGCCACCTCCGCCACTGCGCGGACTTGGCAACGCCGGGGGTTTCAAACTCCAGGTCGAAGACCTCAACAACGCCGGACTGCCCGCCCTCGAAGCCGCCACCCAGACCTTCATTGACGCCCTCGCCAAAGAGCCCGGTTTCAACTCCATCATCACCGGCTTCCGCGCCAACACGCCTCAATACAACCTCGTCATTGACCGCGAGCGCGCCAAAACCATGGACGTCTCCATCTCCTCCATCAACGAAACGCTCTCCACCTTCCTCGGCTCCACTTACGTCAACGACTTCAACCTTTTCGGCCGCACCTGGCAGGTCATGGCCATGGCCGAACCCAACTACCGCATGAAACCCGAAGACGTCGGACGCCTGCGCACCCGCAACAACGAAGGTGAAATGGTGCCCCTCGGAGCCCTCGTCAAAACCGAAAAAATTGGCGGGGCCGACCGCGTCCAGCGCTACAACATGTTTGTCTCCGCCGACGTCAGCGGCAACACCGACATCACCGTCAGCTCTGGTGAGATGATCGACCGCGTCGACCAAGTGGCCAAAGCCGCCCTGCCCGACGGCTTCGACTACGAATGGACCGACGTCACCTACCAGCAGATCCTCGCCGGTGACTCCATCATCTTCATCTTCCCTCTCTGCGTCCTCTTCGTGTTCCTCGTGCTCTCCGCCCAATACGAAAGCTGGAGCCTGCCCTTTGCCGTCATCCTGATCGTCCCCATGTGTCTACTCAGCGCCATCGGCGGCGTCTGGCTGACCGGCAAAGACAACAACATCTTCACCCAGATCGGCCTGGTGGTTCTTGTCGGTCTTGCGGCCAAAAACGCCATTCTCATCGTCGAGTTCGCCCGTCAGCAACAGGACCAATACGGCAAGAACCGTTTCGACGCCGCCGTGGAAGCCTGCCGACTACGTCTCCGCCCCATCCTCATGACCAGCTTCGCTTTCATCCTCGGCGTGCTCCCTCTGGTTCTTGCCAGCGGTGCCGGAGCTGAAATGCGCAACGCCCTCGGCACCGCCGTGTTCTATGGCATGCTCGGCGTCACCTTCTTTGGTCTGCTGTTCACCCCCGTCTTTTATGTGATCATCGCCAAGTTCATGAAGGCCCGCAAACCCATTGAGGAGGATGCTTCGGTCCCCGCGACTCCCGGGAACCCTGCCTTGCCTACCTCTCACGCCTGATTAGCAAAGTAGAAGGTCCGTCCCGGGCCTTTCAATCAAATGCCAAGGCCCGGGACGGACCTTCTACATTTCCCATTATCCCCCAAACAACGCAAGCGTCTCCGAATTCATCGTCTTCGCATTGGCCGTTTTCCACACCTTCTGAAGCGCCGCCTGCTGGAACAACCGCAGGCACTCGCGAGAAACCTCACGCCACGGCTTCGAAGCGTCCACCGTCACATGCTTGGCCTCGCTCAACTTCGGCAACTGCAAAAAAATCTCCCGGCAACGCTGCTGCGCCTCCACCTCTTCAAACTCATTCGGCTGATCGCCGCGCACGCGAATCCGGTTCTGCCCCACTTCGACCGGCAGATCCAACAGCAGCACCAAATCCGGCACCGGAAAACTTCCCTCGTTAAACTTCAGCACCTCGGCAATCGATGCCCCACGCGCGCCCTGATACGCTGCCGTGCTCCAGTAATATCGATCCAAAATCATGATCGCATCTTCGTCCAAAGCCGGTTGAATCGAAGTCTCCGCATGCTCCTCGCGATCCTTGTGAAACAAATCAAGTTCCTCGTCCAATGTCAGCCTGCCCGATGCGGCCGACTCGCGCAGCTTCATTCCCCAGCTCAGACTCGTCGGCTCCTTGGACAATGCGCAAAGCAGACCGCGCTCACCACACCACTGCGCCAGCGTCGCGGCCACGGTGGTTTTGCCCGCGCCATCAATGCCCTCGACGGCCACGAGCAATCCACCAGGAATAGGTCTTTTCATGCAGGGGAGAATACTAACCGCACTTCACGCTTTTGCCAGCAAATCACCAGCGGGGTTACCCTCACGCATCGCCCAAACGTTGCAGTTGATACTTGCGCTCGATCTCCTCAATCCAATCCGCATTGTCCAGATACCAGCGCACCGTCTTACGCATGCCGGTCTCAAACGTTTCCTGCGGCTCCCAACCCAACTCGCGACCAATCTTTGAACAATCAATCGCATAACGCCGGTCATGCCCCGGCCGGTCGCGCACAAAGGTGATCAACTCCTGCGGATCACGATTCAAATCCGGTCTTTCAGAATTCACCGCCGCGATCAAAGCCAGCACCACATCAATGTTCTTCATCTCGCACTTGCCACCAATGTTGTAGGTCTCACCGGGAACGCCCCTCAACACTGACAAGGTCAGTCCACGACAATGATCTTCCACATAAAGCCAGTCCCGCACATTGGAACCATCACCATAAACCGGCAGCTTCTCTCCACGGATCACTTTCTGGATCATCAAGGGCATCAGCTTCTCAGGAAACTGAAACGGACCGTAGTTGTTCGAACAATTGGTCGTGATCAACGGCAGCTGAAAGGTGTGAAAATACGCTCGTGCCAGGTGATCGCTGCCCGCCTTGCTCGCGGAATACGGGCTGTTCGGCGCATACGGCGTCGTCTCACTGAATCCCGGATCATCGGGACCCAGTGACCCAAACACCTCGTCGGTGCTCACATGCAAAAAGCGAAAATCATTCTGCCCGCCTGCCACACGTTCCTTTTGATAAATCCGCGCCGCCTCCAGCATTTGAAACGTCCCCACCATGTTGGTCATGATGAACGGTTCGGGAGAATCAATCGAACGATCCACATGCGATTCTGCTGCCAGGTGCATCACCACATTGATCTGATGCTCGCGAAGCAATTTGCCGATTTGTGCCCCATCCTGAATGTCACATTGGACGAAAACATGTCGGTCGTCTCCTTCGAGTTTGGCCAGACTGCTGCGGTTGCCCGCATACGTCAAAAGGTCCACATTCACCACCTTGCTGATCGTCACCCCCAGCTCTTCTCCGGCCTTGCCCAATAAATAATGCACGAGATTGGAACCGATAAAACCGGCTCCACCGGTGACGAGAATGCGTTTGTCAGGCATGATAGGATGGTGTGGTCGCGAGCGAAAAGCGGAGGGCAGTTTAGAAGCATAACTGATCCGCGACAAAGGAAATTTTCCGGTGCTGCTTTGTGCGTCGATTGCTTCCTGGAGGGACGCCTCATGCACGGAGAACGGCGAAACGCTTTGCGCATGAGGCGTCCTTTCAGGGCGCTTTCCTGGAGGCTCTGGACCCGGCACCTTGTGCCGGGCTTGATATGAGTCGTCCCGCTGGGACGGCAGTTCCGCCCACGAACTCGAAACTTGAGATCGGAATGTGGCTTGGGGGCTCCGCTGGCTTGGGCTTAAAGAAACCTTGTGCTAATGCACATCAAAACGGAATGTCGTCGTCATCGAGACCGTCAGTAATCGGGCCTTCATTAAAATCGTCCGCTGCGGCCGGGCGCTGTTGACGATTGTCAGACTGCGAACGTTGTGGGGCAGGGGCATTGTTGCCACGGGGCGCAGACCTCGATCCGCCGCCACCACCGCCTTCATCTCCATCACGTTTGCTGTCGATGAATTGCATGGTCTCACCCACCACACGAATTTTGCTGCGCTTTTGCCCGGTCTGCTTGTCTTCCCAGGTGTCCATCTGCAGACGGCCTTCGATAAAAACGGCGCGACCCTTGCTCAAATATTGCCCGGCGAGTTCGGCCAGACGCGACCAAAGCACCACATCAATGTAAGTAACTTCTTCACGGCGCTCGTTGTTCTCCGTGGTGTAGACGCGATTGACGGCAAGTCCAAGATCGGCGACCGCACTGCCCTTGGGCGTGTAACGAATTTCGGGGTCCCTGGTGAGGTTCCCGATCAGCATCACTTTGTTATACGAGGCCATAGTCGTGCATGATAGAAGGTCGCCGATGGTTTGGCGACTGGTTTTTATGCGCCCGTTAGCGGTCACCAAATGGTGCCGCCGGAGCAAGGGGGGTGAACGAGAGAAAAGATCTACCAAATGCCAGGCCGCAGCTTAGGCGCGCTGGTAATACTGCTGATAGATGTTCTCGTTGAGCTTCAAGGAGCCCTTGATTTTGTCGACGCTCTCTGGCTCGGATTCAAAATGCAAATTCACATACCAGCCGCCTTCCACGTGGCGTGGAGCGTAAGGGAATTTCTTTTTGCCAAGGTTATCGATCTGCTTGAGGCTGGCGCCGTTGGCTTCGAATTCTTTGGTCAACTGGGTCACCAAGGTGTCAATGTTGTCTTCTTTACCTTTGGTATCGAGGACGATTAGGGCTTCGTATTTGCGGCTCATGGGTTGGGCGTCGTTGGTTGGTCGGTTTGATTGAAGGTGTTCATCGCGGCTTCGAAGCCGCGTGTCAATATGGCGTTAAGGGCATCCACCGCGCGATTCACGGCGTTCTGCACAGGGATTTGCTCGTTTTCGTCGAAACGACCGAGCACGTGATCGGAAAGGTTTCTGCCATCGGGACGGCCATTGTTGGCAAAGCCGATGCCGATCTTGAGTCGTGGAAAAAGATTGCCACCAAGATGGGCAATCATCGAACGCATGCCGTTGTGTCCGCCCGCTCCACCCAACGGCCGAAGGCGCACACGGCCAAGCGCGAGATCGACATCGTCATAAACGGCGAGCACTTCCTGGGGCTCAAGCTTGTAATATTTGGCGGCGGCAGCAACGGCCTGTCCGCTGAGATTCATGTAGGTCAATGGCTTCAGCAGCCATCCGTCTTCCAGTTTCGCCACGGCGCAATCCCACTTCCTTTCACGCGTCCAGGAGGCGCGTTGTTGAGTGGCGAAGGCATCGACGACCATGAATCCAATGTTATGCCGGGTGTTTTCGTATTCCCGTCCTGGATTTCCCAATCCGACAATCAATCGGGGTTTGGGAAGAACAGGAACCGCAGAGTCGCCGGTCACGGACACATCAATGCAAACCAAAAGGGCTTACTTCTTGGCTTCGGCTGCGGGAGCAGCAGGAGCGGCGGTCTCTTCAGCAACGGTAGGCTCCTTGAGGGCAACCACCACGTTTTCGTCGTCGATGTGGGTGGTAACGCCGGAAGGAAGCTTGATGTCTTTGATGTGGTAGGAACCGCCGACTTCGAGAGGGGAGACGTCGATCACGATGGTCTCAGGAAGGTCTTTAGGAAGACAGAAGACTTCGAGGTTGTGAAGGATGTGCTCGATCTGTCCGCCTTTTTTCTCAGCAAGGTCGATGTGTTGAAGGATCACTGGGATGTTGGCGTGAATTTCTTCGGTCGCGTCAACAGCGTGGAAATCAACGTGAAGCACACCACCGCGGAGGTAGTCGTGCTGGATTTCTTGAACGAGTGCCAGGGAGGTGGCTTTTTCGCCTTCGATCTTCAGGTTCACGAGCACGTTGTCGGAAGCGCTGCCGTCCATGAGGGCGGAGAAAGTTTTGGCATCGACCTCAAGCTGGGTGTGGTCGTGTTTTTTGCCATAAATCACGGCGGGAATGCTGCCAGCTTTGCGCAGGCGCTTGACGGAACTAGTGCCAGCGGCGGAGCGCACTTTGGCTTGCAGATCGAGAATTTTGGCCATGACGTTAGTAGGTTATCGTTTCAAAAAAAGGGGTGTGATAGTAATCCGCTGCGGGAAAGCTGTCAAGCCCTGATGTCAAACAACGAAGTGACCGACTCATCGCAATGGATGCGTTTGATTGCTTCCCCGAGCAATGGTGCCACGGTCAGCGCGGTTACTTTGGGACCAGTCGCCTGGGGCACCGAATCGGTGGAAAACAGTTCAATGATCGGCGATGACTCGATTCTTGAGTGGCCCTTTTCACCCAGAACCGCGTGGGAAACCCCTGCGTAAATCGATTGCGCCCCGTGTTCCTGAAGAAGCTTGGCCGCCGCCGTCAGGGTGCCGGCCGTTTCGGTGAGATCGTCCACCAGCAACACGTTTTTGCCGCGCACATCGCCAATGATGTTGAGCGCCTCCACCTCTTCGGCGCTGACGCGATTTTTTGCGACAATCGCAAACGGAACCCCCAAAGTTTTTGCATAGGCGTGCGACATCTTGATTCCGCCCACATCCGGCGAAACCACCACGATGTCCTCCAGTCCGCGCTCGCGAATCGCCTTGATCAGCACCGGTGCCGCATAGAGGTGATCCACCGGAATGTCAAAGAAGCCCTGAATCTGACCCGCGTGCAAATCCATGGTCAACACCCGGTTGACGCCCGCCGCCACCAGCAGGTTGGCAATCAACTTGGCCGTGATCGGCACCCTGGGACGGTCTTTCCGATCCTGCCGCGCATACCCGTAAAATGGCAAAACCGCCGTGATGCGCTGGGCGCTGGCACGACGCACGGCGTCCACCATGATGAGCAGCTCCATGAGGTTCTGATTGGCCGGAGGACAGGTCGGCTGAACGATAAAAACGTCGCGCCCACGGATGTTTTCGCGGATCTGCACAAAAGTTTCGCCATCGGGAAAGGTCTCAACCGTGGTGGCTCCCAGTGCGACGCCGATATTGTCACAAATGGCCCGTGCGAGTGCGGGATGTGCGTTGCCACTTAAAACCTTGAGCCGTTCATTCATGGATCGAGTGAACAAAGATTCACCGATAAATCAACCGCGACGACACATCCTTTCGCTTTTACTGTCACGCCGCCGTCGAAAATCACATCCACCGACGCCTGCCGATGTCCCCCCAACCCATCAACCCACCCACCGCCCTTTCCGTCACCGCCAGCGATGCCGGTGCCGCCCGTCTGGCCGTCCGTCAATTGCGGCTCCGGCTGATTTCGGATCAGGAAAACGCGCCTATTCTCTCGCTGGTCGCCGATTCGCCAATGATTGTGGGCCGCTCCTCCACCGAAGCCGACTTCACCGCCCAGTTGCGTCCACGCAACAGCGTCAATGACGGTCGCACCCGCCGCATCGGCCGCGCCCAAACGCACTTGCGACTACGCCTCGACCGACTGCGCATCGACGAACCCGAAGCCCTCAACCCGACTCTGGTGCTCGACACGCCAATGCGGCAACGCGCCGCCCTCAGCCTGCCCGCCCAGATTGTCATCGCTGGCGAATACCCGCTCAAAATCCGCCTCGCGCCCAGCTTTTACCATGCTCCCCGCAGAATCGAAGGCTGGCCGACCGCCGACTCCAGCTTTCTTCAAGGTGCCCTCACCGTTCAGCCCGGCTCCACCGCCTCGCTTCCCTGTCAGGCGGCCTTGGTGGTCAGTGATGTGACGCTGTGCCTTGATCGCGAAGGGCTTCCAAGATTCCGCCCAGATGAAACCACCACTCCGATCGCCCGCGTGCATCGCATCGGCGGTCAATTCTGGTGGCAGGATCTGTTGCACGATGAAGCTAATCAGTCCCTCACCTGGATGCAACCTGGTGCCACATTGCGCATCGGCAATGTCGACTATCAAATTCACGCACACGACATCCAGGCACCCGACGAATGCAGTGCCGACGACGCCACCATGCTAGCTTGACCCTCCCATTGGCACGCCGTCAGGTCCGCGCGCGAAGCGCCCTGGACTGCTGCGGCCTGTCGCCGCTGTTCCAAAACCGGCCTGCCGGTTCATGCGCAAACCGCAGCGCAGCAGGCTGCGCCCCCTAGAGCGGCGACAGGTCTCCGCAGTCCACGACGACTGCGTCGAAGGCCAAAACATGCCTCCGATGGTGCGGACGAATCATGAAACGTTTAGGTTCGGACTGAGATTGCGAAAGGCACTTCGTGATACTCCAGCGCCCACTCTTTCATGTAGCGCACCCGTTTTGGCAGCATCCGATACAAGACCAATTGCGGGTTGTCCGGCTGTCCCAGATAGGCTCGCAATAATGCGTTGCTTTGCCAGATGTCATCAATGACGGCCCGATCTTCAACCACTTCTGCCATTGCGGTGATGCGCACCTGGTTGTGCTCCGAATCCAGGTAGCAAAGTTCCACCCGGGAATTCTTTTCGATCTCCCCCGTTTTGTGATAACTCCGCAAGTTGGCCACATACACAACAAACGCCTCCGTTCTCACCGGCGAAACCGGACGCACCCTTGGCTGCCCGTCATCCACGGTCGCTAACATGGGAAACTTGGCGGCTCGCATCGTTGCAAGAGCCAGCGCTGGCAAGTCGGCAGGATCTATCGGATCAGGTTGTGGAGCAGGCATGGGCGAAAGTGATTCAGCAATACGACGTCCTCATCGCCTCTCAATCAATCAATAAAAAACCGCATCCTCCTCAATGGAGAACACGGTCTATTGAATCGAAGCTCTGGTGAAGAAAGAATTACTTTGCTTCTTTTTTCTTGCCAGGGCCGCGCTTGACGAATTCTTCTTTGCTGAGGTCGCCGCTGGAGTCTTTGTCCATACGACCAAATTGTTTTTCCGCTTTCTCGGCGTCTTTGGCACCCTTCAAAAATTCTTCCTTGGAGAGCTTGCCGTCGCCATTGGCGTCTTTTTTGGTGAACATTTTTTCAAAGTCAGGTGCTGGTTTGTCACCGGCGGGTTTGTCGCCTTCTGCGCTGAAGCCGAAAGAAACACTGAGAGCAAGGGCACTGATGATAAAGATGGATTTCATGTTTGGTCTGTTTTGTTTTGGTTTGTTTTGGTTAGTTTGATTCGATTAGTTCAGTATTTGGTTTGAATGATCTGATCTAAAAAGCTCGGGAGGAAACCCGTCACTGTCCGCGTTAAACGTTAAGACTGGTGTGACGTTGCAGCGATTTTCGAAAATTATTTACCGGAACCCGCAGCCAATGGTCACAGCCTGCCCCTGCCGCTACATGCACGCACCGACTCAAAAGTTGCACTGCTGGCACACCAAATGCCTCATCCAATTCACCTTTCCCGAATGAACCCTGATACCGCAGAACGACCTCTTTATTTCTGTGGCGATGTGCACGGGGATTTTGAAGCCCTGCGCCTCTGGTCGGACGTCGTGGAGGGAGGCGACATCATCCAGGTCGGCGATTTGGGCGTTGGATTTCGCGATTGGAAAAGCGATGAATCCATCCTGCGCAGGCTCGGCTCCGCCGTGTCCGCCCGCAACAACCGGATCTTCGCCATCCGCGGAACCCATGACCGCCGAGACTGGTTTGATGGTCGCCAATACGATGGTTTATCGCTGGTCAAGGACGGCACCGTGCTCTCACTGCACGATGAAACCATCTTCTGCTGGGGCGGTGCCCATAGTGTCGACCGAACTTCCCGCACTCGCGACATCGACTGGTGGCGCGACGAAATCTTCGATTGGAACGGAGAACTTCCCGACGAACCCATTTCCATCTTGATCACCCACGCTGGTGGCCCATGGACCGGCCTGACGCCGAAAGCTCCGTTCCTCAATGGCTGGCACGCCCGTGACAAAAACCTTCACAAGGATCTCCAGTCCGAAATTCAACAACATCATCAACTGGGTGAAGCCCTGTTGAAAGCCAACCACCCCCTCAAAGCCTGGTATTGCGGCCATTACCACCTCCCCCTCCACGGGCAGATCGGCAACGCCCGCTGCCGAACCCTCGACATCAATGAGATTGTCGAATGGCGCTATTGAGATATTTCCTCTGCAATTGACGGGGCGGCTAGCTCGATATTCCTTCCCGGCTTAATTCTCCATTTTGAAGTGCATTCGCACCAACTCAGAGGCCAGTGTTCCAGATAAAAACCGCGCCACCGGTTCATTAATTTCTTCACCTTCGCCTACAAATCCCTCTAGCAAATCTCCCAGGACTTCATTCAACGTCGTGACCACCATGTAATTGCGCTCACTATCCTCGATCCCACCTACCTGTAGGAAGCACTTACTTTCGGCGTGATAAATCGCCACGACACACGCACCCAGATCACCATCATCCGGTCGCCATTCCATCAATAGTTGACTCAGAGTCTCAAACAACTCTTCATACGCCCTCTCACTGGCTCCCACCATCGAAGATAGGGAGCCAGATAACAGCATCTTAAGCGGCAAGGTCTTTTCAGCCATATCAAAAATCATCGAGCCGTCTCGCGACCAACGAAATCGCTTCCCTACAGCAACCTCGCCCCTGCTTCGGCCAGCGGACTCCGCTCGCCTTTGCTGAGCGGAATGTGCGCCGCGAAAGGCTGACCACGCATGCGCTGACGCGTGTAAACCAAACCATTGCTGCGGCTGTCCACATACGGATTGTCGATCTGCGCCGGATCGCCCACCAGCACCAACTTGCTGCCGCGCGACATCCTCGTCACCACCGTTTTCGCTTCCAGCGGCGTCAACTGCTGCGCCTCATCCAGGATGAAGAAACGGTCAGGAATACTGCGACCGCGGATGTAACACAACGCTTCAATCTCAATCACCCCCGACTGGATCAAGGGATCATAAGGCGCACTCACGGCTGCATGCATCGAAGGGGCTGCATCAGGCCGCGCGTTGTTGTGTTTGGATGTTTTCTTTTTGCTGAAATTCGCATCCGCCACCGGGCGGGTCAGCAAGTCCAGCGCATCATAAACCGGTTGCAACCAGGGGCGCATTTTCTCCTGCAAACTTCCAGGAAGGAAGCCGATGCCCTGGCCCATCGCCACAATCGGACGACTGACTGTCAACCCTGTATACCCCTGCGCCATCACCTGCGAAAGCCCCGCCGCACAGGCCAGCAAGGTCTTGCCCGTCCCGGCTTGTCCGTAGCAGGTCACCAGCGCAATGTCCGGATTCATCAACGCATCCAGCAAACAGGCCTGACCAAGGTTCATCGATTTGATTGCGCGACCATTCATCACCCGCAGGCTCTCCGGCACATGCAATCTCGCAAACTCTCCGGTCGCCGTGAATCTCGCTGGCATGGTGTTTTTCTCCCCTGCCGATAGCAGCACGTATTCATTCACCACCAACGACGCCGTCTTGCGCGCATCGATCGACAGCACGCCACTGCTGGCGAACCGCTGCAACTCATGCTGCGTGACGGTCACCATGGCCAGTTCCATGTGCGAAACCTCCTTGGCCTCGACTTTGTCATGAAGATAATCCTCACAAGGAACCCCCACCGCGCGGGCCTTGAGCTGCATGTTGAGGTCCTTGCTCACCAAAATCGCCGGAGTGCCCGTCTGCTGACCAAGCCACAAGGCACAGGCAAGAATGCGGTGATCCATTTTATCGAGGTCATGAAACACCCGCTGAAACTTCATCAGCACCGGATTGGTCATCGCCTCATTCGTATCAAAGACCACCAGTCTCACCTTGCCACCACCAGGCGTCGGCACGCCGGCCAGCACGTTCTCCGCAGGCTGTTGGGCAAATGCCTTGGTCAGCAACCGGTGGGCTTCACGGGCATTCGCACCGCGCTCGCTCGGTTCCGCCTTGAAGCGATCCAGTTCGCTCAACACATCCACCGGAATGCACACCTCATTGTCCTCAAAGCGCTGCAAACAGGCCGGATCATGCAGAAGCACATTGGTATCCAACACAAAAGTCTTCGCCCGGGCACCGGACGTCAGGGTCGAGCGCAACTGGGACTGCGTCGCTCGTGTTTTGTTTTTTCCTCCCGGTTTGCGGGCGTTTCGGTCACCGTTCTGCTGCCAGTCAGCGCGTTCGGTTGGGGTGGTTAGCAGGGCGGCTTCAGAGGGGAGGACGGCTTCGTGGAGCATGGGCGCGTGATTGCTGGTTAATGGTTGTTTTTGACCGGTGGTTTGAAACGAAAAACCGCCCTGAAGGAACGTTGAACGTCCTCGGGCGGTCGCACTGTTGCGGATGAGACTGGCATCCGAAAGATTAAGATGATCGAAGTATTTCCCACGGATGAGCGGGTAGGCAAGCTTAAAAAATTGCGTCCTCTGGATTTTCACAAAGATACAACGTCGACCGTAGTATTGACTTCGATCCGACTGCTACAGTCACGCGTAAAATGTGCCATCCTCAAAGCAAAAGATTCGCCGCAATGCGCATTTGCGATTGCCGCCGTCAAATCGCCAGCATCGCCTCTCATTCCTCCCCAAGCGCGCCTTCCGCCGCCAAACCACCCGTTTTCGCGTCATTTCCGCCTGAAATGGCCCTTCCAGCGCACGGAGAACATGGACAATTTCCCCATCACAGGTTATTCTCACCATCCGATGTTTCAAAAAATGCCAAATATCCTTCTCACACTGACCCTCTGGCTGGCGTCAGGCCTGTTGATGTTGAGCGCCCAATCCAACAACAGCGCTGGCGATCTCTTCCTGCGTGGCTTCAACCTCAAATCCGAAGCCGAAAAGCTTGAACAAGCTGGCGACGTCAACGGTGCCCTCGCCAAATTCCAGCAAGCCCAGCAGGCCATCGCCGCCATCGCGCAAAACTATCCCGACTGGCAGCCCGAGGTGGTCAATTACCGCCTCGGCATGATCGAGCGTTCCATCGCCAAACTTCGTGGCCAGTCCGCTCCTTCTTCCACCCCAGCTCTTCCGTCCCCCGGCATGCCCATGTCGCCCGCGCCCGCCGCCCCTGGAATCATGCAACCAGCTCCTGCGCCAATGCCCGGTGCTCCCACCGGCAACCCGCTTGATTACCTCAACCAGCAGTTCCAGGCCAAGGACCAAACCATCAACGAGCTGCAATCCAAACTGAAAGTCTACGAAGATGGCTACACCAACGCCGTTCGTGAACGCAACCGCGCCCAGCAGGACATCGACCTCCTCAAAAAACAGTCCGACGACCTGCAGCGTCGCCTCGCCGAATCCACCCAGCAGCAAGGCGCGAAGGACGAAGCCGCCAGAAAGGAAGTCGAACGACTCCGCGCCGAAGCCCAGATGGTCAGCGACATGCTCAAGACCCGCAACGATCAGTTTATCGAAAGCGGCAAATCCCTCGATACGCTGCAAAAAGAAAAAGACGATTTGTTTGCCCGTAACAAGGCCCTCGAAAAAGACCTCGCCGAAGCCAAAAAAGGCACCAGCGCACCGGCTTCCGATGAACTGAAAAAACTCATCGCCGACAACACCCGCCTCAAAAAAGAACTCGATGGCGCCCGCAAACAAGTTGAAACCCTGCGCGCCGAAGGCACCAAAAAAGACCAGGAAATCGCCTCCCTCCGCACCCAGATCACCGGCATTCAGTCGGAGTTGACCAAACTCCGCCAGGAAAACACCGCCTATCAAGGCCAGGTCGCCGAACTCACCGTCCAGCTCAAGGAAGTTAACGCCAAGCTCGCCAAAGCCCCTGCCGACGAAAAAGCCAAAGCCGAAGCTGGGCCCGAAGTCGCCCGCGCCGCCGAGGAAAACCAGGCCCTCCGCAACATCATCATGCGTCAGCTTCGCCAGCAGCAGCGCCAGTTGCAGGCCAAGGAAATCGTCATCGCCGAAATGAAAAAGCTCGAAGGTGCCTCCGGCGTTCTCATCGAAAACCTCGAAGACATGACCGCCGGCAGAATCCGCATCACCGTCGAAGAAGAATCCCTCTTCACTGAGCCAGAACTCAAGGAAATCCTTGCCACCAGCGGCGGCGTCTACGCCACCCTCGAAGCCAACTCGCCCGCCACCCAGGCCGCGGCCGATCAGGTGAAAACCCCAACCGGTGAGAACCCCGCCGCCCCCACTCCTGCCCCCGCCAACAACAACAGCGGCGACATGGACGAAGACGCCCTCATGGCCAAAGCCAGTGAAGCGATGCGCAATTCCGACTACAAAGGTGCCGAGTGGGCCTATCAAGATGCCCTGCGCGCCAATCCGAAAAATCTCAACGCGCTCACCAATCTCGCCGGTTTGAAACTCCACGCCCGCCAGTTTGAAGAGGCCGAAGTCCTTCTGCAAAAATGTCTTGTCTATGATCCCCAAAACGAAACGGCCCTCTACCGACTCGGCATCTGCTTCTTCCAGCAGAACAAACTTGCTGAAGCCAAAACCCACTTCGAAAAAAGCATCGCCAGCAACAAAGGCAACGCCCGCGCGCATCATTACCTTGGCATCATCACCACCCGCCAGGGCAATCGCGACCGCGCCGAAACCGAATTCAAGAGCGCCCTCGCCATCGACCCCAACTACGGCGACGCCCATTTCAACCTCGCCGTCCTCTACGCCACCTCCAATCCTCCCGACTGGGAACTCGCCCGCAAACACTACAAGAACGCCCTTGATCGCGGCATCAAATCCGATCCCGCCATGGAGAAATTGCTGAACGATACCAGCATACTTTCCTCCCTCCCCCCCGCGAAGGAACCCACGACCGCCCTCTCACGATAAATTTTTCCTTTATCCTTTCGCCTGCATCCTTTCCCTCTTGACCCCCGCCGGACGCCGTGAATAGGTGCGCCCCCTGTTTCTCCCACTCCTCCCTCATTTTCTTTTTTCGCCATGCTTGAATTTCTCCGCAAAAACCAAGGCACCCTCTGGATCGTCATCACGGTCGTGGTCATCATCAGCTTCGCCTTCTTCGGCAACGCCACCCAGTCCAAGCCTCCCGGAATGATCGGACCTGAAGACACCGCGTTTTCCATCTACGGCAAAAACCACTCCAACGCCGAACTCGGCCGCCTGCAACGTCTTCACACTCTCGCCAACCACCTGCAACTCCAGGTCGACAGCACCCAGGCCTCTTTTGCCGACACGCTCAGCTTCATCGTCCGCTCCTTCCAGTTCCAGGAAGCGATTCAGCCTGACTTCGCCTTCAATCTGCTTGTCCTCCGCCACGAACTCAAGAAGAACGGCATTCACGTCAGCGACGACGAAGCCCGCGAAGCCTTCCGCAACCTGCCCTCCCTCAAAAACGAAAAGGGCGAATTCAACGGTGCACTCGCCGAGTTCATCCAAAACAACCTCGGCTCCATGGGCTTCCGCCTCGCCGATATGTATGAGCTGATGCGCGACTGGGTCGGCCTGCAAAAACTCGTCGAACTCGTCTCCGGCAATGCCGTTGCCCCCGACTACCTCACCGACCTCTTCTACACCGACCGCTTCCAGAACATCAAGGTCGCCACCATCCCTTTTGCCCGCGAAACCTACAAAAAAGACGTCTCCGTCACCGACGAGGAGGTCGCCAAATACTTCGAAGAGCGCAAAGACGAATACAAAACCCAGGAGCAACGTGCCGTCAGCTATGTGTTCTTCCCCAACCCCACCACCGACACCCTCAGCGAAGAGGACCGCACCAAAGCCATCAATTCCAACGCCGAAAAAATCAACGCTTTCTCCCTCGCCGTCATCGCGCCCAATGCCGACCTCGACGCTGAAGCCAAAAAAGCCGGACTCGAAGTCAAAACCCTCCCCGCGTTTGCCCGCAGCGAAGCCCCTGAGGCCCTCAAAGACGAGTTCCGCGTGGTTGCCGACATTTTCCTCAATGATCCCGCCACCCGCCCGATCAGTGATCCCGTTGAAGGCGACAAAGGCTACTACGTTTACAAGGTCACCGAAGTAAAAGCCCCGCAACCCCAGACTCTCGACGAAGTCAAAACCGCCATTCGCGAGACTCTCATCGATCAAAAGGCCACCGAAGCCCTCACCAAGGCCGCCAACGACACCCGCAAGAAAATCGAAGAGCTCGTCAAAGGTGGCAAATCCTTCGCCGATGCCGCCAAGGAAGCCGGAGTGACCCCTCAAAACCTTGCCGACTTCTCCCCGGCCAACCCCCTCACCGACATCAGCAACGGTCAGGCCATCGCTCAAGCCGCCGCAGGCACTCCTGCAGGCAACTTCACTTCCCAACCCGCCCCTGCCGAGACCGGTCTCCTCCTCGTCTATGTCCTGAACAAGGAACTCCACAAACGCGAAGACTCCGTCACCACCAAAACAGAAATGCGTCAGTCCATCGACGGCTCCCTGCAGTTCGGCATCTTCCGCGCCTGGTTCGAACGCCGTCGCGAAGAAGCCAAAGTCGACGCCGACCCCATCATCCAACGCTCCCTTGGCGCCGGCGCCGAGGTTCCCGCAGCATCATGATCGACACTGCGGAACGCGACGACCTCTATGACGAAGCCAGCGGCCTCGTCGCCATCGGAGAAATCGCCGAAGCCGTTCCTCTCTATCGTCGCTGCGTCGAGCTCGACCCCCAATATGCCGACGGCTGGCACGCCCTCGGCATGGCCCTTTTCAAAAGCGATTCCGTCAAGGAAGCCATCGGTGCTGGCATGATGGCCACCACCCTTCGACCCAACGATCTCCTCGCCTGGACCGCCCTCTCCCAGATGTATGTCAAAAACGGCCAGATCGCCGAAGCCGAAGACGCCAAAGGCAAAGCCCGCATCCTCTCGCTCGGCGGTAAAATAGTTAAAGAGACAAAAGACGAAAAGGCAGAAGACTAAAGAGCCCAACCACCCCGGCCCGCTCCCACTTCTCAATCGCAAATCTTCCGTCCTCATCTTTTATCCTTTAGCCTTCATCCTTTAGCCTTTCCCATGAAGCCCTACTACATCACCACCGCCATCGACTACACCAACGGCGCCCCGCACATCGGGCATGCCTATGAGAAAGTCCTCGCCGATGTGATGGCCCGCTTCCAGCGCCTTCAGGGACGCGAGGTTTTCTTCCTGACCGGCGTCGACCAATACGGTCAAAAAGTGCAAAAAAGCGCCGAAGCCGCCGGTGTCACCCCCACCGCCTTTGTCGAGGCCACCACCGTCAAATTCCTCGCCCTCTGGGAAAAACTTGGCATTAAATACGACGGCTGGGCCGCCACCACCGACGAAAAACACCGTCGTGTTGTCCAGGCCATTCTGCAAAAACTCCACGACAACGGCCAGCTTTACAAAAAATCCTACCAGGGTTTCTACAGCGAACGTCAGGAACAGTTTCTTACTGACAAAGAACGCGACGCCGAAGGCAACTTCGGACCTGAATGGGGCACCGTCGTCGAGCTCCATGAAGAAAACTGGTTCTTCAAACTCAGCGACCACGTCGACTGGCTGCGCGAGTTCATCAAATCCCATCCTGACTTCATCTTCCCCGCCTTCCGCGCCAACGACGTCCTCAACGCCCTCGAAAACACTGTCGGCCAGGACCTCAGCATCTCACGACCTAAAGAGCGACTCACCTGGGGCATCCCGCTTCCCTTCGACGACCGCTACGTCACCTATGTCTGGTTCGACGCCCTCACCAACTACATCAGCTTCGCCGGCTACCTCGCCGATGAAGTCGGCAACCCCGGTCTCCCCGACTTCTCCAAACTCTGGCCCTGTGAAGCCCACGTCATCGGCAAAGACATCCTCGTCCCTGCTCACGCCATCTACTGGCCCATCATGCTCCATGCCCTCGGCTTCCCCGACGAACACATTCCCCAGCTCATCGTGCACGGCTGGTGGAACGTCAAAGGCCAGAAGATGAGCAAGAGCCTCGGCAACGTCATCGATCCCAACCAGGTCTCAGACCTCGTCACCGCCGACGGCCTTCGTTATTATCTCATGCGCGATATTGCCACCGGCTACGATGCCGACAGCAACACCGAGCGCCTCCACATGGCCTACAGCAAGGAACTCGCCGGCGGCCTCGGCAACCTTCTCAACCGCACCATCAACATGGCGCAAAAGTATCGCAGCGGCATCCTCACCCCCGGCAGCTACGATGATGAGATTAACGTCGCCCTTCGCCAGACCGTCGCCTCTGCCCCAATTGCCTACGCCTCCAAAATGAACGCCTGGGCCATTCACGACGGCATCGCCGAAGCCTGGAAGATCATCGACCACGCCAACAAGTTCGTCGACACCACCCTCCCCTTCAAACTTGCCAAGGATCCTGAGCAAGCTGCCCGTCTTGACAGCGTCCTCTACCACCTCGCCGAGTCGCTTGCCCACATCAGCATCCTGCTTGATCCCATCATCCCCACCGCCACCCGCAAACTCCGCGAGCAGCTCAATTGGATCCCCGCCGAAAAATTCACCCTCAGCGACCTCCATTGGGGCCTCCTTCCCACTGGTCATCAGCTCGGCACCCCCACGCCTCTCTTCCCGCAGTTGATCCTTCTCGCCGAGTAGGCAGTAGGCAGTAGGCAGTGGGCAGTGGGCAGTGGGCAGTAGGCAGTGGGCAGTGGGCAGTGGGCAGTGGGCTCAAGAAGCAGTGCCATCCTGGCCGCCGTCAGTGCCCAGGCTCCCAATTAAACCGTCGGCGGTCAGAGAGACCGCCCTTCCTTGTCGTCATTGGTCAGCACCCTGCTGGAGGCTCGACATGCACCCCAACCATCCAGGCAACTCCAAACTTGTCCTTCAACATCCCGAAGATGGGCGACCAAAACGTCTCGCCCAATGGCATCGTCACCTCGCCTCCCTCTGACAACGCATCAAAATAACGCTTCGCCTCTTCCGCACTTGCCACGCTCAACGACAAGGAAAAACCCGCATACCCGCCCTGAGCCTCACAGCCATCCGAGGCCATCACGATGTTTCCCTCAAAAGTGAAGCTCGCGTGCATGACCTTGTCCTCCCAACCTTCAGGGATCATTCCCGGCGGGGGCGGTTCGGGGCTGTCACTGAACTTCATGACCATGTCCACCTTCGCATCAAGGGCGGTCTGATAAAAGTTGATTGCTTCTTCGCAGCGACCGTTGAAGAACAAGTAAGGTTGAATGATGGGAAGGTTCATGAATGTGAATGATGTTGGAGTTACAAGTATTTGCGATGCCGCCGTGACGGCACTTCACTCCAACAACGAATAACACCGCCCTCGACAGGACAACAATGCAAAAAAATTGTCCCGGTTTTCATCTCGCAATCGTCGTCATCTCGAAACCAAAAACTAATAACCATGAACTTACCCCAAATCGTCTCCCGCGAAACATGGCAGGCCGCCCGCGAAGCCCTGCTGGTCAAAGAGAAAGCCCACACCCGTGCTGGCGAAGCGCTCAGTGCCGAACGCCGCCGGATGCCCATGGTCGAGATCACCAAAAGCTACCAGTTCCACGGACCGAACGGCCCTCTCACATTACTCGACCTGTTTGATGGTCGTCGACAGCTCGTCCTCTACCATTTCATGTTTGCCCCTGAAGATGAGGAAGGCTGCAGCGGCTGCTCCATGGTTCTCGACAACATGTGCCATCCCGCCCACCTCCATGCGAAGGACATCACCCGCGTCGTGGTCTCCCGCGCTCCGCTCGCCAAAATCGAACCCTTCAAAAAACGCATGGGCTGGTCGGAACCCTGGTTTTCTTCCTTTGGCTCCGACTTCAACTACGACTTCGGCGTCACCGACGAAACCGGCGAACACCACGCCCTCAGCGTTTTCCTCCGTGATGGCGACCGCATCTTTCAAACCTACTTCACTTCCGATCGCGGCGTCGAACATCTCGGTGCCACATTTACTTATTTCGACATCACTCCCTTCGGTCGACAGGAAATCGGCGAAGACTCCCCCGCAGGCTGGCCTCAGGGCCCCTTGTATGAATGGTGGAAACATCACGACCGCTATGAAGGCATCGCTCCTAAATCCACCTGCTGCCATTGAGGGGAATAAGAAGCGAGCATAGGGCGACATCATTGTCGAACGCGCGACGTGCTGGCGTTGCACGTGAGGCGGGGGTTAGGGCGTGGTCGGCGTGCCTGCTTCCGCTTTTTTGCGGCGGACTGCCATGAGATAGGGTGTGGTTGGGCGGTAGTTGAGGAAGGCGTGTTTTTGAACTTCGAAAATGTCAGAAGGAAGTTGGCTGAAGAGCGTTTCGACTAAGGCAGCTTCTTCGCGTCCGCCATCGTGACCGGGATAGACGACGGTGGTGAGGAGGCCGTCCGGCGCGAGCATGTCGAGGGCTTGCCGAATGGCGCTGAGGGTGCTCTCAGTCAGCGTGATGCGGGATTTGTCACCGCCGGGGAGATAGCCGAGGTTGAACATGATGGCATTGATTTGGCCATGAAGAGTTGGCGGCAGTGATTGGATGAGCGTTTGGTGACCGGTTTGGAAGAATTCAACGGAGTCGAGCGGGATGGCGTGGTCGAGCAATCGCTGGCGGGTGGAGGTAATGGCGGGCTCCTGAATGTCAAAGATGAACAGTTTTCCATTGGGGAGGACGTGCTGGGCAAGGAAGAGGGCATCGTGTCCGTTGCCAGCGGTGGCGTCGACGGCGTTCATGCCGGGTTGGAGTCGAGGTTGGAGCAGGAGGTGCGACCACTGGACGGCGGTGGGAAATGGCTGGTGGGCGGAGCTCGGCATGGTGTGGAAAGTAGAAGGCTCGTCCCGAGCCTTGAGCTGTGGAGTGCATGAACGAAAGGCTCGGGACGAGCCTTCTACTTTTCACAGGTTGGAGCGGATGTCGATGGCCTCGTCGAGAGGCTGGTGGTCGAGAAGGTGGTCAACGAGCCAGCGTGATAAGAGCGGGGATTTCATCGCACCTTTGGAGCCGAGGCCGTTGAAGACCAGCAGGCGGTCATTCGCGGGATGACGACCAAGCACGGCCTGTCGGCCTTTGATGATGGGGCGGACGCCAGCGCGAGGTCGGGTCATCGTGAAGGGGATGCGAAGGAGGGCCTGCAGCTTCTTTTGAAGGTCGGCCAAAGAATCTTCCAACGGCCGTTGAAAATCGAATTCATAAGTTGAACCTGCGCGCCAGCGATCAGGGCTGTGAGGGAGAATCCAGCCACCGCGGTTGTAGATGTGTCGGGAGAGGATGGAGGATTCAAATTCGAGATCGACCATGACGCCGCGTGCTGCATCGAAGGGTAGCCACGGGGTGAGGTCGCTGGCGGATTGCTGCCAGCCGCGACAGAGGATGGCGTGTGAAAATTCGGCGTCGTGCCAGATGATCGTGTCCGCGCGGATGTCGAGGTCGGATTCGTTGACGAGGCCTTGCTGGCAGCAGGTGTTTTCTTCGAAAAATTGACGGCTGGCTTCAAGGTAGGTGAGAGTGTCGAGCCATCCGGAACCTTGTTGGCGAAAGCCACCAAGTTCGGAGTGAAAGAGGGCGGGATCAGCGATCTCGTCTGCGCTTTCAGATTCGGATTCGGAATCGATCCACGGGATGAAGGCGGGATCGATGCGGCGTTTTTCCCACAGGGCAATTTCGCGGGGTTCTTTGAAAAGGCGGGAATGAGGCAGCGAATGATAGAAACCAACGCCGAGTTGCTTCTCGATGTCGCGATAGAAATGCTCGGCGGCGGGGAGGAGGTCGGCAATGCGCCAGCTGAGGTTGAGGCGCATGCCGGTGATGGGCGTGATCAGTCCGGCGGCAACTTTCGAGCAGGTTTCGGACTGGTTGGGATCGACGATGAGAAAAGGGATGCCACATTGCCAGAGTCGCCAGGCGATGGCGGTGCCGGCGAGGCCTTGGCCAATGATGAGGATGGGTTGGCGCATGGAGATCGAATGGGGGTGTCCTGAGATAACGACGGGTGAGCAAAAGGCAAGGACGGTGTGGGGTTTTGGGGTTGACGATGGCGGTGAATTATGGCCAAGATGACCTGATGATGAACGTTCTCTGCAACCAAGGCAGTCGGGGCAGGCGGATGGTCTGCGGATTGCTAGTGGGATGGGGCTTCTGCTTGGCCGGGCTCGAATTGCGTGGAGCGGTGGTGGTGTCGGTCATGGAACTTCCGGCGGCGGCGACTTATGCCGATCCACCGGCTGCGGGCGGGATTTTTGGTGAAGATGTGGCCGCGTTTTCGGATCGGCTTCACCAATGGAACGGGGTGAGCACGGACGTTACCAGACGTCAGCCAACGTTCGCGGGTTTAGGACTGGTGGGTGAGACGTATGTGCAGATGGCGAATGATGCGCGGGCGGTGAGTGCGACCAGTGGGGCTTATCAGGTGACGCTGGGGGAGGAGGCGCAGGTGTTTTTATTGATCGATACGCGGCAGGCGGTGCCGGCTTGGGTGGCTTCGATGGGGTTTGAGCGGGTATTGAACGGCGGCACCGATGGGGAATATCGGGTGGGGTATGACGAGGGCAGTGGGGCGGCGGATCTCGGGGTGGGACCGGGGTTGAGCATCAACACCCAGGCTGCGGTTTTTACGGCGAGGCTCGGAGCTGGGGTGCATGTATTTAATGGGTTGGGTTTTGCGGGGAACAACAACTATGGACTGGTGACCACACGGGCCGGGACAGTGGTGGGCGGGGTGGCGCGCGCGGGTGGCGGCAATCCGACTCCGGCGTTGTTGCGGTTGGGGTTTGCCTCCGGGGTGACGGCTTTTGTGGATCGGACGCACCAGTTTGTGGTCACCAGCACGGTGCTTGCGGCAGTGCCGGGTTTGGCGGGGGCGGATTTTGTGCAGACGAGCAATGATGCCCGGGCGTTTTCGGCGACGACTGCGTTGTATGAGGTGACGCTCTTGGAGGATGCAACGGCGTTTCTGATTTTGGATAATCGGATTGGGTCGGCGGTGCCTGCCTGGATTGGCGAGATGGGGTTTGTCTCAACAGGCCAGACCTTGGGGATCGATGAAGGGGGAGATGGAAGCATCAACCAGACGGCGACGATCTACCAGGCGCAATTGGGCGCAGGGATTTGGGAATTTAACGGTTTGGAGTTTGGAGGTGGACTCAACCATTATGGGCTGGCGTTTAGCGCGGTGCCGGAGCCCGGTCGGGCGTTGCTGGGAGCTTTGGGATTGATGGGGATTTTGACGATACGGCGTCGTCGGCGTCGATGAGGTGATGGATTCATTCAATGACGGCGGCGGCGCATGAGGATGAGGCCGAGGGAGCTGCAGAGTAGAAGGAAGCGGCTTGGCTCGGGGACACTGACGGCGAGGTTGTCGATGGCGAGGAACTCGTCGCTGAAGTCGCTGTTGAAACCGCGCCAGACAAACTGGAGGTAGAGGGTGTCGGAGCTGTGGGCGATGTTTTGAAGATTGATTTGGTAGGCGGATTCGACGGTCCAGCTTTCGGCAAAACGGTTGGCGGTGGTGGTGGCTCCTGCGGACCAGGTTTCGCGGTAAAAGCCTGCACCGAGGAGATTGGCGGCGGTGGCAAGAGGGGTGATGCCGGTGCCGACGTCTTCAAATCCAGTGGAGAAACCGCTGGTGCGGAGGGTGCCGCCGGATTCGAAGTCGCGACGGAAAATAACGTTGCCATCGAGAAGCACCTCGAACACGCCTTCGACACCGTCGATGCTGTCGCCAGCGGCGAGCAGGAAGCTGATGCTGTCAATTTGGCTGTGGGTGCCGAGGGAGTCGAAGGAGAGGGTGGCGGTGCGGGTGAAGGTCAGGTCGCCGTTGACGGGACCGGCAGGGGCGCTGTTGTTGGTGAGCCAGCTGCCTGAAAAACCAAGGGAGGCATAGGAGCCGGCGGGTTTGATGGAGGTGAGGATGTCGCCGATATTGGTGCCGGCGGGGGCGGTGCCTGAGACAAGACCATCGCCTCCGGCGGCGGCGACGGTGACGTTGGGTCGCCCGCCGTCGGTGTAGGCGCGGACGCCGACGTTGGACAAGGTCCAGGCGTTGGGATCGAGGGCCGCATTGAAATTTTCCGTGTAGTTGCCGCTGGCAAGGGAGACGGCGGCAGTCAGGGGCGTGGACAGCAGCGCGGAGGCGAGAATGGCAAAAATGGTGCGGCGTGGGGCCTTGGAGTCGGAGTGATTTGAGGCACGCATGATGAATGAGGTTAGCACAGCCGCCTCCGTGGGGTCAAGAGCATGCTGCCCATGGGGCCGGACCTAAAGCAAGCAGCTGAACTGCTGGTTGGGTTCGGTCAGCCATTGGTCATACCAAGGGGAATAAGTTTTCATTTGCACGGTTTTGCCGTCGGGATGGAATTGCATCAGACGCATGAATCCGCCGCCGCCGTGGCCTTTGGCGGGCATGACGGTGCCGCCTTTGTTGGGGGAGTTGTCCTGATAGTTGGCGAGGATTTGATGAACGGTTTGACCGGTGGTGGCGGTGCTGGTGAGGAGGCCGGTGCCGAGGTCGGAGGTGATGTGGCCGTTGAGGATGAAACGGATGTTGGCGTGTTTGCTGGCGAGCTTTTGCCAGACTTGTTCGCCGTCGTTGACGGTGCTGTTGGTGTTGAGTCCGTAGACTTTGGGGTTGCCGCGCTTTTTGTTGCCTTCGACGCCGTCAATGGTCCAGTCGTTGCGGAGGTTGTCGGAGTAAAGATGGGCGTGGGTGACGATGGTGATTTGATGATCGGCGTGTTGGGTGGCGATGGTGTTGGCCCAATTGATGACTTCGTCGCGGGGGCCGAATTCGAGGGCAAGGAGCAGTTGTTTGCCGGTGGGGGTTTGGAAGGGGTGGGCGCTGTTCTCCATTTTGCCGGGTTCGAACAGGATGTGGCCGGGGCTGTGCTGGTAGTCGGCGGGGGAGAAATAGTCGTTCATCAACGTGCTGCGATCGTTGGCTTTGCCGTTGTCTCCAAGGTCATGATTGCCGGGAACGAGGGCATAGGGAACGGCGGCGGTGTTGAGCACACGCATGGCTTTTTGGGCGCGGGTCCATTGTTCGGGGGTGTTGTGATTGGTGATGTCGCCTTCATGGGCAACGAAGAGGATTTGATGGCTGGTCTTGTGGGCGGCGATCCACTCGGTCTGGCGGACGAAGACGTCGGGGAAGTTTTGTGAGTAGTATTGGGTGTCGGGCAGGACGGCAAGGGTCCAGGTGCCGGCGGGGGCGTCGAAGGGGGTTTGCGGGACAACCGGAGCGAAGGGCGGTTGGACGAGTTTCGGTGTCTCTTGGGAGAAGAGTCCGTGGCGCGAGGTGAGCCAGGAGGTGGCCGTTGCGGCGAGGGTCTTGAGAAAGGTGCGGTGTTTCATCCGCGACACTCTATCAAGTCGCGTTGAAGGCGAACATCACAATTTTGTTAGGACGAAAGGGGTGAGTCGAGCAGGGGATCGGCCGTGGCGCCGCGTCGACCGGCGAGGATGCCGCCGGGGGCGAAGATCCAGGCGAGGGTGAAGAGGAAGGCTGCTGCGACGACGACGGCTCCGGCCATCGAGCAATCGAGCCAGACGGCGAGATGGAGTCCGAGCACGGCACTGAGGGCGGCATGGAGAACGCTGAGCCAAAGGCAGGGCGCGAGCCGGTTGGTGATGAGCTGGGCGGTGGCTCCGGGGAGGATGAGCATGGCGATAACGAGGATGGCGCCGACGGATTCAAAGGCGGCCACGATGACGATGGAGAGCATGGCCATCAGGCAGAGATGGATGATTTTTGGTCGGAAACCGAGCGAGGCGGCGAGCATGGTATCGAAGGAACTGACGAGGAGTTCCTTATAAAAAAAGGCGATGAGCGCGGCGACGGTGAGACCGACACCGCCCATGATGAGCACGGGGCGCGGAGCGATGGCATCGGCGGGTTTGTGGAGATAGCTGAGTTCGCCGTAGAGGACGCAGTCGGCATCGAGATGGACGCGGGAGGCGAAGACGTTGATGAGCACGACGCCGAGGGCGAAGAGGGTGCAAAAGGTGATGCCAATGGCGGCGTCGGCTTTGATGCGAGATTTTGAATGGATGAACTCGATCATGGAGGTGGTGAGCAATCCGGCACCGAGGGCTCCGGCGAGCATGGCGGGAAGGCTGAGACCGCCGGTGATGAGGAAGGCGATGGCGAGTCCGGGCAGGACGCTGTGGCTGATGGCGTCGCCGACCAGGGCCATGCGGCGCAGGATGAGGTAGTTGCCGATGAGGCCGCAGGTGGCGGTGACAAGGAAGGCCATCAACACCATCCAGCCGTAGGTGGGCAGCGCGGTGGTCCAGGGTTCGACGAGAACCAGGTGGGCATCGAAGCTGGGAATCAGCGTTTGCATGGGATGGAACTCAAGAGCGGTGGGAAACGGAGGAGATTTTTGGGATCTCTTTGCCGTGGGGATCGGTTTCGGGGAAGTCGAGTCGCCGTTCGAGCTGGCGCACTTGATCTTCGCCGATGACGTGTTCGATTTTTTCGGCGTCTTCGTGGACGTGATCGCTTTCGTATAACATGACGTTGGTGAGGTAGAGTTCCCAGAGGCGATGGTTGCGGACGATGGCCTTGGCTTTTTGCAGACCTTGAGGGGTGAAATGCAGAATCGTGCCGTCGTCGGTGAGAGTGGCGAGGTGGGCGTTCTTGAGGGCGGCGGCGCGGTGGGTGACTTCTTCGATGGTTTCGCGTCGGCGCTGGGCGAGGTCGACGAGCGAAACGCCTTCGCCGTGGAAGTCGCGGTCTTCGAGGACGTGATACATGGCTTTGAGGGTGTTTTCTCGTTCGGTGCGGCGGCGTCGTGAGTAATGGCGCCACATGCGGGTGAGCCAGCCGTGTCGGGGACTGAACAGGAAGGCGATGCTGAAAAGGGCGGCACCGGCGAGGACCATGAAGGGGCCGGTGGGGAAGTTGTTGCCGAGGAAGGAGAAGAACGCGCCGAGGACGGCGGAGAGCATGCCGATGACAGCGGCGATGATGACGAGTCGATGCATTCGGTCGGTCAACAGGTAGGCGGTGGACGCGGGGATGATGAGCATCGCGGAGACGAGCACGACACCGACGGCCTGCATGGCGGTGACCACGGCAAAAGCGGTGAGCAGCATGAGGGCGTGATGCATCCATGCCATGCGCAGGCCGAGGGATTCGCCGAATTCACGATGGAAGCTGAGCACGAGCAGGCCGCGATAGCAGAGGGCGAGGAAGGTCAGCGACACGAGCGAGGTGCCAGCCATGACCCAGACTTCGGAGGGGGTCAATGCGGCGGCCTGGCCGAAGAGGAATTTGTCGATGCCGCTTTTTTGGCCCGTCGGCAACCGTTGGATCATGGTGACGAGACAAATGCCGATGGCGTAGAAAGAGGAAAGCACGAGGCCCATGGCGGCATCGTCCTTTAATCGGGTGGTGCGGGTGATGGCGTTGACGGTGAGCATCGCGAGCGCACCGGCGGCGGTGGCACCGATGAGGATGACGACGGGGTCCTTGCTCATGTTCCAGAGAAACCCAAGGGCGATGCCGGGGAGGACGGCGTGGGAGAGGGTATCGCCGACGAGAGACATGCGGCGGACGACGACAAAGCTGCCGAGCAGTCCGCAGTTGAGTCCGAGGAGGATGCAGCCGAGCAGGGCGGTGCGCAGGGCTTCATCGCGGAAGCTGAAGAAGCGCAGGGCTTGTTCGAGGATGTCAGTGTCGGTGAGGTCGCCGATGCGGGCGGCGTGAAGGGACGAGGGGAGGAGGAGGAGTAGAAGGAGGATGAAGATTGACTGATGGCCGACGATACGTCGGCGCTCCATGGTTTTTTGACCGACGAAACGTCGGTGGTCCGATTGAGGCGATGATGACCGACGATACGTCGGCGCTCCATGGGTTGGTGATCCGTGAGTCATCGAATCAATGCACTCCTTGTTCGCTTTTGGCACTGGCTTCGGCGACGTCGCTCAACAGGGTGAGTCGGCCGCCGTAGGTTTTTTGCAGGAGGTCGACGGTGAAGATTTCGTTGGTGGGTCCACTGGCGACGACGCGCATGTTGAGGAGCACAAGACGATCAAAGTATTCCTTCACGGTGGTGAGATCGTGGTGGACGACAAGAATGGTTTTGCCGCGTGATTTGAGGTCTTGAAGAAGAGTGATGATGGCGCGTTCGGTGGCGGCATCGACGCCGGCAAACGGTTCATCCATCAGGTAAAGATCGCTTTCCTGGGCAAGGGCGCGGGCGAGGAAAACGCGTTGTTGCTGGCCGCCGCTGAGGTTGGAGATTTGACGGTTGGCGTAGGGAAGCATGGCGACCTTGTCGAGGGCTTCGCGGGCTTTTTCGCGGTCGGCTTTGCCGGGTCGGCGCAGCCAGCCGAGATGGCCGTAGCGACCCATGAGCACGACGTCCATGACGTTGACGGGGAAGTCCCAGTCGACGGATTCGCGCTGGGGCACATAACCAACGCGGCGTTTGGCCTTGGCGAAGGGTTCGTCGAAGACTTTGACCCAACCGCCGCTGACAGGAAGCAGTCCCATGACGGCTTTGATGAGGGTGCTTTTGCCGGCACCGTTGGGTCCGATGAGGCCGACGAGGGAACCTTCGGGGACGGTGAGGTCGACGCCGTAGAGGACGGGTTTTTTGTGGTAGGAGACGGTGAGGTCGTGAAGTTCGAGCGCGGTGCTCATGGGATTTATCTTCGTGGTTAGAAGCGGGTGGAGCAACCGACAAAGAAGACCAGATCTTCGGCGGCGCGATTGGTGCCGATGCGAATGCCGCCGTCAAACTGGAGTTGATCGGGAAGGGGCTGCCAGGTGAGGCCGGTGTTGAGGTAACCCAGCCATTCGCCGTCGGAGGCAAAGGAACTGATGCTGACAAATTCGATGAAGGCTCCGGTGTCCGCAATGAGGTCGATGCCGAGCACGATGGAGTTGACCCATTCAACGGAGTGGTCGTCGGTGGTTTCATCGTAGACGGCGTCGATTTCGGTCATCAGGCCGAGGCCGAAGGGTTCGGGGAGTTCGATGGCGAGCGGGATGATGAGTCCGGCTTCGGTGCCGCCGCTGCTGATGCCATCGCTGCCGGTGGGGAAGGTGACGAAAGGCATCAATGCCAATGCGGTTTTGCCGCCGTCGTTGCCCCAGAGGTTGAACTTGGCGCGGACGCTGATGTCGCCGAAACCTTCAGCGATGTCGCTGGCTTGTTCGACACGTTGCCACGTTGAGACGACGAGTTGAAGATCGAGGGAATCGGTGACGCCGTATTTGAAGTTGAATTCACCGAAGGCCCAAGACTTGGAATTGGTATCACCGTCGTGGCCATAGGCGGCGAGTTCGGTCTCAATCTGAACGAAACCTTTGGGAACCGTGCTGGCGCTTTCGGTGGTGTCGGGTCGGTCGGTGCTCAGTTCGCGGGGTTGGGCGGCAACGGTGGAGATCAGCAGCAGAGAGGCAGTGATTTGATGGATGAGGTGCATGGAATTATTTAAGGGCGTTGACGATGGTGGTGACGTTGTAGAGCAGGGCGCCTTCGTAGGTGCCTTTGTCATAGGTGGTGCCTTCAAATTGAAAGGTGTCGCCAGGGGTGCCGAGGGCGTCGGAGAAGAGTTCGCCACCGACTTTGGCTCCAGAGTCGCGACTGATGCGCTCGATGGTGGCGTGGGCAACGCTGGACTCGACGAAGATGGCTTTGACGCTGCGCTGTTTGATGAAGTCGACCATTTTGGCGACATCGGCGAGACCGGCTTCGGCGATGGTGCTGATGCCCTGGACGCCGACGACTTCGAATCCGAAGGCGCGACCGAAGTAATTGAAGGCGTCGTGACTGGTGATAAGCACGCGGTTGCTGGCGGGGATCTCGTTGACGAGGGTTTTGCAGCGATCAAAGACGGCTTGATAACGGGCTTTGAGGTCGGCTCCGCGCTGGCGGTAGTTTTCGGCGTGGGGGGCATCGGCTGCGGCGAGTCCGTTGACGACGACGTCGATGCAGGTGATCCAGAGTTCGGGGTCGAACCAGATGTGTGGATCAGGATGATCGTGATCGGCAGCGAGTTGTTTGTCGGCGGGCACGGTGGCTCCGAGTTCGTGGACGGCACCGCCATCGTTGCGGACTTGTTCAAAGAGTTCGCCCATGCGGCCTTCGAGGAGCAGGCCGTTGTAGAAGACGACTTTGGCTTCGCGCATTTTGCGGGCATCGGACGCGGAAGGTTTATACAGGTGGGGATCGACGCCAGCACCCATGAGCGGCATGAGGGCAATGTCTTCACCGCCAACTTCGCGCACCATGTCGGTGATCATGGTGGTGGTGGTGAGCACGGCGAGACGCGTGTCGGTGGACGCGGACTGGGGTCCGCAGGCGCTGAGCAGCAGGCCGAGAACGGCGGGAACGAAAAATCGCAAAGATTTCATATGCTAACAGTTTTAGGCTGGGCTAATTTTGTTTGCAAGCACTATTTTGCTTTCTGGTTGAAACCGGCGCGTGAGTGCGGGATGATGACGAACGTCGATTATGCCTGCCGCACGCAAAGAACGCTCACCCAACAGCCAGTCCCCGGCGATCGAGGATTATCTGGAGCAGATTCACAATCTCATTGAGAGCAAGGGCTATGCACGGGTGGTGGACATCGCGCAGAATTTGAAGATTTCGCAGGCCAGTGTGACGAACATGATTCAGAAGCTGGATGCGGAAGGGTATCTGAATTATGAGCGGTATCGCGGCGTAACCTTGACGCCGGAAGGCAAACGGGTCGGGCAGGCCATTGCGAGGCGGCATGATGTGCTGACGCGCCTGCTGGCGGGGTTCGGGCTAGATCCGGAGACGGTGCATCGTGATGTGGAAGGCATGGAGCATCACGTAAGCAAAAGCACGCTGCGGGTGTTGACGTTGATTGTGGAGGAGTTGGAGGGGAACGCGGAATTATTGAAGCGGCTCAAGCACAAGCTGGATGGGTGAACAGTGTAAGGGACGAGGCTGTGTGGCGTAAGTGAAGGATTTGGAACGCGAGGATTGTCGTGTTCGATGATCCAGGTATAACTGGCGCGATGCGTGCAAGATTAAACGAGATCAGCAAGCGGTTCGGCGGAACGGTGGCGCTGGATGAGCTGACTTTGGATTTGCCTGCGGGCAGTGTGGTGGCCGTTCTTGGATTGAATGGAGCAGGCAAGTCGACGTTGTTGAAGGTGATGGCCGGGGTGTCAGCTTTGGACGCAGGCACAGTGCTATATGACGGCGAGGTGTTTCATCGTGAACGGCTGGATTTGCGACGCAGGTTGTTGTTCACCTCGGAGTCACCAATGTTTTTTCCGGGGAAATCTGTGTTGCGCAATCTGGCGGTTTTTCTTGAGGTGTATGAGAAGAATGCTGCGGAGCGGGAGGAGCGAATTGTGGAATTGTTGCAGGAAACGGGCATGGCTGGATTGGTATTGAAGGAAGCGGGCACATTGTCTCGTGGTCAGGTTTGGAAGCTGGCTTTGGCTTGTGCGGTGGCGGTGCGTCCAGAGTTGTGGTTGGTGGATGAACCTTTTGCCTCGGGCATGGATGTGTTGGGGCTGGCGGCATTCAAACGGGTGGCCAGGAGTTTGGCGGATGAAGGTGGCCTGGTGATTTACACGACCCAACTGGCGGAGATGGCGGTGGGCTTTGCCGACTATATTTGTCTTTTGAATGAGGGTCGGGTGGCGTTGTGGGAGAGCAGTGAAAGTGTCAAAAGACGGTTGAAGGACGAGGGGGTGGAGGTCGCGGAACTGTTTCGCGGGATGCGGGAGGAGATCCCATGAACTGGTGGAATCCGGCGGTGGAACGACGTCTGAAAGAGGCCGTGTTGAGGGCGTTGGCGATCGAGCGGGAGTCGGGTCGTGGTGGAAAGTTGCAGCGTTCGCGCGGGGACTTTCGCAAGGTGACTGCACTCGCTGGCTTTTTGGCCATGCAGGTATTTTGGACGCTGGCCATGTTGAGTTTTTTGGGGTGGCATCAGCCGGAGCTGGCATCGTGGGATTGCCAGTTGGTCGTGGTGGGCTGGTGGTTCCTGTTCAGTGGTGGCCTGGTCGGCAACTTGCTGCAATTTCACTCATTCGCGTCTCCGGAGGCACGAATGTTGTGGACATTGCCAGCGGCTGGAGGGCGAATTTTGAGGTGGTCACGGGCAAGGGCATTGTGGAGGACCTGGCCGATTTTGCTGCGTGCATGCGTGGCTTGTTGGTGGCTCGGCGGAGCTTCGGAGGCGCTCGAATTGACGGAAGTGTTGTCGTGGCTGGTGCCGGGGGTGGTGATGGGCATGTTGACGGTGGCATGGCCTTTTGTTGAGGCGAGTGATTGGATGTGCCGGGTGAAGCTGGACCGCGTCTGGCATTGGCTGCGCATGGGGACGATTCCGGGCTTGGTGATCCTGTGGCTGTCGGTGGAGCACGGATGGTTTTGGCTGCCGATGGTGGAATGGTTGGAGCGATTGTCCCCGTGGCTGGTGTGGCTCATGCCCGCTTCATGGGTGGCGGGCATGTTGCAGCCGCATACGACAGCGTTTGGATGGTGGGGAATGCTGTTGACGATGGTGGTGGTGCTGGTGGGATTCCGCGGATGGTTGCGGTGGCCGATGACGGCGGCTCCGGCGTTTGATGAGTTGTGGCCGGATCATGACGCTGAGGACTTGGAGGCGCAGGCGGAGAAGGCTGAGGCAGTGCCTGATAGGGCGCTGATGAAGGAGCAGTTGAGAGGTGGAGAGGCGGCGCGTTTGTTGGAGGCGGGGTGGGTTGAGCGATGGGGTTTGAGTTGGTTAAATGCGCGGGACCGGGCAGTCTTTGCGGTGCTGGTGATGGTGCCGCCGAACTGGTCGCAGCGTTGGCGGAAGGCGGCCTTGGGTAGTCTGGGACTGGCCGTGATGCTGGCGGCGGTGCAGTTGCTTTCGCATCAAATCCCCCAAGAATATGTGGAGATGTTTTTTGTATGGGGCGGGATGATGGGGGCGGGCCTTCTGCTGGTTTTGGTGATGCCGTGGAGTGGTGGGGTGTCGGATGCGGTGATGGCGTGGCCGGCGGGGATAAAAAACATTCCGTTTCTCGCCGGGTTTCCAGTGGGAGCTTGGGATCTGTTAAGGATTTCTGTGAAGATTGTGTTGGTGCGGAGCATTGCGACGATGTTGCTGCTGCCATTGGGTGTGATCATGGTATGGTGGCTGAAGGATGGTGCGACGGCGCTGATCACTGCAAGCGTAGGGCTGAGAGTTTTGTTGTTGCTAATGGCGGTGCGACCGTTGTTGGTAATGCATCGGATGAGCACGGTGATGAAGTGTCATCGTGGGGGATGGGTGGCTTTGGGAACCTACATTTTCGCTGCCGTGGTAACATTAATTCTGGCTTTGGTGATGCTGGTATGTGCGGCGGCATTGCTAGGCTTTTCGGGAGTGATGGATGGGAAAGGCTGGCTGATCAGCGGAGGGCTGCTCGTGGTGTTCTTGCTTGCTGGATTAGGGGTTTTTGGATGCCATCAATGGCGCTTGCGTGGGCGGCAGGTTGACTATGAGGCACAGTGAAATGTGGTTGCAGAGTGTGGTGATCGATCTGATGAGGAGGAATGAAACCGTTGGCGATGCTGTTGTTCATATCCTCCATTGCTTTAGGAGAGGTGCCAGAGTTGGAGCTGCCTGATCTGGCCGCTGAATTGCATGCTCCGCTGCAGGCAGGAGAAAAGGCGGCGGCTGTGGTGGTGTTTGTTTCGCCTTATTGTCCGACTTCGAACAAGCTGGTGCCGGAGGTCAATGAGATCATCGCGGCGTATGGGGACAGGATTAAGTTCTCGCTCGTGCATGCGGATGTGGGGGTGAAATCGGAAGATGTGCAGCAGCATTTGGAGATGTTTGAGGTGAAGGTGCCGGTGTTACTGGATCGCGAGCAAAAGCTGGCGAAGGCGCTGGGTGTGGCCATCACGCCGGAGGTGGTGGTGATCAGCAAGGAGCGGATGGTGGTGTATCAGGGGAGGATCAATGATCTCTATTTGGCGGCCACGAAACGGCAGCGTCAGGCGACCGTGCATGATCTTCGTGTGGCGTTGGATGAGGTGCTGGCAGGCAAGCCGGTGACGGTGCCGCGCACGGAGGCGGTGGGTTGCAAACTCAGACAGGATTAACAGGATTTTCCCCAGCATGATGAAGACTGATTATGAGATTCGGCGGGCGGAGGTCCGGGATGGGGATGGATTGTTGAGTTTAATTTCTGGGCTGGCGGAGTATGAGAACTTGGAGCCGCCGGATGAGAAGGCCAGGCAGAGATTGCTGGAAGATGCGTTTGGCGAGGTGCCGAAGTTTGAGGCGTGGCTGGCTTTTGTGCCGGAGCGTGAGGAGGCGGTGGGGATGGTGGTTTTGTTGTCGACTTACTCGACGTTCCTGGCGAGGCCTTCGTTGTATATAGAGGATGTGTTTGTGTTTCCGGAATTTCGGGGGCGAGGGATTGGTGGGGCGTTGCTGAGAAAGGCGGTGGAACTGGCGCGAGAGCGAGGTTGTGGTCGGGTGGAGTGGACGGCGCTGGATTGGAATGTGAATGCGCAGAAGGTTTATGAGGAGAAGATGGGGGCACGTCACATGAAGGAATGGTTTCTTTACAGGATGACAGGAGTGGAGATGGATCGATTTCTTTCCGCAGGTGGCTGACAAGATCGGCCGCTTGGTGGCGTTTGATGAGGATGATGTATCTGCGCCTGCTGATCCTCGCTTTGCTGTTGGTTGTCACCGGAGGTCACGGTCATGCGGAGGAGGAAACCAAGGAGAGGCCGCTGTTCCGCGACTTTGTGGGGTTGTGTGGGCATACCGTCAACTTCAAGCCGGATTTGTATTGGCCGGTTTGCCGGGTGGTGAGGGACTATCATCCGGTGAAGTGGGATTTGGGGGAGGATTCCAGCAAGCTGCCGGAGTGGCCGTTTGCGAAGAACCGGGTGGACTGGTCGAAGATTTATGGATCGTGGCACGCGAAAGGTTTCAAGATCAGCGTGTGTCTGATGTTCGATGAGATGCATGAGGAGTGGAAGGATCTCGACAAGGATGCTTATGCTTATGCCAAGAGTTTTGCGGAGCATTTCGGACCGGGCGGCAAGTGGCCGTATGTGGAGACGGTGGAACTGGGCAATGAGCCGGGGCTTTATGACGACGCCAAGTATCGGAAGATTTTCGAGGCAATGTCGCGGGGGATTCGCGAGGGCAATCCGTTGATGAAGATCGCGACCTGCAACATTGAGGTGGGCGAGAGCAAAAGGTATTGGAAAGGGACGGGAGTATTGGCAGGGTTTGAGGATAAGTATGACGTGCTGCGCATCCATCGTTATGCGATTGCGGAGCAGTGGCCTGTGTGGCGGAGGAGTTATCCGGAAGATCCACAGGTGCCGTTTCTAAGTGCCATTCAAGAGTTGTTGCACTGGCGGGATGAACATGCGCCGGACAAGCCGGTTTGGGTATCGGAGTTTGGTTGGGACAGCAGCACGAAGAAGCCCGATCCAAAAGGCGAATGGTCGAAGTGGGTGGACAGCACGGATGAGGAACAGGCACGGTGGCTGGTGCGGTCGTTTTTGATTTTTGCGCGGATGGGGATCGACAAGGCCTTCGTGTATTTCTTCAATGATGAGGATGAGCCAAAGCTGCATGCGGCGTCGGGTTTGACGCGGAATTATCAGCCGAAGCCCGCCTATCATGCGGTGGCGTGGATGTTGGAGGCGTTGAAGGACTACCGGTTTTCAAAAGTGATCCGTGAGTCGTTGGAGGACGGGTATATTTATGAGTTTGCGCCGGAGAAAGATGGGGAGCCGGTGATCTTGGCGGTATGGCATGCGACGAAGGAGAATGAGGGGCACGAATTTGAGTGGGAAGAAGCAGGCAAGGTGCTGAAAGCGGAGCGGATGTCGGGCGAGGATGGCGAGGCGGTGGGGTTGTCTCCATCGATCAAAGGTTCAACGATGAAAATTGAGGGATGGGGGGCACCAGTGTTTGTGTGGATTCAGCGGTGACGGGGGGGGTGGTGGTCGACGAGAGCAGCCTGAAGACGATGAGGACATCGCCTCTCCTTGGTTAAGTGCGGCGTTGGGTTGGGAGCCAGTCTCCCTAGGGTGAAGACTGGGAGCGCGAGGGCTTACGGTGGCGGCGATAGCGCTCGTGGTGGCGGCGAGAGGAGTCGAGCCAGTTGACCGGTCATATTCTACTTTTGGATATGACGTCTCTGGGCATGCAAACCGACAAAGCTGTCAGCGAAGGCGGAATGCGACAGAAAAACTAGCATCGGCACGGTGAGAAACCCGTTGATAGGCGACAAAACTGTCGACTATAATGACCGTGGGCAACCAACGGAAAAGTGTCCGAATAACCAGTTCGCCCAACAACAGAGCCGCCCGTCAGTTCATGAAGGTCATCGTCGTTCACGCAGCAATCGCGATCTTCGCAGCATGCTCCATTTCTGGGGGCGAGCCTTCTGCCTATACAGCACGATTGCAGGCCTTTGTTCGCCAGGACTCGTCAAATGCACGAGATTTGAAGCTAACCGTGCTTCGATACTCGCCAGATCACCGAACCATTGTTGTCCGTTTTGAGAACCTATCACGTCGGCCAGTGAACTTGCTTCGTCCGCTGGATGGCTCCGAGTGGGGTTGGCATCTGCCGTTTTACGATGTTCAGATGACAGACTCAGCGGGGAAGTCAGTGCCCCTCGGAGGTCGTTGCGGCGTTTCGGGTCTCTACTCCGACGCCAAGTGGCCTGAGGACTATAGGTTTCAGATACTGCCGGGAGATGCCTGTGAGAGGCATGTTGATATTGCGCGAGAACATGAATTATCAGGGAAGTTCTCCGTTCGTTTCCGCTACACATACGACAGCACTGTTGCGTCGGCCAGCCGGGACTCTGGCATTCAGTATCCTCAGGATTTGTGGTCAGGCTCTACCGCTTCTGAGCCACTAGAGATAGTCATTCCTGAACCTGCACGATGAACACGACGACTGCGAGAACAGGGGTGAATAAGGCATTGGTGCCAACCCCCGGGGCTGCTCTGGCGGCCATGCTTTCCGGAACTTTAACCCGCCCTCCTGTCTCCATACTCACCCCAGCCTCGGCGGTCGGCACAGCTTGGACGTTCGCTGATAAATGAATACCGCTACCACCATATCTACCACCTTCATGATCTTCTTGATAGCATCTTCGGTTTTAGCCGAGGAGTGGTCAGTAATTGACGGAACGTCACCTTCTCAAAAGCAGGAGCTAGTAACCATTCCGATATTCGATACTGACCCACCCAACGGAACACCATTCCGAATCGCGCTCAGAGATGCATCGTCAAAGCAGATACTCGATTCGTTTCTTTGGGAAGGAGACATGGGCGATCCGAACGCTCACAAACAGAACAAGGCTTTTTGGTCACCCGGAGGGCGTTTCGTCGCGGTCTACATGCGCTCTGGAAGACTGTCTGCCACGACTGCGTATTTTATTGTTGAGCGTGGCAAGCTGATCCGTGTCACTCCTCCCGATGCCTGGCAAAATGTGCTGGGTAGATTCAAAGCCACCGAGGCCGGCCCGAATGGTGGGATTTCACCCGTAGCGTGGACGGATAGGAACCGCCTGAAAGTCGCAGTTATCGGTTCGGCAGAGGCTGAGAGTGGGCGAATTCCATTTCACTATCATGCGATGTTCAAGTTTAAAGGCGGCGATGGAGTTGTTCCGTGGATTCGTCTTGAGAGCGTCGAGTCAGCAAGAGACAACAGCGAACAAGGCGCGCCGTGACAACCCTGCAAGCCGTTCCGTTGATCGGTTTTATCGTGTCTTCACCACCGACTCCGTGATCGACACGAGCTCCCGCTGGTAGTGGTGCCTGCGCTTTACGTTCGCTGACAGACAATGGCCCTTCCCTCCTGCCGGATCCTAAACAGATCGACTTCCGCGCGAAATGCGCTAATTTAGCCTTCATGGGCACTCAATTTTTGACAGACGAGCAAGGGCACAAAGTTGCTGTCGTCATTCCTATTGCTGAATATGAGCATCTTTTGGAAGATGTTGCGGACCTTGCCGCGGTTGCTGAACGGCGGGACGAGGAGCGAATTTCCCTGCACAGCCTCAAACAACAACTCATTCAGGATGGCCTCCTATCGCGTTGAAGTAACCAGGTCAGCGAGCAAGGATATTCGTGGCATCGACAAGCAGTGGATACCAAAAATAGTTGCTGCCATTGAATCTTTGGGGTCTAATCCAAGACCTTCCGGCTGTAAAAATCTCGTTGGATCAGAACACACTTATCGGGTCAGGGTTGGCGACTACAGGATAATTTATGACATTCAAGATGACGTCTTGGTGGTCCTCGTGGTCAAGATTCGCCACCGCAAAGATGTCTATCGCTGAACTCAGATGGCGGGGGCGACCGCTCTGCGTTCCGCGCCTCACCTTTAACATTCGCATCAAAAGATGAAGAAACTATGTTTGATCTTCGGTGGAATTGTTCTGGTAGGCACTTTTGCATTCGCGTTTTTTCTGTGGGATTATGCAAGGATCAAGAGCTGGGGGGTTGATGTTGAATCGGTTGAGTGGCTCCCCACACAGGCTTCGAATATCACATTTATTTCTAGTGATATTAACAGGGTTGCTGAGTTCGACATCGATCAAGATTCTCTCCTGCAATGGTGTGATTCGATCGGGAAATCACTTGCCGCAGTCGCTGAAGATCAGACAGCCACGATCTGGCGTGTGAATCCGTTTCTAGATCGATTTGGAGTCACGAAAAACGGTTCATTCAATCACTCATCTTTAGTAGATGAGGAATTTGACCGTCATAGCAAACGGTTCACCACTGGCGACAAGTTTTTTGAAGACCGTTGGGCGAATGGTGGCGGTTATGTCATCGGATATGATGTCAGCGAGGGACGGGGATATTATCAATTTTCACACCACTGACGGACCCGGAATGTGAACAAAAACGGAGCCGGAAAACGATCGCATGCACCTTTCGGGCTGTCGACGCTCGCTGCTCTCAGGCGCTCAGTTCGAGTATTAGGGGGTCACAAACGCAGATGGACATTGAGTATTTTTCACAGCCAAACGTCCTTTTGATTGACGGGCACGAGCCGAAGGCGGTGGCGCTCTTGAGGGAGCAGTTGGCGGAGCTTGCACAAGGGCGTATCGGCAGTTTCGCGGTCCACAAGCTTCCGGGTTTTCGCTCGGTCGAGGGTAGCCAGTTGTTCGCAGAGCGAGATACATGGGATTCGGGTGTGCATCCCGATCCAAAACCACCAGTCTTTCGTTGTCGACTCACCCCTTTGACGTGGCAGAACATTGAAGTTTTGCTGGAGCCGTTAAGTGAAGGTGGCTACTTTGGATCAAGTCATCAGTTGCTTGACCATCATGGCGAGGTGCAGTTGATTATCGCGGGAGGACGAGGTTGGTGATCATTTCACCACACGGCTCAACTTCCAAATTAGCTTTGGTTTTGAAGTGACCGAAGCTGGGAGTAGTTGGGAAATAAAGGGACTGACAAATAGGAGATAATTAAGATGCGGCTCTACGACGCCATTGGGGAAATAAAGGGACTGACAAATAGGAGATAATTAAGATGCGGCTCTACGACGTCATTGGGAAAGACTACGCGAAGACACGACTGGCCGATGCCCGGATCGTTGGCGGACTTGATGAAGGTCTCGGTCTCGCCCATTCGTCCACCATCCTGGACGTGGGTGCAGGGACGGGCAAGTATTCGCGGGCATTGGCAGATTTGGGTTTCACCGTGCTCGCACTGGAACCCTCCGAGGTCATGCGTGGGCAGAGTTCATTGCATCCACGCGTCAGGATGATCGCCGCAGCTGCTGAGGATATCCCACTCCCATCGAACTCGGCCGATGGCGCAATCATGGTTCTTGCGCTGCACCATTTTTCAGATCGGAAGAAAGCCTTGGCGGAGATATTGCGTGTCATTGGCAACGGTCCGCTGGTGATTTTCAGTTTTCAGCCCCAGACATTAAACCGGTTTTGGCTCGCGGACTACTTTCCGACGCTTGGACGTGAGGGCGGTTCTTCGTTCTCCCATTTAGAAGATGTAGCGGAAGAGGTCCGCTTATTGACCGGTCGCACGGTGCGAGAGATTCCGTTCCTGCTGCCACGTGACTTGGAAGATCGATTTGCAGCGGCAGGATGGGCGGAGCCAGAAAGCTATCTCAGTCCTGCTGTCAGAAATGGCATATCGTCATTTGCCTTGATGGACCCAAAAGAAGTGAGTGACGGAATTGCTCGTCTGTCGGCTGACTTGGAATCGGGAACGTGGGATTCCCGGAATGGTTCACTGCGCCTCCAAGATCGGTTTGATGCGGGTTATCACTTCATTATTGCAGAGGCAGTGGCTGAAAATGAAGAGACGGATAGATAGCTAGGTTTGTGCCCGCTACAGCGAAAGTCGTCCTATTGTCTCCCGCCGAGGCGCAGCAGGCTGCGGCCACTACAGCGGCGGTAGGCCGCAGCAGTCCACGACGACTGCGTCGTAGGCTTTTAGTTTCCCGGTCCGATGGAAAGGTGAGCGAAAGTCCGGCGTCGGCGAAGTCCGATGAGGGACAGGCCGAGCAATATTAATAGGGCGCGGGTGGGTTCGGGGATGGCGACGATGGCGAGGAGGCCGGCGTCGGCGAAGCGGGAGGTGTCGATTTTTAAGGCGGGGTCTAGGGTTCCGCCGGTGATGGTGATGTTGTAAGTGGGGGTGCCGGTGAGGGCAAAGGTGGGGGCGTCGATGAGGTCGAAGACCATGCCTTCGACGAGGGTTAGGCCGGTGAAGTCGAGATTGAGATTGAGGACGACGTTGGGATCGGAGCTGAGGGTGTTGGTGACACTGATAAAATCGTTGGCGCCGGACTGGGCGGGATCGGCGAGGGTGGCGAGGGCGGCCTGGTTGGGGATGGTGGTGTTGGCGGCGGTGATTTTAAACAGGAGGGTGGCGCCGTCTTTGAGGGCGAGGTCGGCGAGGGTGAGGGAGCCGACACTGGTGCCGCCGTTGTCGCCGGGACTGAGGGTGCCGGCGAGGGTGGTGAGGGCGTTGATGGTGCCGGTGCCGGAGAGGATGGCGGGGGTTTCGACGGTGGTGGCGCTGGTGCTGGAGCCGATGCTGGTGTTGCCGACTTGGAAGTTGCCGTTCACGAGGGTGGTGGGGCCGGAGTAGGAGTTGGAGCCGGTGAGCACAACGCGACCGTTTTTGATGGTGCCATTGAGGTGGTTGAGCGTGAAGCCGCCGTTGCCGGTGATGGGGGTGTTGAAGGTGAGAATGGTGTTGTCGGCGATGTCACCGCTGGTGGTGCCACCGGTAAAAGCGACGGGGCCGCTGAGGGTGTTGTTTTGGTTGAGAACACGGACGGTGGAGCCGTCGTTGAAGTTGAGGGTCTCGGTGAGGTTGAGGCTGGTGCCGCTGCCGCTGGCGCCACCGGGATCGAGGACGAGGCTGCCGTTGACTTCGGTGCGGCTGGCAAGACCGGTGGCACCGAGGACGTTGTTGTTGCGAAGGTAGGCGGAGGCGCCTGCGGCGATGGTGGTGACGCCGGTGTAGTCGTTGTCGTTGTTGGAGAGGGCGACGTAGGAGGAACCGGTGATGGCGAGGGGTCCGTCGCCACTGATTTTGCCGCCGACCCGGTAGGCGGTTGGGGCGGAGAGGGCACCGCCGTTGGCAGTGAGGGTGAAGCCGCGGGTGATGGCGTTGGCTCCGCCGTTGTAGCTGAAGGCACCGCCGTCGAGGATGATGTTGTTGGTGCTGGTGCCGAGGGGGCCGGAGGGGAGGAGGGAGTTGACGCTGAGGGTGCCGGCGCTGATGGTGATGTCACCAGCGAAGGTGTTGATGCCGCTGAGGATGAGGGTGCTGCTGCCGGTTTTGGTGAAGCCTGCGGGTCCGCTGAGTTGACCGGCAGCGATGGTGAGATTGGTGCCGTCGGTGTTAATGATTGCGTTGCCCGCGAGGGTGACGAGGTTGGTGAGTGAGTTGTTGGATCCACGGTTCCTGATGATGCCACCCGACTGAACCGTGATGAACTCCGCCACGGCAATGCTGCCGCCCGCTCCGTTGCCGCCGTTGGGGTTCAAATCGAGGGTGCCGCCGTTGTTGATGATGGTGTGGCTGTCGGCATCGACTTCGCCAAGGACGCTGGCTCTGCGGACTTCGAGGAACGAGCCGTTGTTGATGGTGATGACGCCGGAGAAGTTGTTGAGCTCGTTGGTGAGGGCGACGTAGCCTGCGCCGCTGAGGTTGAGAGGGCCGGTGCCGACGATGACGCCATCCATGCGGATACCGCTGTTGAGGACCGTGGAAAGGGTGCCGCCCAAGGCGTTGAGGGTGAAACCGCGATCGGTGCCGACGGCGGAGCCTCCGGTGAATTCGAGGGTGCCGCCGTTGAAAACGAGGTTGGTAGAATCGCTGGTGGAAGATCCGAGAGAACTGGTGGATCCGCCAAGGGGAAGGGAGGAGACTTGCAGCAGGGCGTTCTGATTGATGGTGGTGACGCCGGTGAAGTTGCTGGCGCCGTTGGTGAAGGCAATGCTGCTGTTCTCGGTGATGGTGAGATTGCCTGCGCCAGTGATGACTCCGCCGAAGGTGGCCTTGATGCCGGCATTGGTTTTTAAGGTGCTGGTATTGGTGTTGAGAGTGAAGCCGCGATTGGTGCTGCCGTTGGCAGCGCCGGTGTAGTGGAGCGTGCCGCCATTAAAGACGAGGTTGCTGGAGGCGGTGGAGGAGGCTCCGAGCGAGCTGGCGACGCCGGCGTTGGCGAGGATGGCGGCTTCAAGGGTGCCGGCATTGATGGTGGTGATGCCGGTGTGGGTGTTTGCTCCGTTGAGGGTGAGGGTGAAGGCACCTTCTTTCTGAATGTTGGGGATGCCGACCTGGCTGATGATGCCGTTGACGATGATGTTGCCGGCGGCGGTGTTGAAGAGAAGGGCGCTGGTGAAATCGCCGCGGGCGATGAGGTTGAGGTCGATGGTTTGAGTGTTGACGGAGTTGTTGGTGATGTCGGCGGTGTCAGTATTGCTGGCGGAGGTGCCGAGCATGTCGAGCAGGGTGCCGGTGAGGGTGTAGGCTCCGGCTCCGGCGGCGAAGGTGATGTCGTCGATATTGACGCCAGCAGATACCGGAGTGATGTCGTTGTTGGAGGTCTGGTTGTTGGCGTTGGAGAAAGTCAGGATGCGGAAGGGGCCGTTGTCGGGGCTCGGAATGCTGCCGCCTGCCCAGTTGGCGGGGTCGCTCCAGTTGCCGCCTGCGGAGCCGATCCAATTGTGGGATTGGGCGTGGGCCAGCGGTGGGAGGACAACGACGAGAATCGAAAGCAGGAAAAAAAGGGGGCGTGTGGGCATGGCGGAGGAGGAAAAGCGTCGATGGCAATTGTCTTGAACGGTGGGGTTTGACACATTTGTGCGGAGATTTTTTGATGCGGGAGGCTGACTTGGGTGAAGTGTCTTCGTAGTCCTTGTTGAGATGATCGGCGTGGAAACAAAAAAAGGGATCCATCGGCTGATGGATCCCTTGTAATACTGAAGGGGCGATCTGGAGATCGCCCTTCCTTGGTGTCTGAGATTAGACGTGGATGGCGTGGCCGGCACCGACTTCGGCGGCTTCTTTGATCATCTCGCTCAGGGTGGGGTGGGCGTGGATGGTGTTTTCGATTTCTTCGATGGTGGTCTCAAGCGTGATGCCGAGGCTGAGTTCGGCGAGGAGTTCGGTGGCTTCGGCTCCGATGAGGTGGGCTCCGAGGATTTCGCCGTGGGGTTCACCGATGATGAGCTTCACAAAACCTTCGCTTTCGCCGATGGCGCGGGCTTTGCCGCTGGCGGAGTAGGGGAATTTGCCGACTTTGAACTTCAGGCCTTTTTCCTGGGCGGCGCGTTCGGTGAGTCCAATGCTGGCGACTTGCGGATGGCAGTAGGTGCAACCGGGGAAGATGCCGACTTTCTTGGGCTTGTGTTTGGTGAACATGCCTTCGACGGCTTGCAGGGCTTCGTAGGTGGCGACGTGGGCGAGCCAGGGGGGGCCGATGATGTCGCCGGCGGCGTAGATGCCGGGGATGCTGGTTTCGTAGTTGTCGTTGACCTTGAGATAGCCGCGGTCGGTGAGGTCGAGCTTGAGGTCGCCGCCGGGAAGGAGGGGCTGGACGCCGATGGCGATGAGGACGAGGTCGGCTTCGAGGACTTTTTCAGCGCCTTTGTCGTCGGCAACGGTGATTTTGACGCCCTTGTCGTTGGCTTCGGTCTTGACGGTTTTGTGATTGGTGAGGATCTCGATGCCCTGCTTTTTGAGGGATTTTTCGAGGAGTTGGGAGACTTCGGTGTCTTCAACCGGGAGGATGTTGGGCATCATCTCGACGATGGTGACCTTGCTGCCGAAGTCGTTCCAGACGGAGGCGAATTCAACGCCGATGGCACCGGCACCGATGACGATGGCGGTTTTGGGCTGGGTTTTGAGGACGAGGGCGTCTTTGGAACCGACGACGGTGGTGCCGTTGAAGGGAAGGTCGGGGAAGGGGCGGGTGACGACGCCGGTGGCGATGAGGATTTTTTTGGCAGGGTATTCGGTTTCCTTGCCTTCGGCGTCTTTGACGGTGACGACGCCGGCTTTGTCGATGCGGGCTTCGCCGCGGATGTCATCGATCTTGTTCTTTTTGAAGAGGAATGCGACACCGGCGGAGCCTTTTTCGGAGACGGTGCGGGAGCGTTTGATGATTTTTTCCCAGTCGTGCGAGAGGCCTTCCACCGTGATGCCAGAGGCGGCAGTGTGGTTTTTGATGTTGTTGTAGAGATTGGCGTCGTGGAGGAGGGCCTTGGTGGGGATGCAGCCCCAGTTGTTGCAGGTGCCGCCGCCGCGTTCCTTGTCGATGCAGGCAACTTTTTGACCGAGCTGGGCGGCTTTAATGGCGGCGACGTATCCGGCGGGACCGGCTCCAATGACAATGAGATCGTGGGACATCTGGGAAAGGATAAAGGATAAGGGATAAAGGCTAAAGACTGACCGGGCTGACCTTTTAAAAGGCTAAAGGATAAAGGCGAAGGGCTAAAGACTGACAGAATTATACCAGCATGAGGGCGGGGTTTTCGAGGAGTTTGCGGAGTTCGGCGAGGAAGGTGGCGGCGACGGCTCCGTCGACGACGCGGTGGTCGGCGCTGATGCCGATCCACATGCGCTGCCCGGCGACGATGTTGCCTTTTTCATCGACCACTGGGGTGTTGCGCACGCTGCCGACGCTGATGATGGCAGCCTGGGGCGGGTTGATGATGGCGGAGAAAGTGTCGATGCCGTAGGCGCCGAGGTTGGAGACGGTGATGGTGCCGCCAGCGAATTCGTCGGGGCTGAGTTTTTTGTTTTTGGCGCGTCCGGCCATGTCTTTGACGGACTGGCTGATTTCGAGAAGCGTTTTGGTTTCGGCGGCGCGGATAACCGGGGTGACGAGGCCATCAGGGACGGCGATGGCGACGCTGAGGTTGACGTTTTTGAACTGGACGATGGCGTCACCGTCGAACGAGGCGTTGACGGCGGGGACGGCGACGGCGGAACGGATGACGGCGCGCAGGATGAAGTCGTTGACGGAGTATTTGTTGCCGTTGAGTTTTTCGGAGGAGTCGTTGACGTGTTTGCGGAAGGCCATCAACGGGGCGGCGTCCACTTCGATGTTGAGGTAGAAGTGGGGGATCTGCGTTTTCGAAGCGTAAAGGCGTTCGGCGATGATGGTGCGCATGCCGGTGAGGGGGATGCGCTGGTCGTCTGGTCCGGCGACGGGGCGGATGGTTTGTGCGGGTTTCGCGGGAGCACCGCTGCCGCTGCCGGAGCCGCCACCGGTGGGAGCGTTGTCGAGGTCGGCGGCGAGGATGCGTCCGCCGGGGCCGGTGCCTTCGAGGGTGGAAAGGTCGATGCCTTTGGATTCGGCGATTTTGCGGGCGAGAGGGGAGGCTTTGACACGGACGCCGTTTTTGCTGGCGGCGGCGGCGCGGGATTTTGCCTTGGGAGCGCTGGGAGGAAGGACGCCGCTGAAGGCTGCTTTTTTGCCGGAGGTGTCTTTGTCTTTGTCCTGGGCTTTGGCTTTGGAGTCTTTCTTGGGGGCGGCGGCCGAGGCGTTTTCGGCGAGGTAGGAGTCGAGATCAGCAGGGGCTTCTTCACCGTCAGCCAGCAGGACGAGCATGGGGCCGCCCAGGGTGACTTTGCTGCCTTCGGCGATGAGGATTTTGTGGACGGTGCCTCCATCGAAGGCTTCCATTTCCATGGTGGCTTTGTCGGTTTCCACGTCGGCGATGACTTTGCCGAGTTCGATGGAATCGCCTTCCTTGATGTGCCACTTGACGAGGGTTCCCTCAGTCATGGTGTCACTGAGTTTGGGCATGTTGATGAGCTTGGGCATGGCTAGGGCAGGAGTAGGGAGAGAAATTGAAGCGGTCACTTTAGAAAGAGACGGCGCTTTGTCGAGAGTAATGCTTGGGGAAAGCTCGCACGAAGCTGCGCCGAGACACGTCTTTGGGCGGCAGCTCGACCTAGTCCAAACCGGATCGGGAGGGGGTGGCGGTCGGTGGGAAGGCTTTTCAGCGAGGCGGAGGAATGAGCGAGGGGTCGCTTGAAGAGATGAATTCTGCAGGCTGGCTGGACGCGATCCATTGGGCCGCCAGGTGGGACAGTTCGTCGGCGGTTTTGAGGGCGAGCTTCTCTTTAATGTGAGCGCGATGCGTTTCGATGGTTTTGACGCTGAGGTGGAGGGATTCAGCGATCTCGCGGGTGCTGAGGCGTTTGCCGATGAGTTCAAATACCTCCATTTCGCGGTCGGACAGATGGCTGAACTGGGAGCCGAATTCGGTGCCGCCGGGGCTGTGAACGGCTTGAAGGATGAGGGTTTTGTTGAGTCGAGCGCTGAGGTAGAATTCGCCGGAGAGGATTTTTTGCAGGGCGAGGACGATGGATTGATGGGCTTCGTCCTTCATGACATAACCTTTGGCCCCAGCGCGAATGACACGGAGGGCGTATTCGGCTTCTTCATGCATGGAGAGGACGAGGATCAGCAGACGTGGCTGCTCGGCGATGATGCTTTTGATAAGTTCGAGGCCGTTGGGGCCGGGCATGGTGATGTCGGTGATGAGGATGTCGGGAGTTAGCTGCCGGGCGAGTTCGAGTCCCGCGGTGGCGGTTTCGGCTTCACCACAGACATGAAAAGATGGATCGGCGTTAAGAATGAGAGTGACCCCGTGTCGGAAGACGGGATGATCGTCGACAATGAGCACACGCTTTTTTGAGGGGGAATTTGAGGGAGTCTCGTTCATGCCAGGTGAGGGGAATCGGTTTTCGTGGCGGGCTTGTGTGCATCGGTTGGGTGTTGTTTTTCGTGGGTGGTGGTTTGACCCTGAGGCGCTTGGCAGGGTTTTGCCCTACCTGCGGATGTGGCTTGGAGATCGAATCAGCTTTTATGAAAACAAAAACTTTCGCATTTAGCGCTTTGATCGCGATGGGCATGACTCAAGCGATGCCACTGTTGGCACAGACCAGTTCGCCCGGTGGTGTGACGACAGCCAATGGGTTCGTAATTCGCAACAATCAGATTTACCAACTTCGCAACGGTCAGGCGACTCCGCTGGATCGCGAGATGACGATGAGCATCAAGCCGAGTGGTGAAATCACCGGCTTTGATGGTCAGACGCGGCGAATGACGGAAAACACCGTGCTGACGCTGGACGGTCGGATTGTTCCTGCGCCGCCGGGGGTGGTTTTTGCAACCCCTCAACCGACTCCCGGTGCGGCGGAGAATGATCGGTTTTCGGAATCGAGATCGAGCCAGCCAGCAGTCACGGGAGAAAATGTTTCCGGATTGGCTCCCGGCACTCCGGGGATGAGATCGAATTCGTCGGCGAGTGGAGCGGCAAGCACGGGCACGACTGAGAACGGCACAACCGGAACAGCCGTAGAGGGCACTTCGACTCCGATGGAGCGTAGCGATCGAACCGGGGGTCAGACGAATTCCGATGCGGTGAATGCGGGCATCATTGATCCCGTGACGGGACTGCCTTTCCAGAACTCTGGGAATCGCAATGCGAATAGTGCCAACGTTCCAAATGGTAATCAGGGCAATAGCACCAACGGTAATAATGCCGACCGTAATCAACAACAGCAACAGCAGGGGATGAACAACAACAGTGGCGGATCGGATGCAAACATGCCTGCCAACAACAACGGGGCCAATGGCAACAATTCGGCTCGACCAACCGGTGGGAGCGGTCCTGAAAGCCGGCCGAACAGCAGCAATGCAAGAAGCACCGGAACGGGTCCAGAGAGTCGTCCAAACAGTAGCAATGCTACCGGCGGATCGAATTCATCCAGCTCAGGTGCCAATCGTAGCGGAAACTCGGGTTCTTCAGGTTCCACTGGTTCCGGCTCCGGTTCGAGTGGCGGCTCGAGCTCAAGTTCTGGCACGAGTGGTGGTTCGAGTTCAGGCGGCGGCAGCAGTAGTGGCGGCAGCAGTGGCGGTGGCGGTGGCAGTGGCGGCGGTGCTGCGCGATAATTCGCTGAGACAGGTGAATTTCTCGCTTTAAGTTCCTGATGCCGGGTCTCTAGGTAGACCCGGCATTTTTGTGCTTGTTCACCGAGGTTCGCAGGCTGCGATCCATTGGGAGGCGAGTTGGGTGAGTTCGGAAGCGGTTTGAACGCCAAGCTTTTCTTTGATGTGAGCCCGATGATTTTCGACAGTTTTGACGCTTAGGCTGAGACGCCCCGCAATTTCGTGCGCACTCACTTGATTTCCGATCAGTTCAAAGACCTCCATCTCACGCTCGGACAACGGGCTGAAGAAGGAGCGGAATTCGGTGCCTCCGTTGGCTTCGACGGCTTTCCAAATCAATGTGTTGTTAAATCGGGAACTAAGATAAATTCCGCTCGAACAGATCTTTTGCAGGGCTTCCGGCAGGGCATCGAGCGCCTCGTCTTTTAGGACGTAACCTTTGGCACCGGCGCGGATCACCTTGAGGGGATACTCGGCCTCGTCGTGCATGGAGATGACGAGAATCAGCAAATGGGGGAACTCAGCAAGGATGCTTTTGATGAGTTCGATCCCATTCGGGCCGGGCATGGTGATGTCGGTAATGAGGAAATCGGGGCGGACTTCGCGGGCTTTGTCCAATGCCGAGGAGAACGATTCGGCTTCTCCAACGACCTGAAACCCCGGTTGGTTCTTCACAATCAAGGCGACACCACGTCGAAACAGAGGATGGTCGTCGACGACCAGGAATCGAAGTTGGTTTGATCGGGAGTCGGAGTTAGGTGAAATGCCCATGAGTTCGTGGCGGTGGGATTAAGCTGCTGGGCTAAATGCGGATATTCTACGGGCGCTGGCTGCCGACACCATAGGCCATAAGAAAACGTTGGCGAGGTGCAAAAAGCGGGTATTTGGCGGGGTATGTTATAGATGAGATTTTTGTGTATTGTTGCCTTGGTGGCGGGGATAGGATTGGGGTGGCATCCGGGATGTTGCCTGGGGGCGGAGGTTCGTTTGCTGCCGGAGGGATGGAGCGCGGAAGAGCGGGCGAACCAGGTCATGGAGAAGCTGATCCGGGTGACGGCCCCCGGGGTGAAGGGTGCCCATGATGCGGAGTTTGTGCTGGTTGGCGGGCGGGCGTTTATCGTTGCTGAACTCAATGACGAGAAGGCCGGGGAAAGCGCGGCGTGGCCGTCGATTTATTCGGCAATGTCGGTGGTGAATTTGAAGACGATGGCGGTGGAGAACATTCTGCCGTTTGCGCGTTCGGAGCAAAAATTTGCGAATGAGACGCTGTCGGTGGGGGCGTGTTTTGTGCCGCGCATCATTCAGAAGGATGCGCGGACGCTGCGTTGTTATTTTGCCAGTGAGTCGCCGGGGAATCGACAGTCGCAAATGTGGTTCATCGATTTTGATGTCGAGAAGATGGCGTTTGAGGATTCCATCCACAAGGTGAAGATTAAGACGCAGCTGGGGGTGTTTGACATGCAACCGCAGCATTTTCATGCGGATGCCGCAGCATTGGGGTTCAGACATCCGGCGAAGGATTTTGGGTTGTATCTGTTTGATTCGTTCAAGGTGTTTGAGGGGAGGACCTGGGTGGCGGTGAATAACTATCCAGGGGCGCAGAACGCCCTGGCGGTGGCGAATGAGGCGCTGGATACGTTTGAAGTGGTGGGTCACTACAATGAGCCGTTTGATTTGCGGCTGACGGAGTCGGCAGTGAACCGCCTGCCGGATGGAACGTGGATGGCGATTTGTCGTCAGGAAGGCGGGAACAAAAATTACCTGTTCACGACGAGCGCGGATGGAAAAACCTGGAGCCGGGCGGAGCATTGGCCTCTGGTTCCAAACGGGACGAGTTCGAAGCCGACGTTCGACTGTTTCAACGGGATTTATTATTTGGGCTGGCAGGAGGCGACCCAGTTGAATGGAGTGAGCCGCTCGGTGTTTAATGTGGAGGTCTCGCGGGATGGGAAAAACTGGGAGCGGAAGTATCGTTTTGCGACGGAGCGGTCGTTTCAATACCCGACGTTCCATGCGCATGAGGGGGTGATTTATCTGGTCGCCACGCAGGGGGACAACGATCCGAGTCGCAAGGAGAGGATCATGTTTGGGGTGTTGGAGGAGCTGCCGTGATTCAGATTTATTTTATGTTGGTGAATGAGCGAGTTTCGCTTTAGTGGCGGGAATGAGCAGACTTTCCTCACGCATCGCAGTTGTCACAGGAGCCGGCCGGGGCATCGGCAAGGCCATCGCCGAACGTTTTGCCGCCGAAGGGGCGAAGGTGGCGGTGGTGAGCCGGACGGAAACCAATGCGGAAGCGGCGGCGGCGGCGATCAATGCGCTTTATCCTGACGCAGCCAAGGCTTATGCGGTGGATGTGGCGGATTCGGCGGGCACTTTGGAGATGGGCAAAAAGATCATCGCTGATTTTGGTGGCGTGGACATTCTGGTGAACAACGCGGGAATCACCCGGGATGGTTTGGCTTTGCGCATGAGCGAAGACGATTGGGATTCGGTGCTGGATGCGAACCTGAAAGGGGCGTTCAACATGCTGAAGGCGGTGCAGCGGCCAATTTTGAAAAGCAAGTTTGGCCGGATCATCAACATCAGCAGTGTGATCGGATTGATCGGCAATGCGGGTCAGGCCAACTATGCGGCGAGCAAGGCGGGATTGATCGGACTTTCGAAGTCGCTGGCGCGGGAGTTTGCCGGTCGGGCGGTGACGGTGAATGCGATTGCGCCGGGTTTCATTGTCACGGACATGACCCATGAGTTGAACGAACAGCAGAAGGAAGCGATTTTGAAGGGGATTCCGCTGGGGAGTTTTGGTGAGGCGGTGGACATTGCCAACGCAGTGGCGTTTTTGGCGAGTGACGAGGCGCGTTACATCACCGGGCAGGTGTTGACGGTGGATGGCGGCATGGTGATGTGAATGTGAACGGAACCGAACTGGGGGCCGTCTTGACCCTTTTGAGGAAATGACGTTCGTTGCCTGATGGGCAGCGTAATGTTAGGGAGTAGATTGTTTTTTAGCTGCACGCCTTTCCATGTCTGAACTGCCTTTTTCAAGTGTTGAAGAGATCCTTGCGGACATCCGCGAGGGCAAAATGGTCATCATTACCGATGATGCGGATCGTGAAAATGAGGGCGATTTGGTGGCGGCAGCGGAGCGCATCACTCCGGAGATGGTCAATTTTATGGCGAAATTTGGTCGCGGATTGATCTGTGCGCCATTGAGCGAAGAGCGGGCGCAGGAACTGGGATTGCCGGCGATGGTGCAGCGCAATCGGGATGCCTATGGCACCAATTTTACGGTGAGTGTGGATGCGGCGAAAGGGGTGACGACGGGCATCAGTGCGCCGGACCGGGCGCGAACCTTGCGGATCTTGGTGGAGAAGGGGAGTCGCAAGGAGGATTTGGTGCAGCCGGGGCATGTGTTTCCGCTGATTGCGAAGGCAGGTGGTGTGCTGCGTCGTGCCGGGCATACGGAAGCGGCGGTCGATTTGGCCACGATGGCGGGGCTGGCACCGGGTGGGGTGATTTGCGAGATTTTGAATGATGACGGGACGATGGCGCGATTGCCGGAGTTGATCGAGTTTGGCCGGGAGCATGGGCTCAAAATTGGCACCATCGAGAGCCTCATCCGTTATCGTCAGGAGCGCGAGCGCTTGATCGAGTGCGAGCAGGTGATCAAGATGCCGACCGATTATGGCGAGTTCGATCTGCATCTTTACAAGAGCAAGCTGGATGGCGAGAACCATCTGGCGATGGTGAAGGGCAAGGTGGATGACGGCGAACCGGTGCTGGTGCGGGTGCACAGCGAGTGCCTGACCGGCGATGTGTTTGGCTCACGGCGCTGCGATTGCGGAGGTCAATTGCACACGGCGATGGAGCGCATTCAGAAGGAAGGGCGCGGAGTGTTGCTTTACATGCGTCAGGAAGGGCGCGGCATTGGACTGGCGGCGAAGATTCACGCTTACAAATTGCAGGAAGAGGGGTATGACACCGTGGAGGCGAATGAAAAACTGGGTTTTGCGTCGGATCTGCGCGACTACGGTCTGGGTGCGCAGATGTTGTATGATTTGGGGGTGCGCAAGATTCGTTTGATGACCAACAATCCGCGTAAGGTGGTGGGGCTGGAGGGGCACAAGCTGCAAATTGTGGAGCAATGTCCGATCATGCAAGAGCCTAATGAGCACAATGCGAAGTATCTGGAGACGAAGCGGACCAAGATGGGGCACACGTTGTGAGCAGGACCGTCGCCGGGAGGTGGCTTGGCTAAGCGATCAGCTTTAGTTGCGCGGTCCTATCGCGGTATTATTTGTGGTTATGATCAAGAGGACGTTTCTCTTGATGGGGGAAGCATCGGTGAATGAGGTGAGCTCATGACTAATTCTCGCTGAATTGAGAAGGGACACGGCCGGATCGCATGGCTTTTCGATTCTCAGGCACTTCTGTGGGAATGAATTCTGAAACTATTTCGAAAAGCGCCCTGTGTTTGGGGCATCCGGGGCATGAAATTAAAGTTTTAGCCTGGGCGGCGGAGCACAAGCCGAGGGTGACGATTTTCACCGATGGTTCGGGACCAAACCGGCCTTCCAGGCTGGAGTCGACCCGAAAAATCTTGGAAGCGGTCGGGTGTGAGCCGGCACTGATGTTCGGGAACCTGGCGGATCGCGAAATTTATGGGATGATGCGGGAGGGGGCGGAGCCGTTTGTCCAAATTGCGCAACAGTTGGAGGGGGAGTGGACCGCTGGCGAAGTGGACACGGTGGCTGGTGATGCGCTGGAGGGCTTCAATACGACGCACGACGTTTGCCGGATGGTGATCAACGCGGTGGTGGAGAAGCTGCGGCGCAAGCATCTACGGGTGAAAAATTATGCATTCCCATTGGAGGGTCTGGGAATGGAGGTGGAGAGCGAGGGCGAGCTGGTGGTGGAGATGGATCAATCCCTGTTCGAGTGGAAGCGGGACATCGTCAAGAGCGCTTATCCGGAGATGGCGGGTGAGGTGGACAAGGCGATTGCGAAGTATGGCGAGGGGCCGTTTCAAAGGGAGGTTCTGCACCCGGCGGTGGAGGGGAGATTGGGCATGGTTTGGGAGGGGAATGCCCCGCCGTTTTACGAGACTTATGGAAGACGACAGATCGAAAAAGGCCACTATCACGATTTGATCACCTACTCCGAACATTTGCTTCCCATTGCCGAAGGTCTGTGGAATTGGGCGGAGGAGGGGAGCTAAGCGAGCCAAAGGCAGGTCATGCGCATCCTCATCACCAACAACACGTTAGACGAGCGTGCCGGCACGGAGTTGTATGTGCGTGACGTGGCGTTTGCGTTGCGGGCGATGGGACATGAGCCGGTTTGTTTCAGCATGAAGCTTGGTGAGGTGGCAGCGGAATTGGAGGCGGGAGGAGTGAGGGTGGTGACGGATTTGGCACGGGCGCATGGTCCCTTTGATGTGATTCATGGGCATCATCGCATTGAGACGACGCTGGCCGCGATGGCGTATCCGCAGGTGCCGGTGATTTCCTTTTGTCACGGACCCAAAATCTGGCCGGAGAGTCCGTGCACGATGCCCAGCGTGGTGCAATACGTCGCCGTGGATGAGGCGTGCCGGGAGAGGCTGATCACTGAAGGGGTTGCGGAGGAGAGGATTGTGCGGCTGCTTAATTTTGTGGATCTGTCGCGCTTTCCGCCTCGGCGGCCGCTGCCGGTGAAACCTCGCAAAGCGTTGGTTTTTAGCAACAACGCGGATGTGGGCGGGCATTTGTCAGTCATTGAGGAGACGTGCGGGCGGTTTGAGGTGACGGTGGAGGTGATCGGAAGAGCGTCGGGTAAAGTCTCTGCGGATCCTGGCACGTTGATGGCGGAATATGATGTGGTGTTTGCCAAAGCACGGGCGGCCATTGAGGCGATGGCCGTGGGGTGTGCGGTGATTCAGTGTGACTATTTTGGAGTGGGCTGGCTGGTCACCAGCGAGAAATTTGATGCATTGCGTCCGCTGAACTTTGGATACCAGTCGATGGACCAGCCTTTGACGGTGGAACATCTGTCGAGTCAGATGGCAGCGTATGATGCGGCGGATGCGGCGGTGGTGAGTGCCCGGATTCGTGCGGAGGCGAGTCTCGATCAATTTGTGCCGCAGCTTTTGGACGTTTATGAGCGGGCATTGGGTGTGTCAGTTCCGGCATTTGATCCTTGGGAGGCTGCGGCGGATTTTTTGAAGGAGCAAATGGAGCAGGCCAAGGAGGCACAGCATCGGCTCCCGTTGATGGAAGTTCATCTCGAAGATGCCCGCCGCAAAGTGTCGACCTTGAGGGAGAAGGCGGCCGGTTTGAAGACGAAAAACGAACGCTTGAAAGAACAACTTTCGAAGCAGCAGAAACAAGGTCGGAAGGCTTGGTGGAAAAGAAGTTTTTTGCGATGAGTGCCGTCATCCCCCCCTTGGATCTATCTCATCCCGATGTGTGGATTGATCCTTATCCAATCTATCGTCATTACCGTGAGAGCGCCCCGGTTCACTTCGTGCCTCAGGCGGCTGGTTCAGGATCAGAATTGCAGGCTGGCCGATATATTGTTACCCGGCATGCGGACGTGGTGGCGGGGATGCGACATCGGGGGCTGGTCCGCAATGTTCGAAGCAGTCAATGGGACGAGACCAAAAATGCGATCCCGGTTGAACATCTTGCCCTGGCAAGAACTTGCCGGGAATGGGTGATTTTCACTGATCCGCCGGAGCACGGGCGGTTGCGGCAACCGATCAACCGGGTCTGCAATGGGGTGGAGGTGTCAGATTTTCGTGAGTGGGTGGCCGACGAGGCGGGGCGCGTGGCGGGAGGCCTGCCCGCAGCTGGAGTAGTAGATGTGGTGGGTGAATACGCGGCGGTGCTTACCAGCCAGTTGGTGGCGAATTTGCTGGGTTTACTGGAGGGCATGTTGACGCAGGAGCTGGATACGGCGTTGACCTGCATCCAGATGGTGATGTCGAATCGGTATGATAGGGACCGGCTATCGGAAGCCAGTGCGCACATGGCCCGATTCTGCGAAGAGCTGGAGAAGACGATCTGCAAACCGGTGGAGGACCGGGCGGAGGCGATGCTGCTGGAGGGTTTGCTGAAGGAGGCGGCGGTGTCGGGGCTACCGCCGCATCAGGTGCGATCCACGGCAATTCTGCTGTTGATGGCGGCCCGCGACAATGTGCGGAATACGATTGGCAGTGCGGTGTTGAACCTGCTTCGGCATCCGCCCAGTTGGGAATGGTTGCGGAGTAACCTTACGCCGGAAGCGGCGGCGAATGCGGTGGAAGAGGTGCTGCGATTTGAACCGCCGGTGCAGTTCATGTCGAGGCATGCGAGCGAGGATCTGGAGTTTGCGGGGGCAAAAATTCAGAAAGGTCAAGGGGTGACCTTTTGCCTGGCCGCGGCCAATCGCGATCCGGCGGTGTATGAGAATCCCGAGGTTTTTGATTGGCGACGGGAGCCCGGCAAGTCGGCGGCCTTTGGTTTTGGCATTCACCAATGTCCCGGTGACAGGCTGGCCCGGATCATGATTGAGGAGGCGTTGAAGGCCCTGCTGACGCGCTGGGATCAGCCCCGGCTGGCCATTGCCCAAGACCAGCTCGCCTGGCAGAAGTCGATGGTTTTCCGCGGGTTGGCGGTATTGCCGGTGGAGATTTGAACAGTCGTGGGAAGCGTTTTCTGGCAGGAAGTTCAACCCAAGGTTGATTCCTGTGGGATTCTCCGCTAGTTGTCCCGCCCGTTCTTTCTCATGTCTGAAGCCGCACCCAGTCGTCCCCGAGTTTCCACCACCCGGGCAAACATTGCCATTGTCGCCAGCCTCTATAACGAAAAATTCGTTCAAGGTTTGGTGGATTCAGCCCGGCGTGAACTCGAATTGCTGGTTCCGCAGGCGCAGGTGATGACTTATCGGGTGCCGGGCGCTTTTGAGATTCCCGTGTGCGCGGAGTTTGTGTTGCGCAATACCGAGCCGGATGTGGTGATTGCGCTGGGACTGATCATTCGCGGGGCAACCGAGCATGGCGATCTGGTCGGGGCTTCGGTGACGGACGCCCTGCAACGGATGGCCGTGGCGCATGTGGTGCCGGTGGTGCACGAGGTGCTGCTGCTGGACGACGAAGAACAGGCGCGCGAACGCTGCCTTGGCGACAGAATTAACCGCGGCACAGAAGCCGCACGGGTGGCGGTGAACATGATCCAGCTGTTTGAGAAGCTGCGCGTCACCTTTCCATTTCCTCAATCCAACGGATAACTTTTTGATTTTCATGGGCAAGCGACGCGAGGGCCGGCAGGCCGCCATTCAATATCTTTTTGCGCATGATCTCCATGGCGAAGAGGAAGTGAGCGAGCAGGAACGCAGCGGTTTTTGGGAACTGCACAGTGCGAATGCCAAGGTTCGCGAACATGCGGAGGGACTTTTGCAAGGGGTGTTTGCGCATCAGGCGGAGATCGACCAGCGCATCAGTGAGCGGTTGGAGAACTACTCGTTTGAGCGCGTGGGGACCGTGGATCGCAACATCCTGCGGGTGGCGGTTTATGAGCTGCTTTATGTGAAGGAGATTCCGGTTCGGGTGGTGATCAATGAGGCGGTGGAGATTGCCCGTGGGCTTGGCGATACGCAGACGCGGATTTTTGTGAACGGCATCCTCGACAAAATCGCGAAAGTGGTGCGTCCGCAGGCGGAGCGGGAAGCGGCGCCGGAGCCGGAGGTTGAAGAGCATCCAACGACCACGGCTGACTGAGTCGTCGGACCGACTGAACTTAATTTTTTATCCCCGTGGCCGGCTTCTTCACCAAGATTCTCCAAAAGTTCTCCAACCCCGAAATCGATTGGGATGAACTGGAGGCGCAGTTGATTGGAGGAGATTTGGGCGTCAAATTGTCGATGCAGATCGTGCAGGAATTGCGTGATCAACAGCGCACCCTGCACGGGCATGACATTGTCGACGTTACCAAGGAGCACATCAAAAAAATCCTTCCGCCGCCTCGTCCGCCGTTTCTGGCGTTTGAGGACAAACCCAAGGTGATTTTGGTGGTGGGCGTGAACGGGACGGGCAAAACGACGTCTTCGGCCAAGCTTGCGCATTTGTTGAAGAAGCAGGGTCACAGCGTGATGCTGGCGGCGGCGGATACCTTTCGTGCGGCGGCGGTGGAGCAGTTGGAGGTGTGGTCGAAGCGCATTGAAGTGCCGATCATCAAAGGTCCGCCCAATGCCGATCCCAGCGCGGTCTGTTTCGATGCCTACAATGCGGCGGTCGCTCGCAAAGTGAGTTTTCTCCTGTGCGATACGGCGGGTCGGCTGCACACCCGGCACAATTTGATGGAGGAGTTGCGCAAGGTGGAGCGCATTGTCGGAAAAAAAGACGAGAGCGCGCCGCACGAGGTGCTGTTGGTGGTGGATGCGACGACGGGCAGCAATGCGCTGCAACAGGCGCGTGAGTTTCACAAGGCGGTGCCTTTGACGGGGTTGATCGTCACCAAACTCGACGGCAGCGGCAAGGGCGGCATCGTGGTGGCCATTCAACAGGAGCTGGGCATTCCCACGCGTTTTGTGGGCACCGGTGAGCAGGTGGATGACTTTAAGGCGTTTAATGCCACCGAGTTCCTGGACCAGATGTTGTGAAGAAGTTCTATGTTTTCAGGGTTCGGCTTCAAGAACCCCGCTGTTGAGATCGTTTGTTTATTCCGTCCAATTGCATGGGTTTCCCGCCTTGTATTTGAAGCTTCAAATCTGAATATTTTTTCGCCTTATGTCACTTTCTGCACCTACCCTTCCTGTCGAACACACCGACGAAATCAACACCCGGATCCTTGAGGTTTCAGAGGATCAGATCAAAGGGTTTCACCGCCACCCGTTTCAGTTTGTGGCGAAGCAGACGGGGCTTTCGTTGGAGACGGTGCTGGAGCGTGTTCAAGGAATGTTGAAGGCGGGCGTGATCCGCCGGGTGCGGCAGACCTTGCTGGCGAACAAGCTGGCGGATGGCGGTCTGGTGGCGTGGAACATCGACAACGACAAGCTGGATGCGGCGTTTGATTTCATGTTCAAGCAGGACCCGTTCAGCGGTCATGTGGTCTTGCGTTCGACGGATCGTGATGTGAGTGGATCGGATTTCAAGTTGTGGACGACGGTCAAGGTGCCGGTGGGCAAGCAGATTTCCGAGCATTGTGATGTGCTGCAGCGGCTGGTGGGCGCGAAGGAATACATCATCATGCAGCCGAAGGGCATCTTTGCCTTGGGTGTGGGGCATGTGCGGCGCAAGACCATGGAGCTTGGCGACAAGGCGGAAGTGCCGGCGGAAATGATCACGCCGGATATCGTCGAACTTTCACCTTTGGAGTGGGAAGTTTTGGTGGCCATGAAGCGGGATTTTGCGCCTGACGAAATCGTTGCCGAGCCATGGGTGGGAAGAGCGGCGGAGATTGGGATTTCGGTGGAGAAGTTTTGTGAAGTCGCCCAGGGGTTTGATGACAAGGGGATTTTGGGAAGATTCTCGACGTTTTTGGAGCACGTGAAACCTTCGCAATCCGGCGTTCGCGTGACGCGGTTCAACGCCTTGTTCCACTGGCGTGTGGAGGAAGGGATGCAGCAGCGTGCGGGCAGTGAAGTGGGACGTCATCACATCATGACGCATGCCTACTGGCGTGAAGGCGGACCGCGTTTTGCCAATGCCAACATCATGGGCGTGGTGCATGGGACGGACAGGGCGCGGGTGCTGGAGCACAAGGCCGCCATTGATCAGCATCTGGAGAACATTGGCATTCCCGTGCTTTATACCAATGTGTTCTGGGGCGGCCGCAGTGAGATCAAACCGAGCGAGATATCCCCCAAGGTTTTTGCCGAATGGCATGAGAAATGGAAGGATGCGGGGCTGGTGATTTGAGGGGTGGGGAGTTGAGAGCGCCGAAGTCTCGATCGGCTGCGATGCCCATTTAAGTTTTTCAGGCGCGAGGCGCTAGTTGGATGAAGCCGCACGAGATGGCGGCGCTCCCGGGCTAGGTGGCTTCAGCGCAGGGGCTCGCGTTGGATCACTTGCAAACGGCCGACGTTGTCGCGATCGAATGAAAATCGTTCGCGGGTGGGTTTTTCGGAGGAGGCATTGCCGTATTCGATGTGGGCGATGACGACGAAGGGGGCGGTTTCGATTTTGATGACGCGGAAGATGGGATCGCGTCGGGTGCGCAGAAAGCAGTAGAGGGGGATGAGTGGTCGGTCGGCATTCCACAGCCAGTTGGCGAGCGGGAACTTGGGGAGTTCGGAGAGGGCGACAAAGATTTCGCGGACGAGAACCTCGCCGTGCAAACGGGCGAGGCGCCAGGCGAGGCGGCGATTTTTGAGCATCTCCATCCAGGCGGCGATGGGATTCTGGTGAACCTCGACCATCTCTTCAATCAATTGCTCGGAGTGTCCACGCATGGCTTCTCTGAACTGGTCTCGGTTGATTTGCCCGCTGTCATAAGCGCGGAAAAGTTGTCGCGGAGTGAGGTCGCCGATGGTCACCTGAAGAGGTTGAAGAATCGGAACGAATTCGTCAAGACCAGAGCGAACGGCCTCAATGATCGACGATGGAAATTCCCCAAGGGAAGTCCCGGTGTTAGGCGGTTGCGAGACGTTTTTCGAGTCGCTGTGAGACGAGGCAAAGCGTGGTGAGTTCGCGGATCTCAAGTTGCACGCCTTGTCGAATGGGAGGGAAGGTGCTGGCGATGGCAGCAGCCTCATCGAAACTTTCCGCCTGGATAATGAGATAACCTCCGATGGCCTCTTTGGATTCGACGAAGGGTCCGTCGGAAATTCTGCCACCCTGTTTGCTGACCACCCGACCGCCTGCCGTGAGTGGCCGTCCGCCGGTCAGTTTGCCCTCCGCGAGCATGCGGTCCACCCAGAGATGGTATTCATTGACGACCTTGGCGATGTCTTCGACGGGGAGCTCTTCGTCCCAGTCGGTGTTGCGGAGAAGGACGAGGTATTCGTTGGAGGAGTTCATGAAGTGGTGAAGATGGGGCGATAATGGAGTGCTTGAATTTCGATTCAACTGATGACGAACTACGGGTTGAATCCAGGACATCGAATGGGAAATTGGGAAGGGAAACTTTGGATGTAGAAGGTTGAGCGCGTGAAGAGCTATCAAGATTTCAAATTTTACTGAGATGAGAGTGAAGGAGGAAAGGTGGCTCAGCTTACTTGCGTTTTCTCCAAGGTCTGGTCTTTCAATCGCTTGTGGTAGGTCGTGCGCTTTTAGACCGACGCTTAACTTGGGGGGCAGGCTTGAGTCAGTCTCTCGACATTCCGAATGCAGGATGTCGTCTTTCATGCTTCACCACGGTAATTCTAATCGAATCTTCTCCTGTGATTCGGAAGAAGATCACGTAAGGAAACCTTTTCATGAGTGATCGCCGAATGTCACCTTTCACGGTCATCCACCGTGTCGGCATTGCGGCGATGCTGAAGACCTGTCGTTCAAATTCATCGACAAAATCGTCCCCCAGACCGCTCGATTGGCTCTCATAGTAACGACGAATCTCCGCAAGCTCTTCTTCAAGGGCTGGATGATAATCGATTCTCATTGTCGGAGACGCAGCATGAGATCCGAATGTGAAATGGGAGATACCAAACCAGAGTCAATCTCCTCCTCACGAGCGATCGCCAGTGCGACGGCTTCGTCGTCGCTGACATGAATGGAGGCTGCATAGGGATCATCAATGCTCTCCCATAGGGATGCTGCCAAAAGTGCTCGGTCCCTAGCTGGCAGCTTGAGAGCCTCAGGTGCAATTTGGTCGATACTCATGGACCTACTTTACACTGGAGCAGCCCGCAGAAAAGAAGGATTTACTCCGGCGCAGAAACTTGCTGTGCGCGTGTAGCGCAGACTAATGTTGATGAAAATTATTTGTGCGGTCCTGGGGATCTTCGGCCCGTCTACCGGTATTCGATCATGTCCTCGGGCTTGAAGCGGACTTTCGGGAGTTGGGCGTAGCGGTCGTCTTCGGCGCGGTAGCCGGCGGGGCAGAGGAGGACGGAGGTGAGGCCCTGGGCTTCGAGGTTGAGGAGTTGGTCGTATTTGGCGGGTTCGAAGCCCTCCATGGGACAGGTGTCAATGCCGAGGACGGCGGCGACGGTCATGAACTGGCCGAGGGCGATGTAGGCTTGTCGGGTGGCCCATTCACGGGCGATCTGGCCGCGTTCGCCGTCGATGACGTCGCCGACGAGCATTTGTTTGAATCGAACGAGGGAGTCGGGGGTGCCGCCGCGCACTTCGGCGATGCGGAACATGAAGCGGTCGATGTCTTCCTCAGCGATTTTGGTTTTGACGGTGAGGACGACGAGATGGGAGGCGTCGGCGACCTGACGTTGACGCCAGCTGATGGGGACGAGTTGTTCGCGCAGCTCCGGGTTTTTGATGACAAGGAACTTCCACGGTTGCAGTCCGTAGGAGGAAGGAGTGAGGACAAGGCTTTCTTCTAGCGCCGCCCAGGTGTCGTCCGGGATTTTTTTGGCGGGATCGAAGACCTTGGTGGCGTAGCGCCACTGAAGGGCGTCGAGCAGTTCAGTGGCGTTGGGCATGGTGGACAATTAGCGTTCGTCGATGGGGAGGACTTTTTGGCCGTAGGGTTTGCCGACGTATTCGGAAAGGGGGCGGAAGAGACGGTTGTCTTTCCATTGCTCAAGCACATGGGCGGTCCAGCCGCTCATGCGGGAGATGGCAAAGATGGGGGTGAAGAGGTCGGTGGGGATGCCGAGGCTGTAATAGACGGTGGCGGAGTAGAAGTCGACGTTGGCGTTGAGGCCTTTGCGTTCGCGCATGATGGTGGCGATGCGTTCGGACATTTGGATCCATTTGGCTTCGCCGAGCTCGTTGCTCAACTTGATCGCCATGGTTTTCAAATGAGGGGCGCGTGGGTCGAGGACCTTGTAGACGCGGTGACCGATGCCCATGATCTTTTTCTTCTGCGCAAGGGCGTCTTCGACCCAGGCGTCGACTTTGTCGGGCGAGCCGATTTCTTCGAGCATGTGGATGACGCCTTCGTTGGCACCGCCGTGGAGGGGGCCTTTGAGGGCTCCGATGGCGGCGGAGATGGCGGAATACATGTCGCTCAAGGTGGAGGCGACCACGCGGGCGGTGAAGGTGGAGGCGTTGAAACCGTGCTCGGCGTGGAGCACGTAGGCAACGTCGAGGGTGGCTTCGGCTTCCTTGCTGGGGACTTCGCCGGTGATGAGGTAGAGGAAGTGGGCGGCTTCGCTGAGGTCTTTGCGAACCGGTGGGAGGTCGAGGCCCTGACGGGCGCGGTGGAAATAAGCGGCGATGACGCCAACCTGGGAGACGAGGCGGATGGCGGTGGCCATGTTTTCCGACATGGCGAGGTCGTGGCGCGAAACGTTGTAGCAGCCGAGCATCGATACGGCGGTGCGCATGATGTCGATGGGTTTGGCGTCTTTGGGGGCGCGGGTCAGGAAGTCAATGACGCCTTGGGGAAGCTCACGTTCGGCGCGCAGGGCGGTGGTGAGTTTGTCGAGTTCGTAGCGGTTGGGCAGGCGGTTGTGGAACAGGAGGTAGACGACTTCCTCGTAGCTGACGTGGCCGGCGAGTTCATTGATGTCGTAGCCACAATAATACAGGATGCCTTCCTGTCCTTTGACTTCACCGAGTTCTGTTTCTGCGGCAACGACGCCTTCGAGTCCTTTGGATACCACGGCCATATTGAAAAAAGGGGTAGATCTGTTGTAAAGATTCCGGGAGTTTGCGTTGGGGATGAATCCTCAACGTTGCGGAAAGATGGTTGTTAACTGCTAGCAGCAACGGGCTCAAGCAAAAAGCGCGCTATGTGATGAGGTTGTTGCGAGGAGCTATGAAAAAATCGGTGAGCATGGTGAATTTTGCGCCTGACGGGTCGAGAGATTGTCGAATGAGAGGTAGGTAGGAGAGCGAACTTCTGGGGCAAGAAGAAGTTAAAATGAGCTGGATTTATGGCTGGGTGGAGCAAAAACTCCCTGATGTTCGCCAAACCCTCGCTTCGACTCGATGAGCTTGTCGCACGATTATGGCATCTGCTTGAGCGAAAGGGGTGGTTATTGGGATCGGGAAGGCAAGTGAAATTGATCGAGGAGATCGCCGGGACAAGAGAGTTGTCAGCTCTTACCTGCTTTCAGACGCTGGTTCACCACGAGATTGATGCCGTGCGTGTTGCAGCCGAGGATGCGGTGGCATCGTTGTTGCCGTTGTTGGAAGTGGAAGATATGCTGTTGCTTGAGAACGAAATCAGGAGCTCATGGGGCTATTATTTTGTCAGAACCCCTGTTTCGAGAGCGACGCGATCAACAAGCTGGATGCTTTCGTCGCTTGATCCCAACGGTCGAATCCGTGAAGAGGCTTTACGTCGGCTTCAGAACCTGCCGATGGTCGATGTGCTGCCTTATGTTTTGTTGCGATTGAATGATTGGGTCAAACCAATTCGAAGAAAAGCCGACCAATGGCTGAGGTTGCGAATGAATGAAGTTACGCAAGACCTTCTGCACGCCAACTTTGGTCTCATCGCAGCGTTGGCAATACGAAAGCATCAGTCGGATTCAAAGTCGATGTCTCTGTTGTTGGAGAAATTGCGTGGCGGGGAGTCGCGGGAGCTGCTGATGAAGGTGATCGAAGACGCCCCGGGACGGACCAGGCGGTTTGCGTTTCGTCTTTTGGTTGATGGCGGTGCGCTGCATGATCCGACGATGCAATTGCGGCTGGTGTCGATTAAGAAATCGATTGTCGGAGTATTGTGTCTTGCCTGGCTGCAAAAGTCAGGAGCAAGGCCGGATGCGCGGGTGCTCGAGCATGGACTTTCTGCTTCTGAGCCAAAGATAAGGCGGATGGCGCTTCAACTGTATGCTGAACAGGTTTTTCCAGGATCTTTAGGCGTGTTGCAGGAAGGGATGAAGGATGTCAGTTTCGGTGTTCGCAATGTGGCGCAGTATTGGCTAAAACAGAAGATTTCGGAGGGCGATTTGCGCTCGTCATATGAGAAATTGATAGAGGAGCACAAGGGGGCGCCCCGGTTGGCGATGGCGATTTCAGGCTATCACGAGTGCGGTGGGAAATGGGATGCAGATGTTTATAAAAAGTGGCTTCAACACACCCATATGCAGGTAAGGATGGCGGCATTGAGAGCTTTTGATCAAGCGCACCCTTATGAGTCTACGCCTGATCTAAAGCGGGCGGTGATGGATGAGTTTGGGGCCAGCATGTCAAAGCTCGGATACAAACTGCTTCAAAAGCGCAAGGTGGGTTTGGGAGCAAGCGATGTCTCGGAAATGGTGGCGGATTCTCGCTCCAGCACGCAGCGCATGATGGGGCTAGTTTTGCTGGGAAAGCTGGATAAATGGGCGCAGCTACCCTTGCTACTTGGACTGGTTCGGACAACGGATGCCGAACTGCAACGCGAAGCCAAGTCGGCTATTGAGAATTGGCTTCGCAGTTACAATCGCTCGTTTACCACGCCTTCTGCATCTCAGCTCGGAGCTGCGAAGAGCGGGTTGGTGAAGTCGAGGGAGAGTTTAGCAGATTCAACGGCACACAATTTGGACGTGTTATTGAAATCGGTAAATGCTTGAAGCGGTGGGGTGATTTGATTTCTGTATGGCCGGGAGACGATACAAAGACGGAAGGGACAGGCAAAATGCCTGTCCCACCCACAGGCTGCAAGCCTGTGTCACGACGGTCACAGACTGGAAGTTTAGTTTCGTCAGGCTTTGCCCCAGAGTTTGAGGAGGGTGGTGGCCATGTCGGCGGGGGAGTCGGAGACGGCAATGCCGCACTCGGCGAGGATGCGCTTTTTGGCTTCGGCGGTGTCGTCTTCACCACCCACAATGGCTCCGGCGTGGCCCATGCGGCGTCCGGGAGGTGCGGTGGCTCCGGCGATGAATCCGGCGATGGGCTTTTTGCAGTTGTCTTTGGCCCAGCGGGCGGCTTCGACTTCAGCGGTGCCGCCGATTTCGCCAATCATAATGATGGCTTCGGTCTCTGGGTCTTCGTTAAACATTTTGAGGACGTCGAGATGGCTGGTGCCGTTGACGGGGTCGCCACCGATACCGACGCAGGTGCTTTGGCCATAACCACGGGTGGTGAGCTGCCAGACGGCTTCGTAAGTAAGAGTGCCGGAGCGGGAGACGACACCGACGTTGCCGCGTTTGTGGATGTAGCCGGGGGCGATGCCGATGCGGCAGCCGCCGTGGGATTTTTCGCCGGTGCCGGGGGTGACGAGGCCGGGGCAGTTGGGGCCGATGAGGCGGGTTTTGCTGCCTTGCATGGCGGATTTGACGCGGATCATGTCGTTGACGGGGATGCCTTCGGTGATGCAGACGACGAGGTCGAGTCCGGCATCGACGCCTTCAAGGATGGCGTCGGCGGCAAAGGGGGGTGGGACGAAAATGACGGCGACGGTGGCACCGGATTGTTTGGCGGCGTCGGCGACGGTGTTGTAGACGGGGACTTTGTGGCTGCCGTGTTCGAAGACCTGGCCGCCTTTTCCTGGAGTGACGCCGGCGACGAGCTGGGTGCCGTAGTCGAGGGAGGCTTTGGCGTGGCGGGAACCGAAGTCACCGGTGATGCCTTGAACGAGAATGCGGGTTTCGGGTGTGACGAGGATGGACATGTTGAAAGGATAAAGGATAAGGGATAAAGGCTAAAAAATGAACGGCGAAGGCGCGGCTCAGCTGTGGCCAGGTTTGCGTTTGTGGATGATGAGGGGATTGCCGTCGGGATCGCTGATCATGAGCATGTGGCAGACGGGGGTTTCGAGAGGGCCCATGTTGATGGGGGTTCCAGCGGCTTTGATCTGTTCGACGGCTTGTTCGAAGTTTTCGACTTCGAGGCCAACGGTGCAGCCCTGGCTGCTGGGTTCCCAACCAGGGGTTTTGCCAATGCTGAGGGTGCCGGTGCCGATGTCGAATTCGACCCAGTGGCCACTGCCATCTTCCATTTCGTGGTCCATGGTTTTGGTGAGACCGAGGACGCCTTCGTAAAAGGCGAGGGAGCGGGCGACGTCAGTGACGGCGTAGCAGGAGAAGGCGATTTCGGTGACCTTAATCATGGACGGGTGGAGTTAAGCGGCTTTGACGGCGGCGACGATTTTGGCGGCGGCGTCGGTGAGGTCGTCGGCGCTGGTGATGGCGAGGCCGCTGTTGGCGAGGGTGGCTTTGCCGGCTTCGACGTTGTTGCCTTCGAGGCGGACGACGAGGGGGATGGTCAGTGAGACTTCCTGGGCGGCGGCGATGATGCCGTGGGCGATGATGTCGCAGTCCATGATGCCGCCGAAGATGTTGACGAGGATGCCTTTGACGTTGGGATCGCCGAGGATGATTTTAAACGCTGCGGTGACCTGCTCTTTGGTGGCGCCGCCGCCGACGTCGAGGAAGTTGGCAGGTTCGCCGCCGTGGAATTTGATGATGTCCATGGTGGACATGGCGAGGCCGGCACCGTTGACGAGGCAGGCGATGTCGCCGTCGAGTCCGATGTAGCTGAGGCCGTATTCGCTGGCGGCGACTTCGCGCGGGTCTTCCTCGGTGATGTCGCGCAGGGCGGCGACGTCTTTTTGACGGTAGAGGGCGTTGTCGTCGAAGTTGAATTTGGCGTCGAGGGCGACGACCTGGTCATCGCTGGTGATGGCGAGGGGGTTGACTTCGACGAGGGAGCAGTCGCGCTGAATGTAGAGGGTCCAGAGGGAGGTGAAGAGTTTGACGGCCTGGTTGGCCAGCTTGCCGGTGAGGCCGAGGGTGTAGGCGAGTTTGCGTGCCTGGTAGGCCTGGAGGCCGAGGGTGGGGTGGACGAATTCGCGGATGATTTTTTCAGGGGTCTTTTCGGCGACTTCTTCGATGTTCATGCCGCCTTCGGTGCTGGCGATGAGGGCGTGGCGGCTGGAGGCGCGGTCGAAGAGGATGGCGAAGTAGTATTCTTTTTTGATGTCGACGGATTTGGCGATGAGGACTTTGCTGACGAGTTTGCCTTCGGGTCCGGTCTGGTGGGTGACGAGGGTCTGGCCGAGCATTTTACCGGCAATGTCTTCGGCTTCGGCGGCGGTGTTGATGACGTGGACGCCACCTTTGAAGCCGTTGGTGAAGGTGCCCTTGCCGCGACCGCCGGCGTGGATTTGGGCTTTGACGACGAGGCCTTCGCCGCCGATTTCGCGGGCGGCTGCACCGGCTTCAGCGGCGGTGGAGGCGACTTTACCGGCAGGGGTGGCGACGCCGGATTGGGCGAAAAGTTCTTTGGCTTGGTATTCGTGGGTGTTCATTTGGGAAAGCTCGGGGAAAGGAAGATGGATGTTCTAGAACGTGCAAAGACGCGGGCAGCATAGGAACTGGGGGGATGGCGTCAAGGACAAGAGAGGAATGTTTGCAGGCGATTTGGGGTTGAGAGAGGGGATTCACCACGAGTGGACACGAATCGACACAAATTTTTGTGTGGATGAAGAGTGCATCTGTGGGAATCGGAGTCAATCGGTGTGAACAAGGCTGGGTTTTCTCTGGTTAAATGAGGGGTTTATTTTTGTGCACGACGGACAGCTTGATGCTATGGGCGGGGGGTATGAAAGGGGAGACTTCTGCTGCCAACCCTCCGGTGTCGCTGGCGACGGCGGTGGCGGTGGTGGTGGCGAGCATGGTGGGAACGGGGGTGTTTACGAGTTTGGGGTTTCAGGTGCGCGACGTGTCGGCGGGGTTTCCGATTTTGGTGTTGTGGGTTTTGGGAGGTCTGGTGTCGCTGTGTGGAGCGTTTTGTTATGCAGAGCTGGTGGCGATGATGCCGCGTTCGGGCGGGGAGTATCATTTGTTGTCGTCGGCGCTGCATCCGATGGCGGGATTTCTGGCGGGTTGGGTGTCGATCACGGCGGGGTTTGCGGCTCCGATGGCGGCGGCGGGGGTGGTGTTTGGAACATATATGGCGGATCTGTTTCCAGAGTTGGGGATTGGAGTGAGGTGGTATGGATTGGCACTGCTGTTGTTGGTGGCAGGGGTGCAGTTGTTGTCGTTGCAGTTCGTGGAGCGGTTTCAGGTGGGGTTCACGGTAATGAAGCTGGGGCTGATTGGGATTTTTGTTTTGGGGGCGTTGTGGATGGGGGCGAATCGGTGGGAGCTGTTGCTACCGAAGTCGGGCGAGGGCGGTTATTATGTTTCGCAGCCGTATGCGATTGCGTTGGTGTATGTGATGTATGCCTACACCGGATGGAACGGGGCGGTGTATGTGGCGGGGGAGATGGCGGATGTGAAGAGGCAGTTGCCGCGCGCGTTGATGATGGGGACGCTGGGGGTGATGGTTTTGTATGTCGGATTGAATGCGGTGTTTTTGATGAGTGCGCCGTGGTCGGTGTTGGAGGGCAAGCCGGAGGTGGCGCTGGTGGCGGCGCGGTCGATCTTTGGCGCGTGGGGTGGAAACGGCATGGGTGGGATCATTGCATTTGGATTGGTGGCCCATATGAGTGCGATGTTGTTTGCAGGGACACGGGTGTTGCGGGTGATTGGCGAAGATGTGTGGTTCATGCGATGGATGAACCGTCGCAATCCTGCGGGAGCGCCATGGCTGGCGGTGGTGGTGCTGGCGGGCACGGTGCTGGTGTTGATGATGTCGGGAACGTTTGAGCAATTGCTGCTTTATATCCAGGGACTGTTGCTGATGTCGTCGATGTTGTGTGTGGTGGCGGTGCCGTGGTTGAGATGGCGCAGTCCGGGAATGGAGCGACCATTCAAGGTGCCGTTGTATCCATTGCCGCCTTTGGTGTTTGTGGGGGTGACGGGCTGGATGTTGTGGGCGCTGGTGGGAGAGCGACCGGTGGAGAGTGCGTGGGGGTTGCTGACGCTGGTGGTTGGAGCTGGGTTGTATGCGCTGAAGAAGATGAAGGGATGATGATGTTATGTTGAGATTGAAGTGGCGATCGTTTCGGTGTGCGTTGGAAGGGCTGGTCTTCATGATGAAGACGCAGATACATGCGCGATGGCATGCAATGGCTTCGGTGATGGTCGTAGTATTGGGGATTTGGCTGCAGGTGGAGGGGTTGGAGTGGATGATGCTGATGCTGGCGATGGGAATGGTGTGGGTGGCGGAGGCAATCAACACGGCATTGGAGCAGGCGTGTGATGCGGTGACGTTGGAGCGCGATGAGCGGATTGGACGCGCCAAGGATGTGGCGGCGGGTGCGGTGTTGTTGGCGGCAGTTTTTGCCCTGGCGGTGGGTATGATCGTATTTGTGCCGCGAGTTTGGGAGCGGCTGGCCCATTGAGTTCTCACTCACGCCCAACTTGTCGATTGGGTGCGATTAGCGCAATTCATCGTCCCTGGATGTTGCGGTTCGTTGCCCGACCCAAATTATTCACAGAGGGAAACACCAAAATCATGATCGAAAATGACCGATCAATTTGGGACGACGTCGTAAAATCTAATCATTATCTGCGGTGCATTCGACTAGTTAATGGACAATAAACAGATTGAAAAGCTCATGTCATCGAATCCCCATAAACTGCTGGTATTGAGCAAGTTGCAAATTAGGAGAGCTTAACAACCAAATGACCGTGCATTAAGTAAGCCATTTTGTTATTTGGTCGACAAAATAAATGACGGATGGTGAAAGTGCCATATTCTAGACAGGGCAAAGCGGGATTTGTTCAATGCATTCTCAGGGGGTGGATCAACAGCATTTGTGAAACATCAGCGGGCGATCATTAAATCAGCAAAACAAAAGGTTCATATGAATTCAAACTTCTCCATGAAACGTCCGGTTTTTCTCGTTGGGTTCACGTGTTTTTCTTTGCTTGGCGCGGTTCCGGTGTTGTCGACGGCCCAAATCCCCCAGTCCGTCAATGTCACCAAAGGGCTCACCATTTCTCCCGTGGGCGTGCAGCCATCCGCCATGGAAATTTCGGGGGTGCAGGGGGTGGGAAGTTCTTCAGTGGATACCTTGATGATGCTTAATCGGGTCGGCGATATCTCGGTCATCTTGCCTCAGGCCAACGGCAGTTTTGCGGTGGGAAAAACAGTAACGTCCGGGGGGTCGGTTTCCATTTTTGAGGTCATTCCAGGGGCAGGCACTGACACGGCCATCCTGCATGCGAATACGGAGGTCAACGGTGACCTGCGGGTGTCGGGCAAGCTGCATTTTTCGGGGGGTGGAAGCATCTGGACCAGTCCCTACGCCGGTGCGGTGACCTTGGGTGGGGAATACGGCACGCTTGCTTCAAGTTACCGGGCGGCTGCGATTGGCGGCATGAATGCCTTGGCGACGGGAATGAACTCCATCGCCATCGGAGGATACATCTGGAACAACGGTCCACGACCCAACCTGGCTTCGGGAACGGGGGCAGCCGTGGTTGGTGGAGGCGGAAACACCGCGTCTTCCATTCTCACCTCAATTTTCGGTTCCTATGAAAGTGAGATCACCGGCGGGGACTGGGGGCGGCACTCGGTTATTGTGGGTGGGGCCATGAATAAAATTGCGGGTGGGGCGAGCAACGCGATCGTTGGCGGGAGTGGCAATGAGATGCCCGCATGGTCGTGGGGAAGTGTGATTCTTGGAGGAAGCGCCAACAAAATGACCAACTCTGGAACCGCAGCGTCAATCACGGGCGGGCAATCCAATCAGATAGGTTTTGCCAATGCTTCAGCGATTGTCGGCGGAACTGAGAACAAGATCATTGGGAACACTTACGACTGGCAGTATGGTGATAACTTCATTGGTGCTGGCCGACTTAATACCATAGGCAGTGGCGTTCCGCTTTCTGCGATTGTTGGTGGGTATGCAAACACGATATCTTCCGGCGCTTATCATACGGTGCTTGGAGGTTACAGCGCACAGATCACGGGAGGATATTCCAACGTGGTGATGGGCTCATCGACAATAGCCTCCGGCAATCAACAACTGGTGATGGGCCGATACAATATTAATGATGGCAGCAAGTTGTTCATCATTGGCAATGGGAGTGCCGACAACGCCAGGAGGAATGCCTTTAGTGTAGGGGAGAATGGTGATGTGGTCACGAAGACCATGACGACCGAGTCGGTGGCGACGGGATCAGTGGCGACCACGACCATGGCGGCGGATTCGATTGTGACGGAGACCGTGCAGGCAGATACCATTTCCGTTCAATCCATCACCATCAGCAATCCGGCTGACACGTCGGACATATCGATGGGTCCCTTCACCCAAGGCATTCCTTGATGGTGGCTGGTCAACTCACTATATCCAATCAACGCGATGGACCGGAACCTCTTCTCTCTCACTGCTTGCGCCCTGCTTTCTTCAGTCGCGGTTTCGTTGGCGCAACAGACAAGCACGGAACCTCCGGGTCCAGCATGGTGGGGACAGTCGGGAGTCAAGAATCACGCGGGTTCCGTCAACAGCTTCTCACCGGTTCGCGTCGGTCAGGCGAAGCACATGGCCTACCGGGCGATGCTGGAGTTGAACCAGGCACTGGCGGCCTTCGATCTTCCCGGAGGCGGGGCGGGCGAAGAGATCCAGCAAATGGTCAACAGTTGGAGAATTGATCCCGGCAATGCGCAATCGGGTTGGAAGACGCACGATGTGAATCAAGTTCTCAATCAAGGACAGCTCAAAGCGATCACCAAACCTTTTTATGATCGACTCGCCGCTTTGGGGCTGTGGCCGCGGGGCGTGGATCTGGTTGATGCCTATTCAACGGTGCCCGCCGGCACTCCGCTGCCTCACATTAGCGGAACAAAGCGGGTGGAGATCAAGGTCGCGCCTCCCCTTGTCCCTGCTGAATGGGCGCATACGCCAAGGTATCCGTGGAAGTTTTGGGTTCCTTCCGTTTTCTGGGCGGCGCACGAACGCGACACGCTGGGATTGCAGCCGGCCAATCTGGGGCAACTTAAACACTGCTTCAACTTCGACTGCACCTCATTGCTCATTGCCAGGGGGTTTCTTTTCAACGGTCAGCCCGTGGACTCCGATGGTGACAGCCTGTCAAACCTTGCCGAGATTTTGGGGGGAGGAAACCCCAACCTGGCGGGGGATGTGGATGTTTACCTTGCTGAGCGACTTAGGCAGGATGGGGTAACCGCACCTATGGTGAAAGGTTCACGTCAGCTCTCCAATGAGTCGGCTGCGCGTTTGTTGTCACAGGCATCATGGGGGCCCACTTGGGAAACGATTGCTGAAGTAAAGTCACTGGGGATTGAAGGGTGGATCAATAAACAGCTCTACAACGATCCGTTTCGCACGCCCGGACAGTTGGTCAACATTCCGTGGCTGGACGGGGTGGGGACCGGACTTACCTGGCAGAATCTCTGGTATCCCAACTGGCCGGCCGGGGGCAGTGCGACGGCCAACCGGTTGCATGGTGGCAACGGGTATGCGGGCCTTGCTTCTCTTTGGGCGGGTGCGGGGGAACGCGGACCTTATGCCGATGCGGCCTTTCCAAAGCGAGGCATTGAACCGTATGTGTTCTACCTTCAGTGGCGCAAGATGGTCAAGGACCAGCCGCTCTGGATCAATCGTCTGCACCCAACCGTGGCGGGGGCGACGGATGCGCCGCTTCCCTTTCCTTACATTCTGGGGCCAGTTTATGCCAACGCCATGACAACGGAAGAAGCAATTCCGTCCGGCAACATGGACGATGCATGGCTTCGACGTGCGCTATATGACTCCGACCAATTGCGCCAGCGGGTTGCCTGGGCTTTCAGTCAGATCCTGGTCACCTCAAACCTGAATGGATTTGCCGCAGGCAAGCAGGTGGGGGTTCCATCGTTGGCGAACTATTACGACATGCTCACCGAGAAGTCTTTTGGCAACTTCACGGACCTGCTGACCTCAGTGACTTTCCATCCCATGATGGGGGTCTGGCTCACTTACCATTGGAACGGGGGGGCGGTCGATGTCAATGACACCAGCACGTTCCCTGATGGAAACTATGCGCGGGAGGTGATGCAGCTTTTCACCATGGGTTTGTATGAGCTGAACATGGATGGAACGCCCAAGCTGGATCAGGACGGCCTGCGCATCCCCACTTACACCCAGGATGACATCCTCGGATTGTCCAGGGTGTTTACCGGCATGATTCCGCCGGGTCAGTATCACTTTGCCACCCTGCCATTCCGGGTGTTTACGAATCAGCAGAATTTCGCCCTGCATGACCGGAGGAGCAAAACGTTCCTGGGGCTGACTTTCCCCGCCAACCCTGCCCCGACCGAGGCGCAAGCTCAGCGGGAAGTGGTGGAGGCGATCCGACACCTGACGCAGCGTCCCTCGGTGGCGCCTTTCATGAGCCGGCAATTGATCCAGCATCTGGTTTCCTCGAACCCGAGTTCCGCCTATGTGAGGCGGGTGGCGCAGGTTTTTGCCAGCAACAAGGATGCGTCCGACCAGTTAGCCAAGGTCGTCAAAGCGATCCTGATGGATCCTGAGGCACGACATGCGGGAGTTTGTCTTGCGAGCACCACCACGGGACGTTTGAAGGATCCCATGCAGCGGCTGCTGGGTTTGATGCGTGCCTTCAATGCAGGGCTCGATTACAGCGGAGGGCGTTACGACTTGCGCAATCCCAATCAAAACCCTCTCGATGGACCCAACTGGGGCGCTTGGAGCCATTGGAACACGGACGGGGACATCTCGGCCCCCATCCATGATTTTCAGCAGATGCCATTCATGGCACCTTCGGTCTTCAGCTTTTTCCGTCCGGGGTTTTCGCCTGCTGGGGAGATTTCCAATGCCCGGCTGAGAGCCCCGGAGTTTCAATTGCTGACCCCGGCAGCCTTGACCAGCTCGATCGGACGCGTGTGGACGGATACCGACAGCTCTTCCCACATGCTGCAAGATTACGTTTTGCCCGCTGGGTTCAGTTCGCACATCTATCACTCCGCGACGGTTGCCGTGCGCAATCACTTGTTTAGCGGAGGGCTTCCACTGACCACTGATCCCAACCTGGACTTACGTGGCAAGGCCTTGCGACTTAACTTCGCAGGTCGGCCCGCTGCGCCCGGTTCACCGGCCATTGCAGGCACGGCTTTGTCGCCCGCGCCGAGCGGGAACAACCCTCCAAGTGCCAGCAGTGTGGAAGCCTTCCTCACCAAGCTCAACACCCTGCTGTGCAATGGACGCATGTCGCCAAAAACCCGCGCCAGTCTAAAAAGCATCCTCACCTCCCCTGCCGACCCACGCCTCATGTCGGCCAATGATCCTCATCGATGGGAGCGACTGGCGGTGCAACTGCTGTGGCCCACGCGTGAAGCCGCCATCCTCAAGTAAACAAACCCATTAACCTCAACCCTTGCATCGCCTCAGATCACCAAGCGCATGAACCGCAGAGATTTCCTTCGTCGCAGTGCCGTATGGGGAGGCTGTCGTCTTCCAGTGGCTTCATGGCTATCGCTGAATGCTCTGGCGCAGCAGGCGGCGCAGGCTTCCGCTCCAGCCTCTGGATACCGCGCCCTCGTTTGTGTGATGCTGGCAGGAGGGAACGATTCTTTCAACATGCTGGTGCCGCGGCGAAGTGGTCAGCATGCGGCGGGCAACTGGACCGGTCCGGTCGAAGCCGAATGGCAAAAATACCTGGCCATTCGCGGTTCGGTGAGCCTGCCGAACATTTTTCAATCCGCACTGCCCCTCTATCAGGCCAACGGACAGAGCCTTCAAAGTCAGGCGCTTCATGGAAGCATGCCGCGTCTGCAAGCCATCTTCAACAACCGGACCAGTGCGGCGGCTCCCGGCGTGTTGCCGTCTGGTCGGCATGCCGCCTTTGTCAGCAATGTGGGCACACTGGTTGAGCCGATCACCGCTGCGGAAGCGCGGCAGCGTTCCAAGTTACTACCACTTTACCTCCAGTCGCACGTGGATCAGTTCGACCAGTGGCAAACTTGCTTTCCGCAGGGCCACGGAACGACCGGCTGGGCGGGCAGGATGATGGACCAGCTTCATGCCAGTCCTGGGAGTGGATCCGAATACGCACTCGTTTCGATGGATGGATACAACCTCGCGCTTGTCGGAAAGAATGTCGCTCCATTTGTTGAAGGGGCGGCCAACCGGCGCCTGCATAGCATGGTGGGGGGCGGGTTTAGCGCCCGGCGCGACAGGCTGATGTCGATCCTCAATGACGACGTGAACGATCCCAGCATCAATATTCTGGATCGTGCCTATTCGAAAATGGTCCGTGATGGACTGCAGTTGCAGCGCGATTATGCCGATATAGTTTCGCCGGGAGTTCCTGCTCCTGCGGACATTCTTGGTGCCAGTAATGGCCACCAGTGGGTCGAAAAAATGCGCAATCTGGCCAAGGTCATCAACGCCTGTCGCGCCGCGAGTGCCAGTGCTGGCAAAGAGAAAATGAGACGTCAGGTTTTCTTTCTGACCCTCGGTGGCTGGGATCATCATGATGACTTGAAATCCTCTCATTCAGGCATGTTGAGCCTGCTGGATGGGGCGCTGGCGGAGTTCTATATGCAGATGAAGGCCATCGGAGCATTGAATGATGTCACCCTGTTTACAGCGTCTGACTTTGGTCGTGCTCTGAAACCCAATGGAGGAGGCGACCGGGCCGGCACGGATCACGCATGGGGAGGAAATCAGATCGTTCTTGGAGGTGCGGTGAACGGTGGCACGATCTATGGATCTTACCCCAGCTTGAAACTCATGAGCGAGGGGATCAACGACCCGACGAATCTGGACATTCAGGGGAACGGGGTTTTCCTTCCGACCACGTCGGTTGATCAATACATTCAGAGATTGGGAAGCTGGCTGCTGCATGGAACCAGCGGGGCCATCGACTGGCCCGGCATTCTTCCCAACTGGCCGCAATGGAGTGGCTCTCAATACCAAAGCGGCACTCCTTTGGCGGGTATGATGAGCGCCTGATGATTGACTCTTTGAGTCAGTCGGCGTGAATTTCGGTGGTGATGCTGCGGCGTTTTTCGGGAACGGGGGCGGCGATGATGCCGAGCTGGGTTTCTTCGCGGAGACGAAGCTGGCCGCATGCGGCGGCGATGTCGTGTCCTTTTTCACGGCGCAGGGTGACGACGACATCGTGTGAGGCAACGATGTCGCGGAAGCGGTCTTGCTGGGGGACGTCGGGGCGTTCCCATTGGAGGCCGTCGACGGTATTGTAGGGGATGAGGTTAACCTTGGCGTCGATGTTGCGGGCGCGATGGGCGAGGAGTCTGGCTTGTTCGTCGCTGTCGTTGATGTCCTTGATAAGGATGAACTCAAAGGTGATGCGCTGTTTTTTGTGTTGTCGCCAGAAGTGCAGGGCTTCGAAGAGTTCGTCGAGCGGGTGTTTGCGATTCACCGGCATGATCTGGTTGCGCACTTCGTCGCTGGCACCATGGAGGGAGATGGCGAGTCGGACTTGAAGGGGGAACTCGGCGAGTTTTTTGATTTGAGGGGCGAGGCCGCTGGTGCTGACGGTGATGTGGCGGGCGCCGATGTTGACGCCCCACTGGGCGTTGAGGGCGGTGATTGCGCGGGTGACGTTGTTGTAGTTCGCCAAGGGTTCGCCCATGCCCATGAAGACGAGATTGTCGATGCGTTCCCCGGCGTGTTTTTCGACCTGGACAATCTGTTCAACGATCTCACTGGCGGTGAGATTGCGGGTGAAGCCGGCGAGGCCACTGGCGCAGAATTTGCAATCGTAAGCACAGCCGACCTGGGAGGAGACGCAGAGGGTGCGGCGGTTGGAACGTTCGCCGGCGAAAGAAACGGAGGCGGGGATGAGGACAGTTTCAACGAAACGTCCATCGTGAAGTTTAAAGAGGTATTTGCGGGTGGTGTCGGCGGAGCCTTCGACGCGGGCGAGAGTTAGCGTGCGGAGCGTGTGATGCTCATTCAAATAGGCGAGCAGGGGTTTGGAAAGGTTGGTCATTTCATCGAAGGTCTCAACGCGTTTGCGATGGATCCATTCGATGAGCTGTTTGGCTCGGTAGGACTTTTCGCCAGCCTGGGCGACGACGCTGATAAGTTCCTCCGGCGTGTGAGCAAGAAGAGAAGTGGAAATGGGGACGGCGTCGGACATGAGTGTGGGCGGCAACAACCTACCCGAGTTTGCGCCCGTTTACAAGAACGGCCTCGTGGATCACACGCGGCCGACGGGGAAGATAAAGGTAAGTTAGTCTTTTTTGGATCGGGCGGCTGCACCGCCGCGCTGCTTGTCACTTGAGGAACTACGGGATGAAACGGCTCTCAGGCGACCGTGACTGCTGCTGCTGGACTGGGGTTTCTGAACGGATGAACGGCTGCGGCTGGAAGAGGAGGATGAAGAAGAACGCTTGCGGTCGTCACCGCTGCTGCGGCTGCTGGATGAGACGGAACGTCTGCGGTCGTCATCGTTGCTGCGACTGCGACTGCTGCTGGACGCGGAGGAACTGCGGCGGCGATCGTCATCTCGGCTGCGGCTGCTGCTGGAGGAGGAATAGCTGCGACGGCGGTCCTTGTCATGATCATGACCATCATGGCGGTCGTGGTCGCGGTATCGGCTGGATCCGCCGCTGTGGCTGTGGTGGCGGTGGTCGCTGTAACGGCGATGATGGGAATGCCCACGGCTGTAGTAGCGACCGGAGTAGTAGTAGGGGTGGGACGATGAGTAGTAACCGTAGGACGGACCGGTGTAATATCCGCCGTAACCGCCGCCGCCGTAGACGGTGGTGCTGGTGTAGGCTCCATCATCATAATAGCCGTCGTCATAATAGCCGTAGCCATCGGTGATGACGCATGAGGGAAGCGCCACGGCGAAGAGGAGGGCGAGGGCGAAAAGGGAAAGCGATTTCATGATTGGAGATTGGACGGAGAAAGTGGCACGGGCATTCAATAATGTTTGGAATCCGTAGCAGCGGGTGCGTGCTGCAATGACTGATTCGTTTTGAGCGGGGGTATGGATGTGATGCTTTTCCCGAGCCCACGGGGCATAAAAAAAAGCGGTCCTTGAAAACACGACGTGAGCCGCATCATCAAGGACTGCTTGTTTTGTGGTCGGCAATCGGAATTGCCGGTGGCCGTCTTATTTTTTCTTGGCTGCTTTTTTGGCAGGAGCCTTTTTAGCTGGAGCGGCTGCTTTTTTGGCGGGAGCTGCTGCTTTTTTCGCAGGAGCCGCTACTTTTTTGGCAGGGGCTTTTTTAGCGGGAGCTGCTGCTTTTTTGGCAGGAGCTTTTTTGGCCGGGGCTGCTGCTTTTTTGGCAGGAGCTTTTTTAGCGGGAGCTGCTGCTTTTTTGGCAGGAGCCTTAACGGCGACTTTCTTTGCTGCTTTTTTAGCCATGGTCTCTGTTTCCTTTCGTTTGATCGTTGATGTTGTTTTATTGGTTACTGAAGCTGCATGATTAACATGAGCCGCACCAACTCACAACAAAAAAACTTCGCGTATGCGGGTGGTGATGAAGATGATGATGTGATGAAGACTTTGAAGCGATGATCAGGGTGATGGCCAAGCAAGTTTCAATCCATCATATGCGATGCGCACATCATGAGGAAGCAAGGCTTCGGCGCGTGCATGAAGGATCTCGCATTGCAGATGAGTGAACCAGGTGATGCGTGGTTTCACGGCTTCGCGGAACGCGAGCGCTTCAGGAAAATTCATGTGGGTGGGATGAGGCGTGTTGCGCAATGCATCGATGATGAGCGTGTCGACTCCCTCCATGAGTTCAAGCGTGCCGGGCAGTGGTTCCTTCATGTCACTGAGGTAGGCGCAGAGCTTGCGTCCATGACGTGTGAAGAGGTAGCCGAAGGTTTCAACTTTGCCATGTTTGACGGGCAATGGAGTGACGTGGGTGTCGCCAATGTTGAAGGGTCCGTCAATGGGCATGGGCTGGGGTTTGAGGTATCCGCGATAACGGTTCTGGCCATTGAAGGCGTGTTCATACATGCGTTGCAGGGCGGCGAGGCAGGAGGGTGCGGCATGGATGGGAAGGAAGGCGTCTTCTTCAATGCAGAAGCGGCGCAGGTCATCGAAGCCGGTGACGTGGTCCATGTGCGGATGGGTGTAGAGGGCGGCATCGACACGGCGAATTCTTTCGCGAAGGCATTGCATGCGGAAGTCAGGTCCGGTGTCGACGACCCATGAGGCTTCAGGTGTGGAAAGATAGACGGAGGAGCGCAGGCGTTGGTCGCGTGGATCAGTGGAGGTGCAGGTGGCGCAGTCGCAACCGATCATCGGAATGCCAACCGAGGTGCCGGTGCCGAGAAAGGTAAGGGTCATATTGAAAGGATAAGGGATAAAGGCGAAAGGCTAAAGGATGAGGGATGAGGGATGAGGGATGAAGGATGAAGGATGAAGGATGAAGGATGAAGGATGAAGGATGAAGGATGAAGGATGAAGGATGAAGGATGAAGGATGAAGGGAAAAGGTTATGGAAGCATGGAAGCGTGCCAAGGGGAAGGGGCGGGAAGTTTTTTGTAGGGATGCACATTTTGCTGGCGCATGGATGAACTTGATCTTCTTTGGGGACACATGAATCCTGACGAGAGGCTGCAACGCATTGTGGAGGAGCAGCGTGATTTGCGCGCTCGATTGTCGCAACTCGAACATGAGATCGGTGAGGTTCGACTGGCGTTGAATGAGAGGGAGGTGAAGGCGGAGGTGGTTGCACCGATTCCCGTGTCGACACCGGTTGAAGTGAAGGTGCCATCCATGCCGCCGCCTTTGCCGGTGACGCCGGTGGTGAAGATGTTCGATCCTGTGATGGAGTTGCTGAAGACAAATGACGAGGCGGAGCGGAAAGTGTTGCCGCCGAAGTTTGCATCGGCGCCTGTTTCGAAGACGACGATGGCGCTGCCTCCAGCCCAAGCGGTGGCGGCGAAGGTGGCTTCGGGTGATTTTGAAATGCGGCTTGGCAAGGTTTGGTTTGTGCGGATTGGGGTGGTGGCGATTTTAACGGGGCTGGCATTGGGAAGTGTGTATGCGTATCAAAATTTTGTGCGCGAGATGCCGGTGATCTTGAAGGTGCTGGCGCTGTATGGGTTGTCAGGATTGATGGCTGGCGTGGGGATGTGGCTGGAGAAGTCACAGGAGTCGTTGAAGACATTTGGGCGGGTGGTTGCAGCAGGTGGTTTGGCGGCGGTGTTTTATACAACTTACGCGATGCATCATGTGGAGCGCTTGCGGGTGATCGAGAGTCCGGTGCTGGCGGGGGTGGCGTTGTTGCTGTGTGCGTTTGGGATCTTCTTTTATGCGGATCGGCGCAAGGATCAAAGCGTGGCGGCGATGTCGCTGGTGCTGGGTTATTATGGAACATCGATCAATGCGATTGGTTGGTTCAGTTTGTTTTCGAATTTGTTGCTGACGCTTGGGGGCTTGTGGTTGTTGTGGCGTCACGGATGGGTGTCCTTGGGGGCGTTGAGTCTGGTGGGTTCCTATGGCGGGTTTGCCTTCTGGCAATATGTAATGCCTTTGCTCACGACGGGTGAACTGGCACCGATGCCTTACTGGGCGGGGCAGGGATTTTTGATGAGTTGCTGGGTGATGTTTACGGCGGGATTTTTGTTGCCGCGGGAGGAGGCGATGCGCATGGTGTTGAGGGGAACGTTGACGGCGCTGAACAACTCGGCCTTTGCGGCGTTGTTTGTGGTGGCGTTGCTGGCGAAGACGCCAATGGAGCAACAGAGTGATGCGTTTGCGGTGTTTTCATTCGTGTGGGGTGCGGTGTTGCTCGGACTGTGCTGGTGGTCGGAGGTGCGGCATGGGGAGAAGGGGCGACCGCTGGGCGAGATGTTCCTGGCGTTTGCGCTGGTGCAGATCTCCTTGGGGGTGGCGGTAAAGGTAAGCGGATACAACCTTGCCACAGTGTTTGCTTTTCAAACGGCAGTGTTGGCGTGGTTGGGCAATCGGCAGGATCGCATCGTGGCAAAAATCGGCGCGGGCATTGCCGCAGGGCTGGTGCTGGTTTTGCCGTTCCATGTGGATGCGAGTGGCAATCCAATTCAGCCGACGCTGGCGCTTGGTGGGCAACTGGCGGTGATATTGCAGGCCGCGTTGTTGCTGCTGGCAGGTTGGTTCGTGCGGGGGGATGAAAGCGAGGGTAAGTCGAAGACCAATGGGTTGAGTGTTTGGATATGTCTGGTGGCGTTGATGATTGTCACCGGGAAGCTTTTCACACCGATCGTGGACTGGCGGGGTTATGCTTTCATGTTTGGAGTGGCAGCGGTGTTTCTGGTGGGAGGCGACCGGCGTTTGCTGGGCTTTGGCGAGATGCGGAAAGTGGGAACGATTGGCGCGTTGTTGGGGGCCATCTTGGTGGTGGAGCGAGCGGTCGGGAGTGATCGGGTGGACGACTGGACGTTCACGCCGATGACGGTGACTTTTCTGAGTTTGATGATGCTGGTGCTGGCGTGGCTGAGTCGGCGTGATTTGTGGATGCGGGTGACGTTGCTGGGCAAGCTGGAGATGGTTTCGCTGGAGGTGTTGCTGCTGGGCGCGGCGGCGTGGGTGAGCTGGGCCTCGGTGGTGGTGTTGCCGCTGGATCGGTGGTGGGAGGGTGCAGCCTTGTTGTTGTTGAGCGGTGTGTTGTATGGATTGGGATGGTCGAGGCAGGTTGGGTTGAGAGAATTGATGCTGGTGTCGCGGGTGGCGGCGTTGGCTTCTGCTTTGCTAATCTGTGTGAATGCGGTGCTGAGCGATGGCGAGGTATTGGATCAGTGGCAGGTAGTGGGAGTGGTGGCGAGTTCGTTGTTGTTGATCGCAGCAGCGTGGCTGGCGCGTCATCGTCCTTCGTTTCAGTGGGATCCGATTGAGGGCGGTCTGGATTGGGTGCCGCTGGTGCATTCGATTGCGGCGGTGTTGAGTTTTGTGGTGACGGTATTCTGGCCGTTTGAATCAGTGTGGCAGCCGGCGGGGTGGGTGGTGTTTTGTGCGTTGTTGATGGCGCTGTCGAAGTTGTCGAAGGTGAATCTTCCGGAGCTTGGACTGGTGTCGGGATTTTGTGCATTGGCCGTGACATGGTATCAGGTGACGGAGCTTGGCGGACCGCAGCATCGGGAGGCGGGACTGTGGTTGATGCTGGCTTTGGGGTTGTTGATGCTGGCAGCGGCGATGCCCGCGAAGCGATGGGTGGAAGGGGAGCTTTGGTTGTCGGTGTTGCGTTGGATGGCCGGGTTGCAAACCGTGGCGGCGTTCCTGCACTGGTGGTGGATTTATGAGCCGGAGTTTTTTCCGCTGGCGACGGTGGGGGCGGGATTGTTGCTGGCCATGCTGACGCGGTGGAAGGACTCGCGCGTGGCGGCAGGGTTCGCTTGGTTGTTGTTAGGGTTGGGCCTGTTGAGCTTACTGGCCGGGTTGTTTACGGCGGATTTCCTTTGGTTTTTCTCGCCATCCATCAGACCGCAAGGGTGGGGATGGATGGTGCCGGTGCTGGCGATGGTGGCAGAGTGGTTGCTGCGCGGAAGCAAGGTCTATGAGGAGTCGGTGTGCAAAGGCTGGTGCAATGCGGTGGCATTAACATCGGTGTTTGCTTTGTGGAGCTTCCTGACCTTCCATCTGTTTGCGGAAGGGGAGTTTCGCACCATCAGTTGGGCGGCGATGGCACTTGTTGTTTTTGTTGCAGGGATTGGGTTGGGTCATCCCATTTACCGACGCTGTGGTTTGGCCGTGCTGGCGATGGCGCTTGGTCGAGTGGTCGTTTATGACGTCTGGCAACTCGGCACGGCGGCTAGGTTTGCAAGCTTCCTGGCAATTGGTGGCGTGCTGGTGCTGGTGGGGTTTTTCTACAACCGCTTCGAGGATTTTATTCGGAAGTATTTGTAGGTGGGGTGGGGGAACGACACGCACGCGTGGAGTCCCTCGGGATGATCGGACGGATTAGGCGGATCTGACGGATCTTAACCCGGGCGATTGGGGAGCTCGATGAGCATCTGGGAATTGTTGGGGCTGCGCTCAAGGAGGGTGATGACGCGTTGGACGGCGTCGATCGGTTTGTGTCCGGCGAGGCCGCGGCGCAGGAGATGGATTTTCTCCATCTGGAAGGCAGGCAACAACAATTCTTCCCGACGGGTGCCGGATTTGAAGATGTTGACGGCGGGATAGATGTATTGCTCGGCGATTTTGCGATCAAGCACGAGTTCGAGGTTGCCGGTGCCTTTGAATTCCTGGAAGATGAGTTCGTCCATGCGGCTGTTGGTTTCAATCAGCGTGGTGGCGAGGATGGTCAATGAGCCGGCATCGCGGGTGTTGCGCGCGGCGGCGAACAGGCGACGGGGAAGTTCGAGGGCGCCGACGCCGACACCACCGCTCATGGTGGCACCGCCTTTGTGGGCGTTGTTGAAGGCGCGTCCCATGCGGGTGATGGAGTCGAGCAACATGAAGACGTGCTGGCCGGCTTCGACGAGACGCTTGGCGCGTTCGATGGCGAAGGAGGCGGTGCGCATATGGTTCTTCACATCGCTGTCGTTGGAGCTGGAATGGATCTCGGCGTTGGGGAGGGTGCGACGGAATTCGGTGACTTCTTCGGGACGTTCGTCGACGAGGAGAATCATCAAATGGAGATCGGGATGTTTCTCGGTGACGGCTTCGGCGATGTGCTGAAGAAGGGTGGTTTTGCCGGCGCGTGGCGGGGCGACGATGAGTCCGCGTTGACCACGTCCGACGGGGGTGACGAGGTCCATCAAGCGCGTGGTGAGACGGTCGGGACGGGTCTCGAGCTGGATGCGCTTGTTGGGGTTGATGGCTTTGAGTTCTTCAAAGAGCGGCAGGTCGCGGACTTTCTCGGGGTCCATGCCGTTGACTTCGGTAATGGAGGTGATTTGGGGGCCGCGATGGCCTTCCTGTTGCACGCCTTTGATGAACATGCCTTCACGGAGTCCGAGTGTGCGGATCCATTCGGGGGAAACCCAGGGGTCTTGATTGAAGGCGGTGAACTGGCGGCTTTTCTGACGCAGATAACCGTAGCCTTTTGGGGTCAATTCGAGAAGACCTTCGCTTGCTTCGGGTGGGCCGAGCGGGCGGTCAGGTGGCGGCGCGGTTTGCTGGCCGCCTTCGCCTTGAGGGCCGCTGCGGTCACGGTCGCGGTCACGATCCCGATCCCGATCACGGTCGCGCGGTTGTTCGTTGCCACGGTCGTTGCGGTCGCGGTCACGGAAACGTCCGCGTTTGTCCCACTTGTTGCGGAAGCGATCATTGCCACGATTGCGAGACTGATCGTTGCTGTTCCCATTGCCACGTGGCTGGTCGCTGAAGTTGCCGCGGTCGCGTGGTGGTGGTTGTTGTTGTTCGTTGCCGGTGCTGACTCCTGTGCCGCCGCCGGTGCCGGTGCTGCGTTGTTGATCGTTGCCACGCTGTTGTTCGCGAGGTTGCTCGCCGCCGTTGGTGCCACGGTCACGATCGCGGTCTCGGAACTGGTCGTTGCCGCTGCCGCTGCGTTCGCGCGGTTGATCGAAGCCGATGCTGCTGCGGTCACGTGGTTGATTGCGATCACGATCACGATCTCTGTCGCGTCCGCGACCCCGGTCACCACCGCGTCCACGATCACGATCACGATCTCTGTCGCGGTCTCCGCGATCGCGGTCACGTGGTTGGGAGTAGTTTTGGGATTGTCCGCCTTGTTGATCGGCACCTGCATGAGATGGAGCAGGGGCAGGAGCGGGAGCAGAAACAGGAGCGGAGGCTGCGGATGGCGCGGGTTCGGGAGGACGTGGGGCCGGGGCGACGTTGGCGTTGGAAGATTCGTGAACGGGTGGTGCCTCAGACCGGGCGCTTGAACTTGATGGTTCGGGCGAAGTCTCGGCGGCTCTTGCGGGCTTGGATGAGGGTTCCTTTGTCGTTGCTGTCTCGCAAGCGGAGGCGGCCGTTTTGCGGGCGCGGGTGGCTTTTTTCGCGGGAGCTGGAGACGGTGCCTTCTCTTTTACGACGATGGGAAGTTCGGCAGCAGGGGCTTTTTCAGCGGGGGCCTTGGTGGCAGCGGCTTTCTTAGCGGTGGTCTTCTTGGCGGTGGCCTTTTTCGCGACGCGTTTTTTAGGGGCGGCAGTGTTGCGGGCTTCTTCGGGGGCTGGCGGGAAGAGGTCGCTTGCGGGAGCTTTGGCTGCCAGTAGGGTGGATTCGGTCATGATGATGAAAATTGGGGAAGGGGTTGTTGGATGCCCTTGCTTGCTTAGTTAGTTAGCTAGTTGAGCTGGTCGGCAATGGCGTCGTCGATATCGAAGTTGGCGTGGACGTGTTGGGTGTCGTCGTAGTCGTCGAGAGTGTCGTGCAGTTTAAGCAGGGCTTTGGCGGTGTCGGGTTCGGTCAGCGTGACCGTGGTGGACGGGTGATAGATGAGCTGGGTGGAGCTGGCAGTGATGTTTTTGGCCTGGAGGGCGCTGCTGACGGCGAAAAGTTGATCCCATGGGGTGCGGATGACCCATTCGTCGTCGCCATCAATGACGTCGTCGCCGCCGGTTTCGAGGGCGAGCTCCATGGCGTCATCTTCCTGGAGGTTGGCTTTGGGGAAACGGATTTCGCCAAGGCGTTGGAACATGTAGGCGACGCTGCCGGTGTCGGCGATGGTGCCGCCGTTTTTGCCCATGATGACGCGGATGTCGTTGATGGCGCGGTTGCGGTTGTCAGTGACGACTTCGATGAGCATGGCGACGCCGCCGGGGCCGTAGCCTTCATAGACCAGTTCTTCAAGAGTGGAGCCTTCGAGTTCACCTGCGCCTTTTTTGATGGCGCGTTCGATGTTGTCGTTGGGCATGTTTTGAGCGCGGGCATTAAGGATGGCGGTGCGCAGGCGGGCATTGAGTTCGGGGTTGGACCCTCCCAGCTTGGAGGCGAGGGTGAGTTCTTTGCTGAATTTGCTGAAGGCTTTGCCGCGTTTGGCGTCGACGACGGCCTTGATGTGTTTGACCTTCGACCATTTGTTGTGGCCTGCCATGGATGATGAGGGGTGTGCGTGGTTGGAGGATGCGTGAAATGAAGAGTCGAGAGTCGCGCCGGGACGCGGAGGAAGGGAAAGAGCGGGGGAACGAACAAACGAACGAGCGTGTGAAAAAAGTCTGGCTTCCTACGGGAGGCACCTTCTCTCTAAAGCCCGTGCCACGCAGTATTTATGGGTGGCGACTTAAGGAAGGAGCGAACCGTTGCACGGAAGGCAACGTTGATCACTGATGGGGCTTGCGAGCCCGACAACAAGTGAAGATTGGATGAAATCGGTGAGTCGTGCAAGGGGTTTTTGCGAATGGAAGGCGCGAAGCGGCATCGGGGGTTGGATTTTTTGAAGGAATGAGGGATGGTCCGCGATGGGAGTGACTTGGAAAATTCGTGGTCGGATGTTTGATTTGAGCCGTCGCGGCATGATCATGGGCATCTTGAATGTGACGCCGGATTCGTTTTCTGATGGCGGGGCTTATGTGAATGTGGAGCGCGCGATTGAGCATGGGTTGATGATGGTGGCGGAAGGGGCGGACATGCTGGATGTGGGTGGGGAGTCGACCCGGCCGGGTGCGGCGGCGGTGGATGTGGACGAGGAACTGGCCAGGGTGATTCCGGTGATCGAGGGGCTGAGAGCGAGGACGGAGGCGTTGATTTCGGTGGATACGATGAAGGGCGCGGTGGCGGCGGCGGCGATCCGGGCGGGGGCGGATGTGGTGAATGATGTGAATGGCTTGCGTGACGCGGCGATGCTGGAGGCGGTGGCGGCCAGTGATGTCGGGGTGGTGGTGATGCACATGCAGGGCGAGCCGCGCACGATGCAGAAGCAGCCTCTTTATGACGATGTGGTGCGGGAGGTTCGGGAATTTTTTGTGGAGCGATTGCGGACGCTGGCCGAGGCGGGGATTGAGTTGGAGCGGGTGGCGCTTGATCCGGGGTTTGGATTTGGCAAGACGTTGGAGCACAATCTGACGTTGTTGCGAGGGTTGGGAGAGGTGCGGGTGGAAGGGCGACCGCTGCCGGTGGGGGTTTCGCGGAAGTCGATGATTGCGACGTTGATCGGTGATCCGGCGATGGAGAAACGCCATTGGCCGACGGTGGCGTTGACGGCGTGGATGCGTGAGGTGGGGGCGGAGATTGCGCGGGTGCATGAGGTGCGGGACAATGTGCAGTCGATGCGCATGGTGGAGGCGGTGATGGGTGCGGGGTGACTTTTGGCGAATGTGCGCGTAGATGTGCGCACATGAGGACAACGATTGAGATACCGGATGCTTTATTCAAGCAGGCGAAGAGTCGTGCTGCGGCGAGTTCGGTGACTTTAAAAGAATTGGTGATTGATGCGTTGCAGTCGAAGCTGTCGGTTGCACCAAGTGCTGAGAAGGTGCGCGTGCGGATTCCGATGGTTCCGAGTGCGAATCCTGGTTCAAACAAGCTGACCGCCGCCCGGATCAAGGAGTTGGAGATGCTGATGGAGGCTGGTGATGTTTCTGCTTGATGTGAATAGCTGGCTTGCGCTGACCTTTCAATCTCATGTGCATCACAAGGAGATGGCAGTGTGGTTTGAAGGGCTGGAGGAGAACAGTGTGTATTTTTGTAGATTGAGCATGCTTGGATTTCTGCGATTGGCTCAGCTGGAGGCGGCTTTTCCGGGAGAGGCGGTGACGGCTGAGCAGGCGTGGGGATTTTATGAAGGGTATCTCGGTGATGAGCGAGTGGGATTTAAGGATGAACCACCGGGTGTAGACCATCTTTTGGCGGGATATCTTGGGCGTGTTACGCAGAAATCCCCCAATGTTGTGACGGATGCATATCTGGCGGCATTTGCCCGCCTTGAGGGGCTCAAGTTGCACACCTTTGATCGTGCGCTGGCAAAACATCCGCTGCTTTTGCACTGACGTAATCAATGATAGGTGGTCTTGACGGCATTTTTCCTGCTGTCACGGATTTCCGACGTTTAGGTGAACTAAAGGCGAGTTGACGCTTGCTGCGAGACCGCCTATACGTTCACCCCCTGCGCGGTCGTTCTGCGTAGGTGACATCAACCCATTCTTCACCTCCATCATCTAATGATCAAAATCGGTATCAACGGCTTCGGACGCATCGGGCGTCTGGTTTTTCGCGCCATCTGTGACCAAGGCTTGCTCGGCAAGGAAATCGAAGTCGTTGCCGTAAACGACCTCGTTCCGGCGGACAACCTGGCGTATCTCGTCAAGTATGACTCCACCCAAGGCAAGGCCAAGGAAGAAGTCTACAGCAAAAAATCCAGCCCTGATCTTGCTGAAGATGACATTTTGGTGGTCGATGGTCATGAGATCAAATGTCTCGCGGTTCGTCAGGGTCCTGCAGCACTTCCTTGGAAAGAGCTTGGCGTGGACATCGTGATCGAATCCACCGGTCTTTTTACCGACGCGGAGAAAGCCAAAGGGCACATCGAAGCCGGTGCGAAAAAAGTCATCATCTCGGCTCCTGGCAAAAACGAAGACATCACCGTGGTTATGGGTGTGAACCATGAGAAGTATGATCCAGCCAACCACCACATCATTTCCAACGCGAGCTGCACGACGAACTGCCTTGCTCCTGTGGTGCATGTGTTGTTGAAAGAAGGTTTCGGCATTGAAGAAGGTCTGATGACCACCATTCACAGCTACACCGCTACGCAGAAAACGGTGGACGGTCCTTCCGCGAAAGACTGGAAAGGTGGCCGCAGTGCTGCGATCAACATCATTCCTTCCTCGACCGGTGCTGCCAAGGCCGTGGGTCTGGCGATTCCAGAAGTGAAAGGCAAGCTGACCGGCATGTCCTTCCGCGTTCCTACACCAACCGTTTCGGTGGTTGACCTTACCGTGAAGACCGTCAAGGAAACCAGCTATGCCGAGATCTCCGCTGCGATGAAAAAAGCCAGCGAGACCTACATGAAGGGCATCCTCGGTTACACCACTGACGAAGTGGTCAGCAGCGACTTCATTCACGACAGCCAGAGCTCGATTTTTGATGCCGGCAGCGGCATTGAGTTGAACAGCAAGTTCTTCAAGCTGGTGAGCTGGTATGACAACGAATGGGGTTACAGCAACCGCTGCGTTGACCTTGTGAAGTATATCGTCAGCAAAGGAATCTAACATCCCGCAAGGCTTTTAGTTTTTGGTGAAACCGGCGCGGGTGACTGCGCCGGTTTTGCTTTTTGTGGTGAGGTGGGCGGATCTTTTCTGGGGTGATTGGGTGACTATCGGTCTAAGGGGTGGATAGTGGGATGATGGAGGAGCAGGCATCAATCTTTTTAGGATCACAAGCTGGTTGGCGTCTGGAACATTCTTATGCGCAGTTGCCGGAGATGTTTCATGTGAAGGCGATGCCGGTGCCGGTGAAGCAGCCGAAGCTGGTGGTGTTGAATGATCAACTGGCGGGGGAACTGGGATTAAACGCGGCATTGCTGCGGAGGGAGGAGGGCGCTGCGATTTTTGCGGGCAATGAGCTGCCTCATGGAGCGGAGCCGATCGCGCAGGCTTATGCGGGGCATCAGTTTGGGAATTTTACGATGCTGGGGGATGGTCGGGCGATTTTGTTGGGGGAGCAGATCACGCCAAAAGGGGAACGGTTTGATGTGCAGTTGAAGGGGCCTGGGCCTACGCCATTTTCGCGTCGTGGAGACGGTCGGGCGGCGTTGGGACCGATGTTGAGGGAGTATGTGATTAGTGAGGCGATGTTTGCTTTGGGGATACCAACGACGCGAAGTCTGGCGGTGACCTTGACAGGAGAGATGGTGCATCGGCAGGAGTCGTTGCCGGGGGCGGTGCTGACGCGAGTGGCGGCGAGTCATATTCGCGTGGGAACGTTTGAATGGGCGGCGGCGCGCGGAGATCGGACTTCCTTGAAGGCGTTGGCGGACTACACGATTGCACGGCACTATGCGGAGTTGGTGCTGGTGGGAGTGGAGAAAGTTTACGTGGAGTTTTTCAGAATGGTGATGGAGCGGCAGGCGGCGCTGTTGGCGCAGTGGCAGTTGGTGGGGTTCATTCATGGTGTGATGAACACGGACAACATGTCGGTCTGCGGTGAGACGATTGATTATGGGCCTTGTGCGTTCATGGATGCGTATGATCCGGCGACGGTGTTCAGCTCGATTGATCAGCGCGGGAGGTATGCTTATGGGAATCAACCATTGATCGCGCAATGGAACCTGGCGCGGCTGGCGGAGGCTTTGTTGCCGCTGTTTGGTGAGGATGAGAAACAGGCGGTGGAGCTGGCGAATGAGATGATCGAGAGTTTTAAAGAACGAATTGAATTCTATTGGTTGAGGGGGATGCGCCGGAAGTTGGGGTTGTTTAGTGAGGAGCCGGGCGACAGGGGGCTGGCGGATGAGTTGTTGGAATGGATGCACCAGACGAAGGCGGATTTTACCAATACGTTTCGTGATTTGCCTGGCGTTGGGGACGAGCAGTGGAGGCAGCGATGGATGGAGAGGCTGGACCGACAGGAGCAAACGTTTGAGGAGTCGGTGATGTTGATCAAGGCCAGCAATCCGGCATTCATCCCGCGCAATCATCGGGTGGAAGAAGCGTTGGAGGCGGCGGTTGCCAGAGAGGATTTATCGGTGATGGAGCGGCTGCTCGAGGTGTTGGAAAAACCCTATGAAGACTCCGCAGAGCATGCTGAATATCGAAGTCCGGGTGGAACGGAGGCAGAGGGCTATCAGACCTTTTGCGGGACTTGATGGTCGTCGCGCACGATTTTTTGATTGGCGACGTTGATGGAAGCTGCGAATAACAAGCGCTTCCTATGAAACAATTTCTCTTTGGATTGGGTGTTTGGTTTTTGACAGCGGCGATGATGCCGGCGCAGACGGTGGGCGTGAGGCTGTTGAATGAGGGGATGGAGATTGAGGCGGGCAGTGTGGGGAAGCTGGTTTTGGATTATCCGAAGTTGTTCGATGAAGGGCAGAAGGTGGAGAGCAAGTTGATTGCAAGGGAGGTGGGCAAGGAAAGCGCCCTGTTGAGTTATGAGGGCGGATCGAAGCTGCGACTGGACGTGGGCAAGAATGGGGAGGTTGGGGTGGTGTTTGTGGAGAGGGGGGCGGATGCGAAGTTTTTGATTTTGGAGATGCAGATTCCGATTGGATTTAACCAGGGCGGATCATGGAAGATCGGCGACAAGATGGCGGCGTTTCCGGTGCAGAAGCCGGAGGGAAATCCGCATCTGTTCCAGGGCAATGCGGAGTCGTTGACGGTGGTGAATTTTGAAGGCCGGAGTCTGACGGTGAAGCCGCCGGGGTTTTCGTTTCTGCAGTTGAGTGACAATCGGGAGTGGAACTGGCCGATCTTTTTTTGGAAGTCGATCACGCCAGTGGAGGCGCATGCGGCGGGCGGGATGACGATTGAGCTGGCGCTGGGAGGGGATGGAAAAGGAGCGAAGCCTTTGGTGGATTTGATGGGGCAGTCAATGCGGGCGGAATGGGCGGACAAGGTGAGGGACTTGGAGGAGCTGAAGGGGGATGTGGCGGCGGAGGAGAAGTATTTTGGCGGGTTGCCGGATTTTGAGAGGGATGAGTTTGGCGGGCTCCAGGGATCAAGGGAGAAGTTGGGGTTGAAGGCGACGGGGTTTTTCCATGTGGAGAAGAAAGAGGATGGGCGTTGGCTGTTGGTGAATCCAGTGGGCAATGCGTTTTTTCATCTGGGGGTTTGTGGGTTTAATCCGAATGATGATTACACGCTGACGAAAGGTCGGGAGTCGGCTTATGAATGGCTGCCGGAGTCAAAGGGAGAGTTTGAATCGGTGTTTCGGACGGGAAGTGAAGGAACGGTCGTGTCGTTCCATCTGGCGAATCAGATCCGCAAGTATGGGGCGCCGTTCGAGGCGAATGCTTATGCGGCGCGGATGATTGGGCGATTGCGGAAGTGGGGATTTTCTTCCGTGGGCGCATTTACGGATTTGAGCTTCGGTGCGGAGGCGAGGAAGGTGGCGAAGTTCCCAGGCGTGGCGCATTTGCCGATCAATGCCTGGGAGAAGGTGCTGCGGATTGCGGGGATTCATGAGGTGTTTGATCCGTTTGATGAGGCGACGAGGAGGCAGATTGAGGAGAACATGGCGGCGTTTTTACCGGCGCATGCCGATGATCCGTTGATCATTGGGTATTACATCGTGAATGAGCCAATTTATGAGCAGATTCCGGTGATCGTGCCATCGCTGAAGGGCAGCGAGCATGCTTGCAAACGGCGCTTGGTGGAATGGTTGACGGAGAAGTATGGGTCCGTCGCGAAGTTTAATGAAGCTTGGGGAATGAAGATGGGTGGTTTTGAAGAGTTGCTGGAGCCGGGATTGCCTATGACGACAGACGCGGCGAAGGCGGATGCAGTGGCTTTTGCGGAGGTGTTTCTGGAGGCGTATATGACGTTGGTGAAGGAGTCGTTTCGGCGGCATGATCCGAATCATCTGTTGTTGGGGAGCCGGTTGCAGCCAGCGACGATCAAACATGAATGGATCTGCCGGGTGATGGGGAGACACGTGGATGTGATGTCGTTCAACTACTACACCTATGGCCTGGACAAGGAATTTTTGAAGCAGGTGCATGGGTGGACAGGTGGGAAGCCGATGATGCTGAGTGAGTTTTTTTGGTCGTCGCCGACGGACAGTGGTCTGACGGGAGGTCGTGAGGTGGGGAGTCAGCAGGAGCGGGGTCTGGCCTATCGGAATTATGTGGAGCAGGCGGCGTCGCTGGGTTTTGTGGTGGGGACGGAGTGGTTCACGATGGTGGATCAGTCGGTGACGGGACGGTGGTTTTCGGGGTTTGACGGGGAACGGGCGAACACGGGATTGATCAGTGTGGTGGACCGTCCGTGGAAAGGTTTGCTGGAGGAAATGATGAAGGCGCACCGGGCGGTTTACCCGGTTTGGTTGGGGGAGCAGGCTCCGTTTTCTTCGAAAGATCCGAGATTTACGACAGGGGAATGAGACGAAAAGCGGTCGGTTGGTGCACTTATCTGCTGAATCGTGCGGGATGTGGGCGACACTTCTTGACGAGAGGGGCAGTCCCTTTTATGAAATCGGCCCCGGGTTCGGCCCGAATCTTGCACTCCCAACACAGAATTTATTGATATGCCAAAAAAGAGCATCCGCGACATCGACGTGACTGGTAAACGCTGCCTCGTGCGCGTGGATTTTAATGTTCCTCTTGATGACAAGGATGGAACGATGGTGATCACGGATGACACGCGGATCAAGGGGACGCTCACGACGCTGAACTATCTTCTGGAAAAGGGAGCGCGGGTGATTTTGGCGAGTCATTTGGGTCGTCCGAAGGGCAAGCCTGATCCCAAGCAGTCGTTGAAGCCGGTGGCGGCAAGACTCGAAGAGTTGATTGGTCGTCCGGTGGCTTTTGCGGATGATTGCGTGGGTGAATCGGCCAAAGAGAAGGCGCTGGCACTGAAGGATGGAGAGATTCTGCTGTTGGAGAACACGCGTTTCCACGCAGGTGAGGAGAAGAACGACGCCGAACTGGCGAAGGGTATGGCTGACTTGGCGGAGATTTTTGTGAATGATGCGTTTGGTTCTGCGCACCGTGCGCACAGCTCAACGGCTGGTGTGGCGGATTACCTGCCGGCGGTTTCTGGTTTGCTGATGGAGAGCGAGCTTGCCTATTTGCACGATGAACTGGAGAACCCGGAGCGTCCGTTTGTGGTAATTCTTGGTGGTGCGAAGGTGAATGACAAGATTGCGGTGATCAATCGTCTGCTGGAAAAAGCGGATACGGTGATCATCGGTGGCGGCATGGCTTACACGTTCATGAAGATCGTGAATGGCATTTCCATCGGCAAGAGCCTTTACAAGCCGGATTGGGAGCCGATTGCCCAGGCGGCATTGGACAAGGCGAAGGAGCGTGGGGTGAAGTTGTTGATTCCGGTGGATTCGATGATCACCGATGCATTTGATTTTGATGCGAAGAAGCTGGGCAACACGAAGTTCACTTCGCCCGGTGAGAGCATCCCTGATGACTGGGAAGGGGTCGACATCGGTCCAGAGACAGTAAAACTTTTCTCTGATGAAATTGCCAAGGCAAAAACGGTGATCTGGAACGGCCCGATGGGCGTTTTTGAGATCAAGGAAAGTTCCAAAGGCACTTTTGACGTGGCGGAAGCAATCGCTGCGAATCAGGCTGCCAAGACCATCATTGGTGGTGGCGACAGTGTGAAAGCAGTCAAGAAAGCTGGTGTCTCGGACAAGGTGACCTTCATTTCCACCGGTGGTGGCGCGAGCCTCGAACTTTTGGAAGGCAAAGAGCTTCCGGGTGTCGCTGCACTTCAGGACAAGTGACCCCGCTTTTTTGCAGTCCCCCAGACTTTTCTCAACTCACACGCATCATTTAATCGAACCTCCACTCGCACTCCCATGCCTCCCGTGTTCCGCAAACCTATCGTCGCCGCCAACTGGAAAATGAACAATACACCGACGGAAACGGAGCAGTTCCTGCGGTCGTTCCTGCGGTTGATTCCAGAGAAATGTCCGATCCAGATCGTGGTGACCCCACCGTTTGTGTCTCTGCCAAAGGCGCATGAGTTGATGCACAACGTGCGCACGGAAATTGTCGAATTGGGAGCGCAGAACATGAGTCAGTATCCGAGCGGTGCCTACACGGGCGAGATCAACGCGATGATGCTGAAGGAAGTGGGCGTGCGCCACGTGATCCTTGGTCACAGCGAGCGCCGGGCAATTTTTGGCGAGACGAGCCAGATGGTGAACGCGAAGGTGCTCGCGGCTTTGGAGGCACGTTTGCATCCAATCGTTTGCGTGGGTGAGACTTTGGAAGAGCGCGATGCGGGCCGGATCAATGAGGTGCTCGAATCGCAGATGCGCGAGAGTTTGGCGACGGTGGGATCACGTCGTTTGATGGATGTGGTGGTGGCCTATGAGCCGGTCTGGGCGATTGGCACGGGTCGAACGGCATCTCCGGAGCAGGCACAGGAAGCCCATGCGTTTATTCGCAGCGTGCTGGCGTCGATGTTTGATCAGGACACGGCCAACAAGGTGCGTATTCAATACGGCGGCAGCGTCAAGCCTTCCAACATGGATGAGCTGATTTCACAGCCGGATGTGGATGGGGCGTTGGTGGGTGGTGCCAGCCTTGAGAGCGGCAGCTTTTACGAAATCGTCAAAGCGGTGATCAATTACGTGAACGACAACAACAAGCCGGGCTGAGCTGAGCTGAGTCGAGTTGGTTGACCTTGGGAGCGCTGGCCTCTGGCCGGCTTCATTGTTAGCGAGCAAAGGCAGACGATTCTGCCACTTGCGAGTTCCCCCGGGACAGAGATAGTGAGGCACTGCAATGCCTCCACTGATTCGGCTTATTCTCGTTGGGTCTTCATTTCTAGGGCTGTTGGCGGGTTGTGGTCGCAGAGACGAGGCGGTCCCCAATTCCGCCGCGCCTCCGATTAGGTCCACCCACGCAGTCGTTGAGGCAAAGGAACCTCCGCCCGTTGAAAAGCCTGCGGAGGAAAGTTCATTGGTGACCCCGGCTTCGGCAGCGGAACACAATGTCGCGGCTGAGACACCCGTTACGGTGATGAAGGCGGTGCCGACTGATCCTTTGTTGGTATTCGAGGCAATTTTAGCCAATGACGAGGCGCGACTCGGGGAGCTATTGCAGGCCGGATTGCCTGCGGAGCAGATGAATGGTGAGGGCGATTCCCCGCTGTGTCTGTCGTTGCGGCTGCGGTTTCTGCCGCTGGCGGTGAAGTTGATCGAGCACGGTGCCAATCCGAATACGCCGGGACTTGGCAAGCAGGTGCCCGTGGTGCTGGCGTCGATGTATCGGCATCCAACTTTGTTGGAGGATCTGTTGAAGGCGGGGGCTGATCCGAATGTGCCGTTCAGTCATCAGGTTGCGCCAGAGTTGCTGGAACTGGTGCCTGATCCGTGGCTGCGCGGGGAGCTGAAACGCGAACGCAATGTGACGGCATTGATGGCCTGTTCGTTGCGCGGAGATGTGGAGGGAGTCATTTCTCTGGTGAAATTTGGAGCGAGCAAAAATGCGCACACGCTGCCCAGCTATCGTTATCCCATCAACATGGCGGCGGGTCGTGGATATCTGTTTATTATGAGGGTGTTGTTGGGTCGTGATCCGGATGAAGAACCGGCGAGATTGATCACGGTGGACTTGTCGGAGCAGAAATTTTGGGTGGTGCAGCACGGGGAGGAGATTTTGCGAAGCAGCATTTCAAGTGGTCGCAACGGCAAGGAGACTCCTCCGGGAAGGTATGTGATCACCAACAAACACAAGGATTGGGTGTCGACCATTTACAAAGTGCCGATGCCGTATTTTTTGCGGTTCAATTGCAGCGAGATCGGTTTCCACAGCGGGCGGGTGACGGGGCGTCCGGCCTCGGCGGGATGCGTGAGGTTGCCTCATGCGATGGCCAAGAAGATGTTTGATCTGGCCCAGGTGGGCGATGAGGTGATCATTGAGCCTTGATGATGTTTTTGTGATGATACGGAAGTGGATAAATTGTTTTCAGCGAAAATAACCGACTGGTTTTTGATAGGTGGAACAATGCCGGACGTTTAAGCTGTTGTTATGCAGCACTCACTTAGGATTATGATTTTCGCTGCGGCCCTGGTGGCTCCGGTTGGTTTTACATCAGCGGCAGTGGCGAAGGTGGAGGAGAAGTCGGCCGCGAAGGCAATCGACGCAATTCTTGCAAAAGGGTGGGAGGCGAACCACGTGAAGCCAAATGCCCCGGCGAGTGATGAAGTTTTTGTGCGCCGAATTTATCTGGATGTAGTTGGGAGAATTCCGACTTATCGCGAAACGGAGGAGTTTTTGGCAGACAAGGCGGCGGAGAAGCGGGCGAAGCTGATCGACCAATTGCTGGCGGGAGATGGGTATGTGCAAAACTTTTTCCATTACTGGTCGGACATCCTGCGCTTGCAAACGAATGGCCAGCAGGCGGGTGTGGTGACGGGGGCGGCTTACGCGAATTATTTGAAGGAGAGCCTGCGGAGCAACAAACCTTATGACCAGATGGTGCGGGATTTGGTGTCGGCACAGGGTTTCGCATGGGAGAATGGGGCGATCGGTTACTACATGAGGGATCGTGGGATGCCGCTGGACAACATGGCGAATACGGTGCGCGTGTTTCTCGGCACGCGGATTGAATGCGCGCAGTGTCACAATCATCCTTTCGACAAGTGGACGCAGAAGGAGTTTTTCGAAATGGCGGCCTTTACGTTTCCGGTTGAGACGAACGATTACAGCGGCGGTCCGCTTGGGGAGGTTCGTGACATGATGCAGGCGGAGGAACAGGAGGTTTTGGGGCCGCTTCGACAGAAGAGTCGCAAGGACGAGGGCGCACGCAAGGAGCTGACGGAGATGCAGCAAAAATTCCGTCAGCACAGTCGCGAGATTGGGGAGACCTTGACGGATTTGCGCAATCCACTCCGCTACACGGCAGTGGGACTTCGCGAAGGCAAACAGGTGACGCTGCCACATGACTATGCTTACTCCGATGCAAAGCCGAAATCGAAGGTGGGCGCGGCGACAATGATGGGGCATGAAGTCGCGGCCGAACCGGGTGAGGCGGGTCTGAAGGCGTATGCAGAATGGATGACGGCGAAGGACAATCCTCGTTTCACCACGGTGGTGGCGAACCGGTTGTGGAAGAAAGTTTTCGGGGTCGGTCAGATCGAGCCGGTGGATGAGTTGATGGACAATACCCAGGCAATGAATCCAGAGCTGATGAAGCATTTGGAAGGTTTGATGGTGTCGCTGAATTATGACATGAAGAGCTATCTGCGGATATTGTTCAACACGGATGCCTATCAGCGGGAGGTTTCGCGCGAGGAAGTCATTGCAGGCGTGCCTTATCATTTTCCAGGACCGGTGCTGCGGCGCATGACGGCGGAACAGATGTGGGATTCGTTTGTGACCTTGATCAATCCTACCCCCGACATGCCGAACGAGGCTCAGCAGGAACTGGCGGACAAACGCATAGATGGTGCAAGGTTTGTTTATGATTCGCTGGAGGCCTACGGGCCGGAGGCAATTTTGGAAGGGGCGGAAAAATCGGTGGTGGTCTATCGCAAACAGGCGGACAGCTTGAAGGGGTTGCAGCGCGATCTCGCATTGGCGAGAGTGGCGAAGGACAAAGACAAGGTGGCCCAAATCAGCAAGGAACTGCAAGCTTTGAACCGGCAGGTTCGTGAAGCAGTGAAACAGAATGTGATGGCACCTGCGGCGGCGAAGTTTGTTTCAATGAGCAAGGGCAACAATCCTTCGGGGGAGATGGCTGAGGCTTCAATGGAAGGTTCGGCGATGTCCATGATGATGAGTGGGAATGCAGGATCGGAGATTCCCGGATTTGATCGGGTCCAAAGCAACGATCGGGGCAAATTGACGGAAGAACAGGAGCGGCAGTTGCAGGATGAGGCGGCGTATTTTGGGATCTCTGGAGAAAAAGAAGTGAGGCAGTATGCAAAAGCACGAATTCAGAATGTGCGCACCTGGCTGCGGGCGGCGGAGATTGAGAGCCCGGCGCCTCGCGGACACTATCTGCGGGAGTTTGGTCAGAGCGATCGCGAAGTGATTGAGAATGCCAACACGGAGGCAAGTGTGTCGCAGACATTGGCGCTGATGAACAGTCAGTTGCTTCCGCAGGTGATGAACAAGTATTCGGCTCTGATGTTAAGCTTGAATAAACAGCAGTATCATGATGACAAGGTAACCACGGCTTACATGACTTTGCTTTCGAGACAGCCGACCGAACAGGAGCGCGAGATCTGGCGGAAGGCGGCGGATCGGGGGCTGACGGAGATGGAAGATTTGCTTTATGCGCTGATTAACACGCAGCAATTCATTTTTATTCAGTAATGAGCATCTCGGACCAACCGATGAGCTTCAATCATTTATTTATTTGTTCCAATATAACCAACCCACTTACACCATGAAAAATTCTTTTCTTCGTCAGGACGAACTCAGCCGTCGTCAGTTTGCTGCGCGCACGGCGAGTTCACTTTTAGGGGTGGGTTTGTTGCCGGGGATCTTCTCGGGAAAAAGTTTTGCGGCAGGGGCTTTGGCTTCGAATTTGAAACAGGCGGCAACGGCGAAGAACGTGATCTATTTGTATATGTCGGGTGGCATGAGTCATCTGGACACGTTTGATCCAAAGGAAGGCGTGGAGACGGCGGGTCCGACGAAAAGCATTGGCACCAGTGCGGATGGCGTGAGGATTTCGGAATATCTCCCGCTGACGGCGAAGCAGATGCATCACATTGCGGTGATCAATTCGCTCAATTCAACGCAAGGGGCGCATGAGCAGGGCAATTATTACATGCACACGAGTTACACGATGCGTGGAACGATTCGTCATCCTGGAATGGGGGCGTGGTTGAACGCCTTGCAGGGAGGGGGGAACACAACGCTTCCAAAATATGTGTATGTGGGCAATGATAGCAGGCATCCAGGCGCGGGATTTTTTCCGGCTTCGTATAGTCCGCTGTTTGTCAGCAAGCCGGATCAAGGTTTGAAGAATGTGAAGCTGCAGCCGGGATTGACGGAAGACAAGTTTGCCGCGCGCATGCAGCTGGCAGGCGAGCTTGACCAGAACTTCCGGACCACTTTTCAACATCGCAATGTGAGCGCGTATGCCGACATGTATGACGATGCGATTTCCATGATGAAAAGCGAAGATCTGGCGGCGTTTGATCTCACCAAAGAATCCGCACCGCTGCGGGCGAGTTATGGTGACACACCGTTGGGTCAGGGATGTTTGCTGGCGCGGCGGTTGGTGGAGCATGGGGTGCGTTTTATTGAGGTGAGCATGGGGGGCTGGGACACGCACAATGCGAACTTTGTCAAAGTGCCGGAAAATTGCGATACCTTGGACAAGGCGTTGTCGACCTTGATCGCGGACTTGCATTCGCGCGGACTGCTGAATGAGACGCTGGTGGTGCTGGCGACGGAGTTTGGGCGCACACCGGACATCAACATGAACGTTGGTCGGGATCACTATCCCAAAGCCTTTTCAGCCATCATGGCAGGCGGCGGAATCAAAGGGGGTTTTGTTTATGGCAAAACCGACAAGGAAGGCCGCGAGGTCGTGGAAAACCAGGTGGAGATTCCGGCGGTGAATGCGTCCATTGCGTATGCCTTGGGGCTGCCGCTGGATCAGGTGGTGTATTCACCGAGCAAGAGACCGTTCACGATTGCCGACAAAGGCAAGCCGTTGGTGGAGTTGTTTGCTTGATGGGGGACAGATGGCTCATGCTTGGCCAACTCTCTTGAAGCGCCGCGCGGGGCTGGGGCGGATCAATTCTGTTCAGATGGGAATGATTCGAGAAGGTTTTCGCAGGCGTGCTGCAGGCGTTGGCGGATGGGATTGGCGAGGGCGGTGAGGTCTTGCTGCTCGCGGCGGTATTGTTCGCGGCCGGCTTCGGTTTCGATGGGGATGGGGTCGAAGCCGAGATGGGCGAGGTCATAAGGGCTGGCGCGCATGTCCATGGCGCGGCCGATGACGGCGAGTTCGAAGGTGTCGGCGACGAGGTCGCTGCCGATCCAGGGCCAGAGTTTGCCGGCCCATTTGTAGAGGTCCATGTTGGCGTGGAGGCAACCGGCCTGTTCGTTTAAGTGGCGGGTTTCGAGGGTTGGTTGGATGGCGTTGAGGGGAGTTGCGGGTGGGGTGAAAAAACGGAAGGCGTCGTAGTGGGTGCAGCAGAGGGGTTGGGATTCGATCAGGTCGGCAATGTCTTTGGCGGGGAGGCGGAGGGGGTGTTGGTTGTGGCGGATCTCGGCTTCGCTCTGGCGGTAGACCATGGCCCATTCGTGCAGGCCGTGGCAGCCGAAGCGGGCGGGTTTGGCGAGAATGTTGGAGCACAGGCTGGCGATCCAGCGGGCTTGATGGAGGTCGCGGGGTTTTGGGACGGGGAAGGCGTGCTGGTGATAGACAGTGTGCTGAAGATTTGCGATGAACTCTTCACGCTGGTGGAGTCCAGGGATCCAAGTGAGCAGTTTGTTGGGGGAGAAGTTGTAGTAGGTGAACAGAAAGTCCCACACGGGATGCTTTTCGCCGCAGGCTCGGCGTTGCACGAAGGCCTCGGCATGCGGGACGACGCGGGCGCGGTGTTGGGATTGTCGAAGTTCCCAGACAGAAGCTTCGATTTCAATTTTGATGCTGAGATCGAAGGATGCGGGTGTGGGGGTGATGCTCGGAGAGGTCTGCATGGAATCGGCTCGCTGGGGGTGAAGCTACATCAGGTGGCGCGATTTTCCATGCCAGGGAGAGGGATGATTGATGGGGTGGGTCGATATGCGCGGTTGTGCAACGGGGGTTTTTCGGTCAAAATGGCGAATGCGCTTCCTTTCTCTTCTGAGTGTTTTTGTTTGGTTGTCGATGGCCTCGGTCCAAGGACAGGAGACGGCTCCACCGACTGCGGAGGCACCGGCAGTAGAAGCTCCAAGTAAACCTGCTGAAGTGGTGGAAGAGCCAAAGAAAGCGGTGCAGAAGGAGGTGGAGAATGAGGTGAATGTGGTTCGTCGCGACGAGGTGAAGCCGCGGGTGTTTGAACAGGGGGAGTCGTATGAGGGCAAGGTGGTGATCATTCCGGTGGGCGAGGAGGATTTGATGAATCCGGCACGGTTTGAATACATGTCGCGGACACTCAAGCGGGCCTCCGACGAGGGGGCGGAGGCGGTGGTGATTGATCTGGATACGCCAGGTGGGATTGCATGGAACACCACGACGATGGCCATGGAGGATTTGCAGAAGATGAAGGTGCGGACGGTGGCGTTTGTGAATCCGCGGGCACTGTCGGCGGGGGCGTTGATTGCGATGGGGACGGATGCGATTTACATGAGTCCGGCGAGCACGATTGGTGCGGCGACGCCGGTGTCGTCCATGGGGGCGGAGCTGGGTGAGGCGGAGCGGGCGAAGATGAATTCGGCGTTGATGGCGATGGCGAGGAGTGCGGCGAAGGCGAAGGGGCATCGCGAGGAGGTGGCGAATTCGATGGTCGACAAGGATGTGGGATTGAAGATCGGGGAGGTGGAGATTGTGCCGAAGGGGCAGATTTGTTCACTGGATCAGGAGCAGGCGACGCGAATGTTTGATGGAAAGCCGTTGCTGGCGAAGGCGGTGGTGGGGGATCTGGAGGCGCTGAAGCAGATGGAGCAGTTCAAGGGCGAAAGTGTGCGGGCGGAGCCGCAGGGGTTTGAGCTGGTGGCGATCTGGATCACGCAGTATGCGACGGTGCTGTTGTTGATTGGGTTGGCGGCGGGGTATTTGGAGATGCAGGCTCCGGGATTTGGTCTGCCGGGTTTTACGGCGATTGCGGCGTTCTTTTTGTTCTTTTTCGGTCACTACATCGCGGGGAGTTTGGTCGGGTTTGAGACGGTGGCGCTGTTTGTGTTGGGCATTGGGTTGATTGCGGTGGAGTTCTTTATTCTGCCCGGGTTCATTGTGCCGGGACTGGTGGGACTTGCGATGGTGGTCGGGGCGTTGATTTACACGATGGCGGGTTGGGAGTTCACGGTGCCTGAGGGCGGGGTGTTGCCGGTTCGATTGGAGGATTATATGAGACCGCTATTGAACCTGGGACTGGCGTTTGTGGGGTCGATCATCGTGATCATGCTGATGATGCGATACCTGCCGGACGTGGGTCCTTTCAAGAACATGATTCTGGAGACAGCGGTGGGTGGGGAGCAGGCGTCGATTGAGGGTGAAGGGCAGCGGATGGCGGGTTCGGTGGCGGTGGGCGCTTTGGGGCTGACGAAGTCGGCGTTGCGGCCTTATGGCAACGTGGAGTTTGATGGGGTGATGCTGGAGGCGATGTCAGAGGGGGATTATTTGCCGCCTGGGACGAAGGTCAGGGTGAGATCGGTGACCAGCGGCAAAATGGTGGTCGAGAGGGAGGCGGAACCGCAGGTGGGGAATGAGACGGAGACGGTGGCGGGGCACGGAGGCTCAGGGGTTCAAGGCGAAGGGGTGTAGGCATAAAAATACCGCGAGTCCTTTTCGGGTCTCGCGGTTTGAATGAAGGGAAGAAACGAGAGCCTGCTTATTTGCCCTTCAACTGGGGAAGGAGGCCGGCGTCGGTGGCTTCTTTGGCAACCTTGTCAGGATCGGCGGTCCATTTGCGAAGACCGGAGTTGGAGTAAAAGTAAACTTTTTCGCCTTTGTATTCGGTGGATGGGCTGTCGGGTGTGACGATGTTCTTTTTAGTGATTGGGCAGAAGCGTTGGGGAAGAAGTTCAACTTTGTCGAGACCGAATTCGGCTTCCCTGCCTTTGAACTGAGGGAGGATTCCGGCTTCAAGACCCGCTTTCATGTAATATTTTTCGTTGGCTTTCCATTTTTTCTCGCAGGCGCTGCAGCAGAGACCAACTTCAACGTCGCCGACTTTGGTGGTGTATTCGCCGTCGATGGGATCTTCGGTCATGATGGGGCAAAGTTCGTTGCCGGGAGCGGCCAGCAGAGGAGTGGCGCTGGAAAAGGCGATAACGGTGGCACCGAGCAAGAGAAGGGGTGTTAATTTAAATATTGGCATGAGTTGAGATACGGTCTCAGCGGCCAAAGTGTTGCAAGTTCATTTCGATTTTTGCCGGTCAGGGCGATTTTTTGATGATCGGACTGTGGGTGGTTGTGCTAGGGAAGGCGGGTCGGGTGCGATGCCTGCGGAAACTAGAATGATGATGGAGAAGACCGATGTTTTGGGAACGCTGCGTGCCGGGGAATTGGCGGGGGCGACGCGTTTGGATTTGGCGGGATGCGGCCTTACGGGAGTGCCGCGCGAGGGGTTTGATCTGGCGGATTCGCTGGGGGTGTTGAATCTATCGCAGAATCGTCTGCAGAACTTGCCGGATGAGTTGGCCACCTTGGGACGATTGAAGATATTGTTTGGATCGGACAATCAGTTTACGAAAGTGCCGGAGGTGGTGGGGGCTTGTCCGGCATTGAGCATGGTGGGGTTCAAGGCAAATGCGATTGAAGAGGTTCCGGCGGAGTGTTTGCCGAAGCATTTGCGGTGGTTGATTCTGACGGACAATCAGGTGGCGGAGTTGCCGAAGCAGCTGGGCGGGTGCGCGGCATTACAGAAGTTGATGCTGTCGGGCAATCGTTTGGAAAGGTTGCCGGAGGAGATGGCAGGTTGTGTGAATCTGGAGCTGGTGAGGCTGGCATCGAATCGGTTTAAGCGGCTGCCGGAGTGGCTGTTGAAGTTGCCGAAGCTGGCCTGGCTGGCGGTGGCGGGGAATCCGTGTTCGGCGACTCCCGATGCGGTGGGTGAGGCGGGACTGGAAGAAGTGGCATGGGGGACGCTGGAGTTGAAGGAAAAGCTTGGGGAGGGGGCATCGGGCTTGATTTACCGTGCGCTGAGGTCGGACGGAACCGAGGTGGCGGTGAAGGTTTTCAAGGGGGCGGTGACGAGTGACGGGTTGCCGGAGAATGAGATGAAGGCGAGCATCGCGGCGGGTCGGCATGCGCATTTGATCAAGGTGCTGGGGAAGGTGAAGGGGCATCCACAGGGCATGGAGGGGTTGGTGATGGCTTTGTTGGATTCGAAGTATCGGAATCTGGCGGGACCACCGAGTTTTGAGAGTTGCACGCGGGATGTCTACGGAGAGGACTTGCGGTTGGAGCGGCGTCAGGTGATCGCGATGGCCCGGGCAATGGCGTCGGTGGCGATGCAGTTGCATGGGCGCGGGTTGATGCACGGGGATTTTTATGCGCACAACATGGTGTGGGATGGGGAAGAGGGATGTTTGCTGGGAGATTTTGGTGGGGCGTCATTTTATGATCCCGAGGTGACGGGAGTAAGTCTGGAGCGATTGGAGGTGAGGGCGTTTGGGTGTTTGATGGAGGAGTTGCTGGATCGATGTGTGGATGAGGGGGGACCGGGATTGAGGGAGTTGCAGAGACGGTGTCTGGATGGTGATGTGGCGGGGCGGCCACGGTTTGGGGAGATTTTGGAAGCGTTGGACGCGCGATGAAACAGAGCAGTTGCATGCGGATGGGGACGCGTGCATGAGTGGGGTCCCCTTCCCATGGCCGACAACGACATCCTTCTTGAAGCCAGCGAGTTGACCCGTGTATTTGACGGCATCACGGTGCTGGATCGCTTCAGTTTTCAACTGCGTCGAGGCGAGGTGCTGGGAATGCTGGGAGCCAACGGAGCGGGCAAAACGACCGCGATGAACATGTTGCTGGGACTGACGACGCCGACCTCAGGGAGCATTCGTGCGTTTGGCATGGACCTGTTCAAGAACCGGGTGGCGGTGCTGCAACGGTGCAATTTTTCATCGGCTTATACGAACCTGCCGAGCAATCTGAAGGTATGGCAAAATTTGAAGGTGTTCGCGATGATCTACGGGGTGAAGGACGCGGCGAAGAAGATCGACAGTTTGTTGGAGCTGTTTGAGATCACTGATCTGAAAAAGCACGTGACGGGGCATCTTTCGGCGGGCGAGAGCACGCGGGTGAACCTGTGCAAGGCGTTGCTGAATGATCCGGAGTTGTTGTTGCTGGATGAACCGACCGCGAGTTTGGATCCAGACATTGCGGACAAGGTGCGCAAGACGTTGAGGAAGGTGCAGGCGGAGCGTGGGATTGGGATTTTGTATACCTCGCACAACATGCGCGACATTGAAGAGGTGTGCGACCGGGTGATCTTCCTGCACAAGGGCAAGGTGGTGGCGGAGGGGACGCCGTCGGAGATTGTCGAGAAGACGCAGGAGCGGTCGCTGGAGGATGTGTTCATCAAGATCGCGCGCAGTGGCGATGTGGAGGAGCAGGCGGGCTAGCTTTAATTGGAATTCCTATGAACTTTCGAGTGATTTACGCGTTGATTTTGCGGTATCTGTTTCTGTATGGACGGACGCCGATGCGGTTGGTGGAGCTGGTGTTCTGGCCGGTGGTGGATCTGATGGTGTGGGGATACCTGACGATGTTCCTGCAGGAAAACTCCGAACAGGAATTTGCGTCGTTTTTGATCTTTTTGGTGGGCGGGATGATTCTATGGGATGTGTTGTTCCGTGCCCAACAGGGGGTGGCGATCTCATTTTTGGAAGATGTGTGGACGCGTAACTTGCTGAACATTTTTGTGTCTCCCGTTCGCACGCATGAGTATGTGGCGGCGACTTTTGCGATTGGGTTTTTGCGGATCATGGTGACAATGATCGTGCTCTGCACCCTCGCGGCGGTGAACTACAACTTTAATATTTTCCAACTGGAGTGGAGTCTCATCCCATTCTTCCTGAACCTGTTGGTGTTCGGGTGGAGTTTGGGCATGATTTCCACGGCGTTGATCTTGCGATGGGGACAGGCGGTGGAGTCGCTGGCGTGGGCGGTGCCATTTTTCATCCAGCCACTGGTGGCGGTATTTTATCCGGTGGCCAAGTTACCCGAGTGGTTGCAGTATATCGCCTTGTGTTTCCCGGCGACCCATGTGTTTGAGGGCATGCGCGAGGTGTTGAACCCGAAAATCGGTTTTCTGAGCTGGGAACGGGTGGGCTGGGCTTGTCTGACCAATGTGATTTTTATGGCCATCGCAGCAACCATTTTTGCCACCATGCTGCAGAGCACTCGTCGACGGGGTTTGTTGACCAAGCTCGCAACCCAGTAGTGGGATGGCATAAAGCGCCGGGGAAAAAAGATCAGGGAACCGCGGCAGAGAAAGACATACTGCCGTTGCTTCCTTCCGGACCTGGCGGGGTTCGCAAGCTCACCCTCCACGGTCCCTGACGAGTTCATCCTGACACGGATGCGGAGAAAACACAACCATGAATGGTCATCGTGATCACAATTTTTTAAAAATCGGGCTGATGTCTAAACTCTTGTGTTTTTTATGTTGTATCAAATGCCTGATTTCGATAGAAAAGAGGTTCGTTAAGTATTTTTTCTGACCCAACCACAGTCCCATCATGCTCTGGAAAATTTTGTCTATCGTCACCGCCCTAGCCCTCGGCCTCGGCCTCTGGTTCAGCTATGGCATGCAGGGAGCCATCAAGGCTGAGCGCGAACTTGCGTCGCGTTCGACCAAGAACCTTGAGGACGTGAAGCGGCAGTTTGCCCGCGCCAACGAAGCCAAGGAAGCCCAAGTCAAGGCCCTTGAGGAGACCACCAAACAGCACGGTGAACTGAAGGAAAAAGTCGCGCAGAGCAATGAGGAAGTTTCGCTCAAAGAAAAAGAGGCAACTGCCGTCGTGACCCAGGTAGAAGAGGTCAAAAAGCAGGTGGCCCAGCTTGAGGAACAGATTACGAAGTCCGGCGACATTCCTAAATTACTGGAAGAAGTGAAGCAGTTGGACACCCAGGTGGCTGCCAGCAATGCAGCACTCGCCAACAGCCAGCAGCAGGCGGCGTTGGGAGACGGGCGTGTCGCTAAGGTCCAGGCGGAAATTCGTGCTTTGCAAGAACGTGAGGCCGATCAGAAACGCGGCACCGTGACGAAAGACTTCACTGCAAGAGTGTCCCAAGCTTTTCCTGGATTCGGTTTTGTGATCTTGAACAAGGGAAATCGTGCGGGCCTGTTTGCCAACGCGAACCTGGAAGTGAAACGCGGTCGCGAGATCGTCGCCAAACTAAAGGTGCGTGATGTCGAACAGGGCAACGCGGTGGCAGATGTGGTTCCTGGAAGCATGTCCGAGGGGAGTGAACTTCGCGCCGGTGACTTGGTGATTGCAGGGAAAGCACAAGCCCCGGCCAGCGCCTCCCAACCAGCTCCGGTGCCAGCCGACGGTGCTGCCGCCGCCGCAACTCCCGCCCCAGTTGATGGAGCAGCTCCCGCAGCGAACATGGCTGACGATCCATTCGGTGCTCCTCCCGCCGGGATGGCACCAGCTCCAGCCGCGCCTACCGAGGCTGACCCATTTGGTGCTCCCGCCGCCCCTGCTCCTGCGGATGGAGGCATGCAGCCTGCACCGGCACCAGCACCGGCTGATGCCGATCCATTTGGTGCTCCTGCAACACCAGCCCCGGCCCCTGCAACTCCACCAGCGGCGGCCGATCCGTTTGCAGCGCCGACTGCTCCTGCAGCTCCAGCCGAAGGCGGCAACATGATGATGGGGCAGTAATCAGCTTCGATTGGTTTAATTTTTCTCCAGTTTCCTACTTCAAGTTTTCCTCACTGTTTTATGACCAAAGTTCTTTTTCTTCTCAGCGCCGTCGTGATGGTGGTTGCCGGTTTTTTCATTTTTCAAAACCGGGAAGCTTTTGTGGCTGCGCGCGTGGATCGTCAAAAAAATGACGGCGTCATTGCCGCTGAAATGACCAAGCTGTCCAACCTGGGCGATGAGGTGGTGCAAGCCAAGTCTCAAGTGGCGACGATGACAGCGGAGTTGAATACGGAGCAATCGCGGCTTGAGCAGATCAACATCAAACTTCGCAATGCCGAGACCCAGGCAGCCAACGCAGCGAAAGAACTCGAAGTGGAACAGGCAAAAATTGCCAAATACAAGAAGGAAATGGACGGCCTTCCACAGGGTGTCACCATCGAAACCATCAACGAGGACATCAACCAGCGGAAAGCGACAATTGCCGAGAACGAGACCAAGATGGCCGAGGTTCAGAAGGTCGCCGACCAGAAGGAAGCTGAAGTGAAGCGTGTGCAAAACGACTTGAACAGCCTGGTCAGCCGGATCGAAGAACGTCGCAAATCGTTTGACCGTAATTCCATGATGGCCACCATCGTGGCGGTGAATAACGACTGGGGTTTTGTGGTGATTTCCAGCGGCGAAGATCAAGGCATCACGGAAGACACCAAGCTGATCGTGACACGTGGCACCCAAAGCCTCGGCAAGTTGAACATTGTGTCGGTGGACGGCAATCGCACCATCGCCAACATCATTCCTGAATCCCTTCAGGCTGGCTTGTCCATTGCCCCAGGAGACAAGGTAATTCTGGAAACGCTGGCCCAATAGAACTTGCAATTTCCTGCAAGTCTCCATCTTGGTAGTTGCCCATGAAATTTTTGATCCGTCCGCTGCAAGTCGTCATTCTCTGCGTGCTTAGTCTCTCTGTGGTCAGCTGTGAGAGCAGCAAGCCAAAAAAGCGCAAGCCGGTGTCGGTGAGTGAGTTTGATCAGTCGAGCAGCCTTCCTTGGAATCGTCCACGTTCTTTCGAGAGCGGCGGTGGTTTGGGGCGGATGATGCCGCAGAGCCGATAGTTGCGAAGTCTCCAGCTGGGATTAGCTGAATTGCGCGGTCCTCTATGGAACCCGGCCCGCAAATTTTTTTGGATTTTGTCGGATCTCGATTAAGCCGCAATAGGCGGTGCTCGCCCAACTAATGGGAGATGATTCTTTGCCGACGACACGTCGCAGCGCCATGGAAGGCCGACGTGCCGTCGGCAGAGAGTTGAGATGGTAAGGGTTAAGGGCGATGCGGGGGCAGAACGGTATCCCCTTAAAAGATCCATCGACTCTGGTTATGGCACCGTGACGGTTGCGCTTGAACCTGTGGATTCAGGCTGACGCTTCGGTTCAGTCTCCTCAAGATCTTCCAAAGCATCTTCTGCGTCGAGGTCGGTGGATTCTGCATCAAGCAGCAGACCTTTCGGCTGGCGACCAGCACGGCGGCACCATTCCTCATAGTTAATGACTTCGAAGCTACGATCAAGGTGCTCCACCACGGCGGTCATGGACTCCACCCAGTCCCCCGAGTTGAGATAGTGGACGTCGCCCACTTGTTTGTCTGCGGGGGTGTGGATGTGGCCACAGATGATGCCATCGCATTTTTTGGAGTGCGCGAGATTTTGCAACTGTTCCTCGTATTTGCCGACGAAGCTGACCGCGCCTTTGACTTTGGCCTTCACCCATTTGGCAAATGAGAAGGGGGCCTTGCCGCGCCAGGAACGGTAGGCGTTGTAAATGCGGTTGAGCTTGAGAAGCGAGTTGTAGCCGATGGCCCCAAGTTCAGCCATCCATTTGTGGTTGGTGGTGACGTGGTCGAATCCATCGCCGTGAACCACGAGGTAGTTGCCGTGTGGAGATTGGTGAATGTGTTCGTCGGTGATTTTGAGATTGTCGAGGCTGAGGGGGAGGAAGCGTTCGAGCACATCGTCGTGGTTGCCGCGTAGATAAATGACTTCGGTGCCTTCTTTTTCCATTTTGCGCAGCACGGTGCGGACGAAATGGGTGTGATCTTTGGTCCATTTGCCATCTCGTTTCAGCGCCCATGCGTCAATGATGTCGCCGTTGAGAACGAGTTTTTCGCAACTGGAATTGCGGATGAAGTGGCTGGCCTGGGAGGCTTTGCATTCAGGCACGCCGAGGTGGACGTCAGAAATGAAAATGGTTTTGAATCGGAGTTTGCGTTTCATGACGTGGTGGGGCGGGTGTGGTTGTCGGACGTGGTTGAGTCGGAAGGGCGGGCGTTGGAAAGTTCTTGCTCAAATTGCGCAATGATGGCGTCCCAAGAGAGACGTTTGCTGGTGTCGGCAGCCGCAATCCGCACGGCGGAATCGTTCCAGTGCGTCAGGGCGGTGGTGACACGCTCAAGGTAGACAGTTTCGTCTTCGTAGGGGGCGGTGAAGCCGTTTTCACCGTTGCGGATGAACTGCCGTGCAGCGGCGTAGTCGTAGGTGACGGTGACGAGGCCGCTGGTGAGCGCTTCGGTGATGACATTTCCAAAGGTTTCGGTGATGCTGGGGAAGATGAAGAGATCCGCGCTGGCGTAGTGCCTGGCGAGGTCTTCACCCGTGCGGGCTCCGGCGTGGATGAAGTCCGGATGCTCTTCCTGAAGGGCGGCTGAGAGAGGACCATCACCGACAAAAACGCAGCGAGCGCCAGGTTGTTGGGAGACAATCTGACGAAAGGCTTTCACAACGAGGGGGAGGTTTTTCTCGGCCGCGATTCGACCGACGAACAGCGCCACAGGGGTGGAGTCATCGGCACCCCAGGACTGACGCAGAGTCGTGTCGCGACGCTGGGGATTGAAGAGCAGGGTGTCCACGCCGCGACCGAGCACACCGACGTTTTCGATGCCCAAGGCACGCAATTGTTCGGCGGTGCTTTCGGAGGGTGTCAGCGTCCGGGCGGTGCGATTGTGCAGGTAACGCAAATACCATTCGGCTCCGTTTTTCAACACAGGCAGCCGGTAATCCTGGGAGTAGGTGTGGAAATTGGTGTGGAATCCAGAGACGACGGGAACACCCGCTCGACCGGCAGCGCGAACAGCGTTGAGTCCCATGAGGCTTTCAACGGCGACATACATCGCATCGGGCCTTTTGATCTCGATGAGCTCTTCGAACTGGCGGCGGGACGCCACGCCCATGCGAATTCCCTGGTAACCGGGGATGGGCAGGGCCGGCATGGCGAGCACTTCGACTCCTTTGCGGGAATTCGCCTCGCGTGCCTCCTCCGTCGTCGTGACGACCGTGACGCGATGGCCCCGGGCGGAAAGGCCGTGCGCCCACATTTGCAGGGTTCTTGCCACGCCGTTGATATCCGGCGGGAAGGTGTCTGTTACGATCATGACGTTCATCAAACGTGGGGCGAAACTATAGAACGGTTAAGTATGGCTAAACGAAAGCGCTCAGCCGTGACAATCTCGTCACAGGGTAACATAATTTGAACGCGAAGGAAGACTATCTCTCCACGCGGGTTTCTGTTGCTGGGAATGGGGAGTGTTTCGCTCAGGAAGCGAAGGTCGCTGCAGCTGCCGGAAGCTGGCGCTGGATGTCTTCGATGCGGTAGCCGAATCCGTTGCCTCCCAGAGTGGAGATGTCGACCATCCCGTGGCGACGTTGGTAGATGTGTGGATGCACGGCTTGCTCGGGAAGGGAGGCATCCGGGTAGAATTGCATGGCGTTGCACTCGACCCCCTGGATGGTGCCTGCGTGCGAGGCCAAGCGCACATGGGGGAGCATGGCGAGCATCGGATTGGTGAGGTCTTGCACCATGAGAGGCATGCCGTGCGCTTTCGCCCAGCAGAGGCTGAGGAGCGCACCGGTTTGCGTTTTGCAGGTCTTCAGGGCAACGCCCGACCAGCCGAGACTGCGACCGAGTTTGACGAACTCCCAATCGTGCGCGCTTTCGTCGAGGAATAACGGCTTGCGGGCGGAGACGCTGCGCACATCCAGCATGTCGTGCTCAAGTTCGTAGGCGAAGGGCTGCTCGACGTAGAGGGTGCGGGCGTAAATCTCGGGCTCGTCGCGCAGCAGTTTGTCGAGGATGTCATTCACATAAGCGGGATCGCGCACGGTGCAGTTGAAATCGGCGCTCAACCATCGCACTCCCATTGGGAAACCGAGTGCGGCGATGCGGCGCATTCTTTCGTAGTCCCATTGCGCATCCGTGCCGCGCAATTTGACCTTGAGACAGCGCAATCCGTCCTTTTGGATCCAGTCTCCGAGGAGCACGGGATGGCCGTCGTTGGGTTCGGTCCCGTTGAGGTCTTCAGCCGTTAAGGCGTCGAGTCCGCCGACGAGATGCCACACGGGCATGGATCTTACCCCGGGCCGGATGAGGAAATCGGCAACGTGTCGATCCTTGAAACTGATGGAAGAACCGCTCTCTGGTTCGAGAAAATGGGATAGGTCGCGTGAAAAAAATTCTTTGTCGTAAAGATCGTAAATGTCGCGTTGGTGAAGCTGCCCGTAGGCATCATGCAAAGCGATATCAAAGGCGCTTAAGCAAACGAGCGCGGCGAGGTAAGGCATTGGTTCGCTGTCTTCGAGTTGATTCGCAATGGCGACCTCGTTCATTAGCACGTGTTTTTGAAAATCGTGACTGATCTCCAGCGGGTGACCACTTGCTCCAAAAGCCACCAACTTTTCTGCCAGTTGCACCGCGAACGCCTCCATGCGGCGGGCGCGATCGGCCACCGAGAGGGATGCAGGCCAGACCCATGAAACACTCAGGGGTGTTTCGCCCCATCCGATGGCGCGTCGACCGGCCTTGTCAGCGACCTCAACCGAAGTGCGCAGGCAGACCACCCGGGTGGTGGTTTCGGGCCCGAATTTCAGCGGCACTCGTAACTCGACAGGTAAAAGAAAAACTTGCGAAGAAACTATCTGGACATCGGTGGAAAGTGAGCCGGGCATACGGAAGAGGTTGGGGTAAAACGGTTTGGCACTACTCAAGCGCAGCCCAGCACATGCACCAGTAAAAAAATCTACGACCAGTTTTATGCAGCAATTCGTAAACTCATCAGAGAGAGGGTTTTGCCAAATCATTATTTTGGTAATGCAAACCCCTATTTCTGATCGGGGGACGCAATGTGAACATCGGAATTTACAATTGTTCGAACCCTTTGTTATCTGAATTCATCATGTTATCGAACGGAAATCATTTTTGGCTCAACGGGCGGCTCAGACGCTCGGGTGAGGCCGTGATTTCACCGTATGATCGAGGATTGCAAGTGGGGCATGGGGCCTTCGAAACCATGCATGTCCATGAGGGAAAAGTATTTGCCGTCACGCGGCACTGGCAGCGACTTTGTCAGTCCTGCAAGGTGCTTGGCATCAAGGCTCCGGAATTGACGGTTTTTTCAGATGCGGTGGAGGAAACGGTGGCCGCAAACGGAATTGATCCCGCACGGGTGCGGTTCACGATTACTCGTGACAATGGTGAGGGCGAGGGTTCGCCAACCATGGTGGTCACCGTTTCCCAATCACTAACTCATCGTCCGGCGGCGCGGGTTGCCACCGTGCCCTGGCCCCGCAACGAACAAAGCCCGCTTTGCGGCGTGAAGTGCCTTTCATATGCGGACAATGTGCTGGCCTCTGAGCACGCTTCCAAGTTAGACGCAGATGAGGCGGTGTTTGGGAATACTCGTGGAGAATTGTGTGAAGGAGCCACGTCCAATATTTTTCTCGTGCAGCCAGATGTGGATGGAATTGCCACGCCACCGCTGAATGCAGGATGTCTTCCCGGTGTGATCCGGGGGTTGGTGATCGAGCTTGCCGAAGCGGATGGCATTCAAGTCGCCCAACGCGCCTTGGCGCTGTCAACATTGTCTCAGGCTAGGGAGGCGTTCCTTACTTCTTCCACCCGATATGTCCAGGCCGTCTCGCATGTGGATGGCCAAGCTCTTTTCCAATCGCCCGGTGGTTATACCCGCCGGCTGGCCGAACTGCTCAAAAGTCTGATGGCAGAAAATCCCGACCCCTGAAGGATCCCCATTAGCGCAGTGCCATCCCTAGAGTGATTGGCCCATCCCCACGCCGTTAGAAATCCCCAATTTCCAAACAACCAAAAACAAACCAAATAAACAACCTAACAGAAAATACCCATATGGCTAAAGACCCACAAAATCGCAACATCACCCGCATCGACAATGCTGGCGGTCCGGACAAGCGCCCGGTGAAAGGTTTTGAAGTGCGCATTTATCGTCGTGGACAGCGTTTCAACCAATTTTTCTCAGACAATGCCCATGGCGGAAAGAAAAGCGCCCTTGAACAGGCGCGTGCCGTGCGTGACAAGATGGAAAAAAAACTCAAGCCCTACACCCGCCGTGAGTTGGCAGAAAAAATTTCCGCCCGAAACACGTCCGGCCAGCGCGGCGTTCGTTTGCGCAAAACCATTGTCAGCAAGGCCGACAAAAAATATGTCTATGAACACGTTGAAGCTTCCTGGAGCCCTGAGCCCGGTAGAGTGGTGAAAAAATCCTTTTCGGTCGAGAAACTCGGCTTGGACAAAGCCTGGGAGATGGCCATCGACTGCCGCAGAAAGGCAGTGACCAAGATCAAAGGTTGATCCGTTGCTGGACTGGACGGCTGAGTAAAGGAAGCGCACTACAGAATCTGAAATGGGCCGGCAATGTTGGACCATTTCAGTATTCTCAGCCCATTTGGGTGGCCGAGAAAACCTCCGTCGGACCCCTGGTTGAGTAGCGCACTGCAGAAGACTTGTTGCCGCAGAATTTCCCACTCGACAAGCGGCGGGCTGACATTCACAATTCCCGTCCATGAAAATCGCATTTGTCACCCTCATTTCCCTGTTCGCAGCGGCTTCGGTATCGGCCGAGGACGGCTGGATTCCCCTCTTCAATGGCAAAGACCTCAGCGGTTGGAAAGACAACATCGCGACCGAGGAAAAGCCTGAGGAAAAAGCCAATTCCTTCGTTGTGGAAGATGGCGCGATCAAGGTTCAGGGCGGACGTGCGCATTTGTTTTATGTCGGTGAAGACGGCAAGGCCAGCTTCAAGAATTTTGAGTTCAAGGCCAAGGTGAAATTGGGGTCGACAGAAGCGGGTTCCAACTCCGGGATCTACATCCACACGCAGATGGAAGACAAGGGCTGGCCGAGCAAAGGTTATGAATGCCAGGTTAACTCCACTAAACACAAGGACGTGAAAAAAACGGGCGGTCTTTATGGAGTCAAAGATGTGCTCAACACCTCTCCTGCAGCTGACGATGAGTGGTTCGACTATGAAATCAAAGTCGAAGGCAAACGCATCGTCATCAAGATCAATGGCGAAGTGACCACCGATTTCACCGAGCCTGATGACTGGGATCCCAGCAAAGCTTTGAAGAACATGGACGGTCGCAAACTGACCGCCGGGACCATTGCACTTCAGGGGCATGATCCGATCAGCCGTGTCTATTACAAGGACCTGTATCTCAAACCACTTCCATAATCCGTCGATCACACGTATCGATTTGAAGGGCAGGCATTGAATGGCCTGCCCTTCTTTTTTCAATTCCTTGTGGCTCGTTCGCTGCAAACAACTTTTCCCATCATGGCCGACGCTGAACCTGAATCTGAACCTGAACCGGGCATCCTGGATGTGCGCACTTATTTTGTGCGTGGTCGCAACGCCCTGCTGGCCCGTGCGGATTTCGAGCCGTTGTATATCGACTATTACCTGCATCTGGCTGATCACGGACTGCGCTACGCTCCACAAGCGGATCTGATGCTGAAGGAGGCGCTGGCTGCCCTTACCTTGCATCTGGCATCGCGACCCCAGGATGAAGGGGCAGGCTGGACGATGAATTTTAATGAACCGCACATGAACTTGTTCGTCACCGGGTGCACGCGTCCGCCGCATGTGACGGGAAGGGTTTTTACGGAAGATGTGCGGGCGTTTGAAAAGAGCCTGATCATCGCGCAGAGGATTCGCAACGGGCAGAACACCGGGCAAAGCATGGTGGAGTTCACCGGATCGGACATTTTCGCGGCCGTGGAGCAGTTTTATGAACAGAGCGAACAGCGGCTGGCCCGGTTGTTCCGATATGATCATGAGGACTTGGTAATGGTCACCGCGCAGCCGGATTGTGATGAAGACTGGCTGCGGTCATTGACCGAGGAGGACATCCGCACGATTGATCAGAAGGAGACGCTCAGCTTGTTGGAGGAGCGTCAGTATGTGTGGAAATGTGGGTGTTCGATCGAGCGGCTGTATCCCTTGCTGGCACGGCTGGGTGACAACGATTTGAATGATGCTTTTGGAGGGGATGAGATCATCACGCTGACCTGCCCACGATGCGGGGCCAGGTATCGGGCCTCCAAGGAACAATTTGAAGCGTGGCAGGCGACGCATTGAACTGATCGCCATCCAACGTGGTCGAATGTCGCTCAGCAAGAACCTGCTGTGCACGCATGGAACACACGTTGGAAACCAATTTTGAACTGTCTTTGCCGCCCGAAGCGGTCTTTGATTTCTTCTCTGATGCATCCAATCTCCAGCGCATCACGCCGCCGGAACTGGAGATCAAGATTTTGACTCCCGAGCCCATCCTGATGCAGCGGGACACAGTGATTGAATATCGGCTAAAGCTGCTGGGGGTGCCATACGGCTGGACTACGCATATTTCGGGATGGCAGCCGCCAATTTGTTTTGTGGACGAGCAGACACGGGGACCATTCAAAAAATGGGTGCATCTTCATGCGTTTGAACCTACGGAAAAAGGAACCCGGGTGCGTGATGTGGTGACGTATCGGCTGCGCTTTCCGCCATTTGGCCAAATGGTGCAGCCGCTGGTGCACGCTCATTTGAAGCGGATCTTCGCCTATCGGCAAAAGGCGATAGTGGCGGAGCTGGCGAAGGCGGACTAATTTTTTTGGCGATCCGTCGGGGCAGGAAGTTTACGGGCTTACCGTTCGGACCTGGCCATCTCGCAGCAGCAAGGAATCGCCGTAGTCCATCGCACGAACCACCGGTCCGTCATCACCCGCCTTGTCCTTCAGCACGTCGGCGGCCGCCCGCGTGCTGAACGCCACGCGCGGTGCGGGCTGCAATCCTTTCGAGAGTTTGATGCTAAAATTGTCCCAGTGAACCGGAACGACCATCTCGGGCTTCGTTACGCCAACCGTTTCATGCCAGTATCGATTCTGCCTGAGGGGGGATTCTTTATCGAGAAAACCCACCCCAAGAAAAACCACGTCCGCACTGAATCCCTTCAGCTGTCCTTCCTTTGCTCCAGCCGTGGTGGTGACCACCAAATTGCCGTGTGGATGGGCAATGTGAATCACGTAGACTTTGCCGCATTTGAATCGCCAAAAGCGTGCGGGTGTCTTGAACGGCTTCTTGATGTGACCCTCGATCAAATGCTGCACCAGACCGTGCGCACCCACATGGTCAGACGGTCGGAACGTCACCACAAACTTGCCAAAACTCTTTTGCTCCCCGTCGGTCGGAACGGTGAAGAGATGTTCACCGTCCGTCTTGGACCCGGCACCAAGATGGATCTGCCGGTAAGACTCGGTCCCCATCACCAGCGCATTTGTCATTTCCGCAACCACTGGGGCATCCAAGGCGTGATCATGATGCGCATGACCTACAAGCACCGCATCGATATTCGAGATCCCCGCACGCTTCAACTCACGCGCCAGCTCCACCCTGTCTGGAGCAATCTTCCCCAACAACGTTCGCACCGGCCCGGGCCGCGAGAAAAACCCATCGACCAATAAATGGGTATCTCCATCTGAAATGAGAATCGTGGTGTTGCCAAAGAAGCTAACCTTTACTCCTTCACCCGGACTTGCCGTGAGCGGTCGCGGATAAATCTCCTTGTCCGCCAACGGATGATAAGAACTGCACGCTGACAAACCCAGCGACATCGTTACGCAGAAGAGACGGGAGAATCGTGATTTGATATGCCTCATTTCATGAATGCATAGCGCAAACACAAATTTATGACAATGCAAAAGCATGAAGCAAACCCGTCCTTTCGAACACGATCGGAGGAATTAACCCAGATATTTTCCGCCATTCAATCCCGTGATAAACAAGGATATCATGCCGAGATCGGATTCCACACTCTTTCAAACCCAAAGCCCTCAAAATCCTTCACATTCGCAGTCGCAAAGTGAGTAACGCCGTGGTGGCGAAGGGTGAGGGCTAGGCGGGCGTCGATGATGTGGCGGAATCCGGTGTTTGTCTCGGAAGTCCATTTCCAGAGCGGTTTGGCGACTTCCGATTCGTAATCGCCGAACTCCCAAATCGGATTGGCGCGTAGGGCATCACAAAAAGCTGTGGCTTCCCTGGCCGTCTTGGGCTGTTTGAAAACGGCAGGATTGCGGAGTTGCATGTAAATTTCCACTAATACGAGACCGCAGAGCAGAAATCGCTGTTTGCCCGAAGCCTCCTCCTCAAAAAACCGCAGGGCAGCTTTGTGATGCCTCGAATCGGGATTCGCCGCGTAAAGGAAGACGTTCGTGTCGGCGGAAAGAATCATGAACCAGAGCGCTGGAAGATGGCTTCGGCCTCCGATCGCAGGCTGGCGGGATCTGTCACAAAGTCACCCCCACAATCAAGAGTGGGAAAGCGCCATACGGCCTTGGGCTGCGGGTCTTCGGGGAAGCGAGTAACAAAATGCTCAGCCGCCTTGCGCATCACCTCCGAGAGCGACCAATCCTGTTGCTCAGCGATTTCTTTGAGCCGCTGGTAGAGCGGATCCGGAAACTGTATTTGAGTCCGAGTCATGATGACTTTTATACATCATGCGTCAAATGATGTCAATTCGACGCCGAATGATTGGGCCGCAGGAAGAAGCCTTCGACCGCGCTCTAAAACAACTCCGCCCTCACCCGTCCTCGCTCGCGATCAATCTGTTCGTCCGTTGCCCCGAGCTCATGCATCAAATGCGCGGTCATCGACAGCGCAATCTCGCCTTCCCCGGAGAACACGCGGATGCCCTCGTCATCTAAGGCCTTCGCTTCCTTGAGATACGTCGTGCGCAGCAAGATGCGGATGTCCGGCTTCATCTCCCGCGCCACCTGCACCACCTCATGCACCGGCAGGTTCGACGCCGCAATGATCAACCCCTGGGCGGTCTCAATCCCGGCATGATGCAAAATCTCGCGACTCGTCGCATCCCCATACACCGCATGCAACCCTTCGGCACGCAGCTTGCGCACCGTTTCGATGTTCATCTCAAGAATCACCGGCTGAATGTTGTTGTCATCAAGAATCCGGCACAGCGTCTGCCCCACCGGACCATAACCCACCACAATGGCGTGATGCTTTTCCTCATCCAACACCGGCCCACCCTCCACATCGGCCGGTGTCGCCACTTTCGCATAACCCTTCGACTGCAACCAGCGCGTCAATGGCGCGATCCCCTTGTAAAGGAGGGGATTGAGCGTGATCGAAACCACCGCAGCAAACACCATCGCGTGGATCGCTTCAGGCGGCATGATCTTCAAGGTATTCACCGCCAATGCGCCAAGGATAAATGAGAACTCACCAATCTGCGCCAAGGCCACCGAAATCGCCAATGCCGACGCGATCGGCTTCTTAAACGCCAGCACGACCAACAGGGCCGCAAGGGGCTTGCCAATGATCACAATGCCTGTCGTTGCCAGCATCAACGGCCATCCCTCCCGCAGCGCACCGGGGTCAAACTGCATGCCCACCGATACAAAAAACAGCACCGCAAACGCGTCACGCATCGGCAACGCGTCCGACGCCGCACGTGCACTGAACTCCGACTGCCCCACCACCATCCCCGCCAGGAATGCTCCCAAAGGCATCGAAGCCCCAAAAAACTTTACCGACCCCACCGCAATGCCCAGTGCCAGCGACAGCACCGCCAGCGTGAACAAATCCCGCGATCCGGTCCTCGCCACATACCCCAAAAACCACGGAATGATTTTTTGCCCGGCGACCAGGGTAAACACCACCAGCAACGTCAGCTTGATCAACGAAATCCCCAAGGTCATCCACACTCCCGCCCCGCCACCGCTCGCATTAGCCCCGGTCACAAAAATCGCAGGCAGCAACACCAGCGCCAAAATCGTAAATAGATCCTCCACGATCAACCACCCGATCGCAATGTGTCCCGTTGGCGTGTGCAACGCCCGATTGTCCGACAGCACCCGCGTCAGCACCACCGTGCTTGCCACCGAGATCGCCATTCCAAACACCATCCCTGCCGTCCACGACCATCCAAAAAAATGAGTTACTCCCGCTCCCAGCGCGGTCGCCACAGCAATCTGCACCACCGCTCCCGGGACCGCCACCCTGCGCACCGCCATCAGATCCTTCAGGTGGAAATGCAACCCCACCCCAAACATCAACAAAATCACCCCGATCTCCGCGAACTGCTCCGACAACCCCTTGTCACCCACAAACCCAGGCGTATAGGGCCCGACCACCACCCCCGCCAGCAGATAACCCACAATCGGCGAAAGCTTCAATTTCTGTGTGATGAATCCCAGAACCAACGCAGCCGTCAGCCCTCCCGTTAGTGTCAAAATCAGGTCAATGTTATGCGGCATAGGCGTGTTGATACGACGTTCGGCAAAAAGCCAGTTAACGGACACGGGCCACCAATCAACACCGACCGGTCATCCCCGCTGAACCGCACCACATGGTGCGAATAGCAATGTCCACCTCCCTACTCCCCCATCCCCCACTCAAACGCAAACAAAAATGCCTGACGCATTCGTTCATCCGTGTCACGCTAACGCAAACCATGCTTCTTCGTTTCCTGCTGTTCTCCGCCTTTACGACTTCGCTGATCGCGCAAGACCCCACGCCGTTCCCCACCACCGACAGCATCAAAGGCCTCCAGGTTCAGATGGTCGACGACGCCCTCAGCCTCGGCATCCGCCACGCTGCTCTCAACGTCAGCCTGGGCCAGATGATGGCCACTGCCGCCGATCCAAATCCGACGATCTTTCTTCACCACGGTCAGCAACACCGCATCAATACCGCCTACCTCCAGCAGCTCGACGCCCAAATTAAACCGCTCTCTGATCACCACGTCCTCGTCTACCTCATCCTCCTTGCCTACCCCACCAAGGACCCCGTTCGAGATCAACTCCTCCTTCATCCCAACGCCCGTCCCGACGGCAAATACACCATTGCCGCCTTCAACACCGTTACTCCCGAAGGTCGGGACAACTACAGCGCCCTCGCCGCCTTCCTCGCTTCCCGTTACAGTGGAGCCAATCCAACCTCCGGCCGCGTCTGGGGCTACATCATCGGCAACGAAGTCAATTCTCAGTGGATCTGGTATAACCTCGGCAAAATGCCGGTCGACCAGGCCGCCGGAAACTATCACGAAGCTGTCCGCCTCGCCCACGACGCCATCCGACCCCACTCCGCCCACGCCCGCGTCTACCTCTCCTTTGATCACCACTGGAACGCCTCCATGCCTAACATCAGCGATCAAGAATCCTACCCCGCCAAAACCTTCATCGACCATTTCGCCCGCATCGCCCGTGAATCCCCATCCGGCGACTTCGAATGGCACATCGCCCACCACCCCTATCCCGACGACCTCGGCAATCCGCGAACCTGGCTCGACAAAAATGCCTGGCCCACTGACAACTCGCCCCACATCACCTTCAAAAACCTCGGCGTCGCCACCCAATACATGACCCGCCCCGAACTGCTCTGGAACGGCAAACCCCGCCGCATCATCCTCAGCGAACAAGGCATCCACTGCCTCGCCACCCCCGATGGCGAAGACCTGCAGGCCGCCGGTTTCGCCTACGCCTGGGAACAAACCACCCGCCAGCCCGGCATCGACGCCATGATCTGGCACCGCCATGTCGACCATGCCCACGAAGGCGGCCTGCGCCTCGGCCTCTGGGAAAACAAGCCCAACTCCATCGCCGATCCCCACCGACCCCGCCGCATCCACGACCTCTTCAAAAAAGCCGGCACCGATCAATGGCCCGCCACCACCCAATTTGCCCTTCCCCTCATCGGCATCCCAGGTTGGCAAGACCTCCAATAACCCACCATTTCTTCATTTCCAAAGTGGACATCCCTGCTCAATTCCGCTAGCCGTTTAGGCCTACCGTTTCCAAACTCAATTCCACCAAACCACACCACCAACATGGCAAACATTCAATTCGGATCACAAGTCTACACCTGGTTCATGCAGGGCACCGGCAAAGGCTACGACAACAAGCTCGATCACATGATCAAAATCGCCGCCCAGGCAGGTTTCACCGGCATCGAACCGATGGTGCTCGAGATTTCCGAAAGCGCCCTCGGCTGCGGCAAATACTGGCTCGGCGATTTCTGCGACCCCAAACGCCTCAAAGACGCGCTCGACGAACACAACATCAAACTCGCCGGACTTGCCCTCGTCTGCGCGTTTGACGACGATCAGCTCCGCCCCGGCGAAATCGAAGCGCTCGACTTCACCATCGACCTCCTCAAACATTTCCCTGGCTCCATGCTCGGCACCGTCACCCTCCCCAGCGGTCGCACCAATGACCTGCAACGCCGTCGCCTCAACGTCGCCAAAAACATCAACGAAGTCTCCAAACGCGGCACCGATGCCGGCCTCAAGTGTTCCTACCACCCCAACAGCCCTCCGGCCTCCATCGTTCGCACCCAGGAAGACTACGACGTCGTCCTCAGCAGTCTTGATCCCAAAGTCACCGGCTGGACCCCTGACGTCGGCCACATCATTCGCGGCGGCATGGACGTCATCGCCACCCTCAACAAATGGTCGCACCTGGTGAACCACATTCACTACAAAGACTACTCCGGCAACGGTCCTGAGCCCTGGTCACAAATGGGCACCGGCAAGCTCGACTTCCACAAGATCACCGAATGGCTCGTCCAGCACAAATACGAAGGCTGGATCATCTGTGAAGACGAAGCCCACATCGCCGTCGAAGACCCCGATGGTGTCACCATCCAGAACGGTCAGTGGTGCAAGGAAAACTTGGTGCCTCTGGTCGGCTAAACTGATTTGATCACTCCATAAAAAAACGCGGCAGGGATTTACCTTGCCGCGTTTTTCTGTTTTTGGAATTCAATCAACCCACCGGAATCGCCTCGGCTTTGATGTTCTTGTGGAAATCGTTGCCTTGGACGGTCGCCGTCACATAACCCGCACGGATCACGAAATCGCCAAAATGCTCACCCTCTTCCCGTTCCTTTGCGTAACGTTGAAGAATCGGTGCCAGCAAAGCCTGGACATCATCCGCCTCCACATCCTGACGATACAGCTTGCTGAGCCTCTGCCCCGCATGACCACCGCCAAGATAGACGTTATACCGATCCGGACCGCGACCCACAAAACCAATCTCCGAGATGAACGGCCTGCCGCAACCATTTGGGCAGCCTGTCATCCGCACGGTGATCGCATCGTGACGCAATCCCACATCTTCCAGCGTCTCTTCCAATCGCGTCACTACCTCAGGCAAATACCGCTCCGCTTCAGCCAAAGCCAAAGCACAAGTTGGCAGCGCCACACAGGCAATCGATGACAAACGCAACGCACTGCGCTCATGACTGCGGTGCATCCCATACTTCTCCAAAAGTGCCTCCACTTCCGCGCGTTTCTTCGCCGAAACGTTCGCGATCACGACATTCTGGTTCGCCGTCAGACGGAAATCCCCATCATGCATCTTCGCGATCTCCCGCAATCCCGTGCGCATCGGATAACCCGGCACATCAAGCACCCGGCCGCCTTCAACAAACAGCGTGTAATGGAAATTGCCGACTTCATCCTCGACCCATCCAAACCGGTCGCCATTGTCCTTAAATTCATAAGGCCGCACCGGCTCCAGGTCATAACCCAGATACTCGTTCAACTTCGCAAGGATCCACTCCTCCCCGCGATCATTCACCGTGTATTTAAACCGCGAATGTTTACGATCCGTGCGATCCCCAAAGTCACGCTGCACCAGCACCACTTTCTCCGCGACATCGACCGCTTGTTCCACGGTGCAAAACCCAATCACATCCGCCAATCTTGGGAACGTGTCTTCGTTGCCATGCGTCGAGCCCATGCCGCCACCCACCGCCACGTTGTAACCCACCAGCTTGCCGTTTTCGACAATCGCGATGAACGACAAGCAGTTCGCAAAGATATCCACATCATTGCTCGGCGGCACTGCGATGGTGATCTTGAACTTACGAGGAAGATAAGTCTTCCCATAAATCGGCTCCTGTTCCTCTTCGCTGCTCTGGATTTTCTCCCCGTCGAGCCAGATCTCATGATAAGCCCGCGTGGCCGGAGTAAGGTGCGCTGAAATATCCTGCGCGGTCTTCAACACGTCCGCATGAACGCTAGATAGAAACGGATTCGGGTTGCACATCACGTTGCGGTTCACATCGCCGCAAGCCGCGATCGTATCCATCGCCGTATCATTGATCTCCTTGATCGTGCGCTTCAAATTGGTCTTGATGATACCGTGCAATTGAAACGCCTGACGCGTAGTCAGTTTGATCGTTCCATTCGCATACTGCTCCGCCATGCGATCCGTCTCCAGCCACTGATGAGACGTCGCCACTCCACCCGGCACCCGAATGCGCAGCATGAACGAATACGCCTTGTCCAGACGATGTTTGCGACGGTCCGCACGCAGATCGCGGTCATCTTGTTGATAACTCCCATGAAACTTGATCAACTGCTGATCATCTTCACTCAATGCACCCGTCGACAGGTCCGCCAAACCTTCTTCGATGGTTCCACGCAGATAATTCGACCGGGTTTTGATCCCTTCATTGGCCGACAATTTTTTTTCAGTCTCAGACATAACAAACAAAAAGTTGCGAGGCCACCGCCTCAGTTAAAACTCAATCACTTTTCTCTCTCCCCAAATTCAATACACATCGCGCTGATAACGCTTTGTCTTCTTCAATTCCTCAAGATACGCCTCAGCCGCTTCACGGGACTTGCCGCCTTGTTTTTCGACAACCGTCAACAGAGCCTCGTTCACATCATGAGCCATGCGCGAGGCGTCACCACAAACATAAAAATGCGCCCCTTCCTGAAGCCACGCCCAAAGATCTTTGGACCGCTCCAACATGCGATGCTGCACATACACCTTCTCAGGTTGATCCCGTGAAAATGCCACATCCAGCTTGTTGAGCGCGCCACTCTTCAAATGGTCCTGCCACTCCATCTGGTAAAGGAAATCATACGTGTAACGCTGATCCCCAAAAAACAGCCAGGACTTGCCTTGGTGACCCAGTTCCCCGCGATGTTCTGTAAACGCCCTGAACGGTGCCACGCCGGTCCCGGGTCCAACCATGATGATCGGGGTATCTCCCGAAGCGGGCAGCCTGAAGTTCTTGTTTTCGTGCGTGTAAACGCCCACCCGATCTCCCTGTTTCACCAAGTCGGCCAGATAAGTCGAAGCCACCCCTTTGCGCGGCAACCCGTGAGCCTGATAGCGCACCGACGCCACCGTCAGATGCACTTCATCCGGATGAGCCAGCAAGCTTGAAGCAATCGAATACAAACGTGGCGGCAGCTTGCGCAACAACGTCACCAAGTCTTGTGCAGTGATGCCTTTCTTGGGAGCAAAATCAATCAGCGCATCGACAATCCAGCGACCCCACAAATAATCTCGCAGCTTGTCCTTCGCGTCATCCGCCAACAGCGCCGCCAGCTTTTTCGACTTGGTCAACTCCTGCAACTTCGTCAGCACCGGACGCGACAACGCCGTCACATCCAGATCTTCGCGAAGGGCATCCGTCAGCGTCTTGCTGCCGACGTCCTTGATCTCCACCGTCTCAGCCCCATTCAGCTTCGCCGCTTTCAACAAGGCTTCCACCACATCAGGCGCGTTCTGCGGAACTACTCCCAGCGCATCTCCGGGCTCATAACTCAAGCCCGAACCTTGCAAAGACAACTCATAATGCCAGGTTTCCTTTGTCGTGCCCGTGCCGTTCAACAAGACCCGCTCCGTCAGTTCGGCATTAAAAGGATTCTTTTTGCCATATGCCGCCGCCGATGCCAGCGGTGCAAATCCAAAGACACCCGAACCCTCAGACGCTGGCACAGCCGACTTCGCAGGTCCAAATGCCGACAACGCGCCATCCAACCAGGTGCGATGCGCTTCTTCGTAATCCACGTCGCAATCCTGACGCGCAAAAACCCGTTCCGCGCCCAGCGCCTCAAGCCGCAAATCAAAATCCTTGCCCGTCTGGCAAAATTTCTCATACGAAGTGTCGCCCAACGCGCACACCGAATATTTTACCTTCGACAAGTCTTGCGACGCGTTCAAAAACTCCTTGTGAAACGATGTCGCACTCTCCGGTGGATCGCCATCACCCCACGTGCTCACAATCACCAACAGATGATCAAATTTCGCCAAATCCGTTGGCGTCAGATCCGACACGTTTTTCACCGCCGCCTGAAACCCACGCTTTTTTGCCTCTTTGGCCGAAAGATCCGCGAGCTTTTCTGAATTGCCCGACTCCGTCCCATAAATGATGGTCAGCTTGGTCGCCGCACCTGCCGCAGCGGGAGTTGCCACCTGCATTCCCGAAGCTTCACCTGCCGACAAATAACCCGCCAGCCAAAACCGCTGAGCCGGTGAAAAACTGGCCAACAGTTGTTCCAGCGTGAGACGCTGTTCCGGTGAGAAAGGGGAGTGATCGGGAAGCATTGAAAAGAAAAAACAGGTGAGCCCAGTAAATCCCCCAATCCGCGAGCAGGCACAAACAGGGGAGTGTCAGCATAACCGCAAAATCGAAGGGCGCAAGAAAATACTGATAATTCCCGATAGGAAAAGTAGACTTTAATTTTGTGAGTGTTATCGGAGCTACCGAAAGATTGTTTCACCGCCTCAACGTTCCTCTCCCATGCTCAATTCATCGCTGCGTCTCCTCCTGCTTTTTTCTGCCTTGACCATCACTGTCACCGCTCAGGAAAATCAGAATCCATCTCCCGTTCTCAGCCTGCCCGAGATGCCGGAACCCGTGCTCGGACCCGACTCCATGGTGAAGCCCGACGTGCCCAAAGGCGTTCTCACCACGTTCACCTGGGACCAATCCAAAATCTTTCCTGACACCAAACGTCAGGTCAGCGTCTACACACCCGCCAACCACGATCCCAAAAAGGAAACTGCCGTCATGGTCTTTCAAGACGGCCACAGCTACCTCAACCTCACCGGCGAATTCCGCGTCACCACGGTTCTCGACAACCTCATCCACGCCAAGGAGATCCCGCCGCTCATCGCCATCTTCATTGATCCCGGACACAAAGGCGACACCAAACCCGAATCCCCTTGGCGCAACAACAACCGCAGTTTTGAATACGACACCCTCTCCCCCGACTACGCCCAATTCCTTCTTGAAGAAATTCTCCCCGAAGTCAGCAAAACCCTCCGCCTCAAACTCACCACCGACCCTGAACAACGCGCCATCTGCGGTGCCAGTTCCGGCGGCATCTGCGCATGGACCGTCGCCTGGCAACGACCCGATGCCTTCCGCAAAGTGGTCAGCTCCATCGGTTCCTTCACCAACATTCGCGGTGGCGACGCCTACCCCGGCATGATCCGCAAAACCGAAAACAAACCCATCCGCGCCTTCTTCCAAGAAGGCATCAACGACCTCGACAACCAACACGGCTCCTGGCCGCTCGGCAACATGCAGATGCAGGCCGCCCTTAAATTCAAAAACTACGACCACCAATTTGTCTGGGGTCACGGCACCCACAACGGCAAACACGCCGGTGCCATCTTCCCCGACGCCCTCCGCTGGCTCTGGCGCGAATAAAAAAAGGGACCGCGAAGTTTCACTTCGCATCAGGATCATTTTCGTCCCACACTGCACGCATGCGGAAAAACTCCCTCCTCGCCCTCGTTCTCACTCTCCCCCTTTTCCTGCTCGCCAGCTGCGCCACGGCACCGCGCGACACGGCTTATCAAACCTCCACCATCGACGCCCTTCTCGCCGGGGTCTACGAAGGCGACCTCACCTGTCGCTCGCTGATGAAACACGGCGATCTCGGCATCGGCACCTTCGATTCCCTCGACGGCGAAATGCTCATCGTGGATGGCCGTCTTTATCAAGTCAAAGCGAATGGCAAAGTCTACACCCCATCTCCTTCATCCCTCAAAACCCCCTTTGCCACGGTCTGTCGCTTCACCCCCGAAGACCGCTTCATCATCCCCGCCGGAGCCACCTTCACCGACATCGAAAAACTCATCAACACCAAAGCCCCCAACCAAAATCTTTTCCAGGCCATCAAAATTACCGGCACCTTCAAGACCATGCACACCCGCAGCGTCCCCCGCCAAACCAAACCTTATCCTCCCCTCAATCAAGTCACCGCCAACCAGCCCGAATTCCACCTCAGCAACATCACCGGCACCATCGTCGGTTTCCGCTGCCCCGCCTTCGTCAAAGGCGTCAACGTCCCCGGCTATCACCTCCACTTCATCGACGACGCCCAAACCACCGGCGGCCACATCCTCGGTTTCGAAATGCTCGAAGGCCAAGCCCAAATCGACACCCTCCATCAGTTCACCATGCGCCTCCCCAAAAACACCAGCGCTTTCGCCAACACCGACCTTTCCAAAGATCGCAGCACCGAACTCCGCGCCGTCGAAAAAGGCACCAACTAATCCCAATTGACCCATCCCCGCCTCCGATTGACGAAATGCCACGTTCATGCTACAACAGGGTCATGAGGCAGGTGATCGCGGCACTCCTACTCCTATTTTTTGCTGTCTCCCATTCGTGCGGGGCGGGGTCCGTGAGACTGTGTTTGCTCGAAAACAGGATTCTCTTCAGCTTCGCCAGTGAGTGTGTTGCCGCAGAGAATTGCTGCGATGATTGTGATGCCGATGACCAACAGCACCCAACCACTCCATGCTGTCTGGAAGTCAAGAAACTGCCTGGCTCGAACGTCCCTGCCAGTTCTGACCGCGTTCCTGCCTTTCTTGCGGTAGAACTTGCTTGGCAAGATGTCTTGCCGCTGGTTCCCGACATTAAAAATCCTTCTGTCAGTTTGGAAATTCCAACTGAGCAACTCGCTCTGCCGCCGCCGTCTACCCGACGGGCGATTCTAGGCATTTGGACGATTTGAGCACCGGGAAGCTTACCGCTCCGGTGTGCATGGTTTTGTGACCCTGCGCACGCAATCACGCGCTTTCGACAGCGCGGTTGTTTTCAAATTTTGTCCGTCATTCATGTCATCCTCCATCGCTTTTTTGTCGCGCAATAACGCGCCTGACAAGCCTGCCCGCCGCCTGCCCGCATGGCTTCTACCCATGGCCATTCTTCTTGGTTTCGCGGTGATTTTTCTCACCTTGTTCCGAGATCGACTTCTGCCTGCTGTGGAAGCCAAAGTGGCAACCGTGCTGGCAACGTCAGATGTCGCAACCTCCGACCTTGCATCCACGCCATCCCCCCGTGAGCAGACAACGCTCCTGTTTCAGGCGAGTGGTTGGATCGAGCCTGACCCCTATGCGGTCAAGGCCTCCGCATTGATTGATGGTGTGGTCGCGACCATTCATGTTCTTGAAGGGCAATTGGTGCAGAAAGGAGATCCGATTGCCAATCTGATCGATGACGACGCGAAGCTCAAACTGGCGGCAGCAGAAGCGAAGCTTCGCATGCTAACCGCAGAAAGAACCTCCACGGTCTCTGCCGTCACGGCAGCGATCAGCAAACGGGATTCCATCAAGGCTGAAATTCTCGCCGCAGAGACGCTTGAATCTGAAGCCAAAGATCAACTCAAAAGGTTCGAGGAGCTCAAAGGAGGGGCCATCTCGGATTCGGATGTCATCACCGCCCGACTAAGGCTGCAACGAGAGCAGGCAAACCTCGCAGCCGCCAGGGCTAAACTCGAAGAGCAGCTTGCTGAAATTGCGCGGTCAGAGGCTGCCGTTGTCACCAAGGACGAGGAAATCAACTTGTCCCGTGTGTTGCTGGCTCAGGAAATATTGGCGCTGGATCGGACCCAAATTCTTGCCCCCATCACCGGCCGCATTCTTCGTCTGATGGCCGCACCTGGAGAAAAGAAAATGCTGGCCATGGATCACCCCGACAGCTCGACGCTTGCGGTGCTTTATGATCCAGCCAAGCTGCAGGTTCGGGTGGATGTTCCCCTCGCTGATGCTGCCCAACTCCAAGTCGGTCAAAGAACCAAGGTGCATTGCAGTGTGCTGCCAGATCAAGTTTTTGAAGGGGAAGTCACCCGCATCACCGGCGAAGCTGACCTGCAACGCAATACCCTGCAGGCAAAGGTGAGCATCCTGACTCCATCCGATGTGCTCCGCCCGGAGATGCTCTGCCGCGTTGAGTTTCTGGGGTCTGTGACCGATTCAACCGAGTCTCCCTCCAGCGAATCTGATTACTTGGCCCTGTGGATTCCCATCGACGCATTGAGCGACAACTCCGTTTGGATCTTCGATGCTGACAACAATCGCATCAGCAAACGAATGGTAAAACCTTCCGCCGATAAACGCGACCAATACATTCGCATTCAAGAGGGCTTGCGCCTAGGCGAACAAGTCATTCTTTCTCCTGCCAATCTTCGCGAAGGTCAGCGCATCAAACCCCAATTTATTCAGCCATGAACGATCTCATGATTTACTGCCAAGGCGTTTCCAAAAATTACCGCAAAGGCAAAACCGTCATCACCCCATTGGAAAAGCTCGATCTTGAAGTGCCGCGCGGTGAGTTTCTCGCGCTCATGGGACCCTCCGGTTCCGGGAAAACGACCCTCCTCAATCTTCTCTCGGGCATCGACTCGCCAAGTGAGGGTTCTCTTGTCATTGCAGGCGTGGAACTTGCCGGTCTCGCCCGTCGCGATCTAACCAAATGGCGGGCCAAGCATGTTGGCTACATTTTTCAGCTCTATCATCTCGTCCCGGTGCTGAGCGCTTTCGAAAACGTTGAACTGCCCCTGCTGCTTTCACCCATGTCGCGATCCGAACGACGCGAACGAGTCACCTCGGTGCTTGACTTGGTTGGCCTTGGAGACCGCATGCATCACACGCCTTCGGAGTTGTCAGGTGGACAGGAACAACGGGTTGCCATCGCCCGCGCTTTGGTGGCTGATCCTCCTCTTCTGGTCGCCGATGAACCGACGGGCGATCTTGATCGCGAATCGGCCAGCCACATCCTCAACCTGCTGCAACAGCTCTCCAAAGAGCACGGAAAAACCATCGTCATGGTCACCCATGATCCTCGCGCGGCGGAGTCGGCGTCGCGCACCTTGCACTTGGAAAAAGGGAGGCTGTTGGAAACCGTATGAATGCTTTACTCAATCTTCTCCACCTTGCCTGGAAACAGCTGACGCGGCATCGCGTCCGTTCTTTGCTCACGGTGATCGGCGTTGCTTCCGGGATGTTCTTGTTCACTGCGGTTGAAACCATGCAACGCTCGCTGTCAGTCGCCACCGAGGCCACCGCAGCCGACACCACCCTTGTTGTCTATCGTCAAAACCGCTTTTGTCCCTCCACCAGCCGTTTGCCTGAGCATTATGCCGAAGAAATCCGCCGCATTGAAGGCGTGAGAGAAGTCATCCCTGTGCAGATTGTGGTCAACAATTGCGGAGCGTCTCTCGATGTCATCACCTTTCGAGGCGTCCCGGAAGGTCTGCTCACCAAGTTTGCACCAGAAATCTCGGTCATCTCTGGAGGCTTCGACGATTGGGCCAAACGCGACGATGGCGCTTTGCTGGGCGAAGTTTTTGCCATGCGACGCGGCCTAAAACCCGGAGACCGATTCGACGCAGCAGGCGTCAAAGTTCAGGTGTCAGGAGTCATTCGATCTCCCTTCGCGCAAGACAACAATGTCGGTTACGTGAAGCTGCCATTCCTGCAACAAGCCTCCCGCGCCGGGCTGGGAATCGTCACCCAATTTAACGTTCGCGTTCACAACGCCGCCGACCTCGACCGGGTGGCCAGAGCCATTGACGAGCGCTTTCGGACGGATCAACAGCCCACCGACACCAAGCCAGAAAAAGCCTTCTTTGCCGAAACCGCGTCTGAGTTGATTGAGCTGATCGAATTCACCCGCTGGCTCGGCGTCGGTGCCGTGCTTGCCGTGGCCGCACTGGTGGCCAATGCCCTGCTCCTCATTGTTCGCGGCAGAGTCAAGGAGAACGCGGTGTTGCGCACGCTCGGCTATCCCGGAAGAGCCATTGCGGCTCTCGTCATTGGCGAAGGCGGATTCCTCGGCTTGATGGGTGGTCTTGCAGGAGTCGGATTGTCCGCTGCCTTCCTGCGCTGGCAGAGCTTTACCTTTGGCAATGAAGGCCAAACCCTGGCCATTCAACCCGATGCCACGGTCATCGCCACCGGCATCACTTTCGCCCTCATGCTTGGCATCGCGGCTTCACTTTGGCCCGCATGGCAGGCGATGTCTCAATCCATTGTCAAAAACCTCCGCAGTTAGCCATGCTTCCGTTTACCTATGCCGTGCGGAATCTGTTCCGCTCACCAAGCCGGCTCGCTCAAACCGTGGGTGGCAGTGCCCTTGTGGTTTTGCTCGTCATGGCCGCCGTCGCCATCAACGACGGCATGAAGCGCGTGCTCGCCGCCTCCGGTTCCGACAATAATGTCATTTTGGTGGGTGCTGGATCCGAGGAAAGCATTCAACGCAGTGAGGTGCCGGAAAGCAGCGCTGGCATCGCAGAAGCCGCCGTTTACGGCATTGTCGAGAAGCTTGGTGTTCGCGCCGTCTCCAGTGAGATCCACTACATGAACTATCTCGTTTTCGAAGACGGCCACAAAGCACAGGCATTGCTGAGAGGCGTTACTCCCCAGGCACTTCGAGTTCATCCCGAAGTGAGACTGGTGTCAGGTCGATTTCCTAGTCCTGGAGAGGTCATGGTGGGACGACTCGCATGGAGAAAACTGGGTGTCGCGGAGGCATCGCTCGTCCCAGGCACCAGCGTTACGCTTGATGGAGTGAAGCTGCGTGTGTCTGGTGTCTTTGCGGCTCCCGGAACCGTTTTGGAATCGGAAGTGTGGACCACTCTCGGTGATCTTCGGGTGCTCGCCAAGCGGGAGACCCTTTCTTGCGTCGCTTTGAAACTGGAGAGTGCCGAAGACTTTCCCGATGTGGAAATCTTCACCAAACAACGTCTCGATCTGGAGCTCAGCGCCCTGCGTGAAAGCGACTACTACGCCCAGTTGAACGCCTTCTTCCGGCCACTCCGGGCGATGACATGGATTACCGCAGGCTTGATTGTCATCGGCGCGATCTTCGGCGGCATCAACACCTTGTATGCGGCCTTTGCCTCGCGGGTCCGCGAACTGGCCACATTGCAATGCATTGGTTATGGTCGATTCGCGTTGCTGGTGAGTCTGATTCAAGAAAGCACCCTGGCCTGTCTGACCGGCACACTGGTGGCCTCGCTTGTGGCAATGTTCATTTTGGACGGCCAAACCATCCCATTCTCCATCGGAGCATTTACTTTGGAAATCAGTCCAAAAGTCGCCACCACCGGAATTGTCACTGGATTGCTGCTCGGAATCCTCGGCACCCTGCCGCCAGCCATTCGCTGCCTGAAACCCGCTCTTCCAGTCGCCTTGCGCGCTTCATCCATCTAGCCCTAACCCAACCAATACCAACCATGAAACCAACCCAGCTCATTACCTGCTGCCTCGTCCTCGCCACCTCTGTGCTCAGCGCCGAAGAACCCAAAAGCGAAGTCCTCAAAAAAGTGTTCGCCACCGCCCCATCAGGCAAACCCGCAGCCATTCACAAAGCCCGCACCACAGCCAAACCTGGCGAAACCATCACCCTCAAAGGCCGGGTGATGGGCAACCTCAAACCGTTCGTCGACGGTCGCAGCATTTTCATTCTCGGCGACCCCGAAACTCTCAAAGCATGCAGCGACATTCCCGGCGACGCCTGCGAAACCCCCTGGGACAATTGCTGCGACGACCCTGAAGCACTCAAACAAGGAACCGCGACAATTCAAGTGATCGACGCCAAAGGCAGAGTGCTGAAAGAAGGCATCGAGAACGTCAATGGACTGCAAAAACTGAGTTATGTCACCGTCTCTGGCACCGTGGCCCCTGGCAGTTCAGACAAACTCCTATTGCTCAATGCCGATGCCATCCAAGTGGAAGAACCGAAAAAGAAATAGGCCATTCCATCACCCCTCCAACCCCCGCTCATACACCTCATTCACCAGGTAATCCCCTCCCAGCACCTCCGCCAGCGGATCGATTTCCTTGCCGCTGAATCCGAGATGCAAATGCCTCCGCCAGCCTTCTGCATGCTCAAACTTCCCTGATCTTCTGCCAAGCTCCAGCGACGTTTCATCCATCGACAACAAATACGAATCCATCCCCTGGCTCACATCCAGCCAGTGCTTCTGACTTTCATGCGCCGCCAGCGCCTGCCGCTTCACCGCATGCACTGTTGTCGTATTCACATAAGCGCCCGCCTCCACCCGGCGACGCAATCCATCACGAAGTCCATGCGGCATCGCATGATACAAAGTCACGTCTTCAAAAAATGCTTCTCGTGGTGGATCGGTTTGAATGTTCGGACCGCCATGACCAAATGCCGCCGTCACCGCGAGCCGGCACGCCGCCATGTGGTCTTCCATGTAATCCGCAGGCGCATGCGTCAACACCACCGTCGGCTTCGCTTCGCGCACGACTGCCGCAACCTTGCGCAAAAACGGGACTGAATAAGTTAGCTCCAGATCATCACAGATCGGCGGATAAAAGGCCGCCCCCAATATCGACGCCGCCTCCATCGCCTCCGCCAGACGTTTCTTTGCCGTCGTCGGACCATCCATCTGCACCGAACCTCCATGCCCGCTGCAAAGGTTCATGTAATGCAGATCCCATCCCAGTTCTCGCAACTTCAGCATGGTGCCCGCCGCACAAAACTCAATGTCATCAGGATGGGCAAAAATGGCAAGAACAGAAGGCATAAGCGTCGATGGAGAAAGGTTGCAGAACGTCTCTATTAAACACTTCGAAGCCCTGCAATCGCCACCGCAATTCCACCGTAATAAAACGCTTTCCCGTTTCCGCGTGATTCACTCCACACTGGAAAAGCATCCGGCATTGCTGTAAAAACAGGGGCATCACCAATGTGCATCGCGTAAGCTTACTGCTCTCCAGCCTGTCCACCCAACATGAAACCCGTCTACGAACAACTCGTCCCGAAAATGGTCGCCTGTCAGCGGGTGAAAGGCAAAAATTTCGGCTGCCAGTGGCACTTCCATCCTGAGATGGAACTGACCCTCGTCCTCTCCGGCGGCACCCAACGCTGGATCGGCGACAACATGTCCCCGTTGCGCGAAGGCGACCTCACCTTTCTCGGTTCCAACCTTCCGCACGATTTTCGTAACGACCCCGCACCCGGCGCTCCCTTTCACGAAGTCAACGCCGTCAATGTTCACTTTCATCCTGAATTTCTCGGCACCAACTGGCTGCAATGGGCCGAGATGAACAACATCCAGCGCCTCTTCCAACAAGCCGCCCACGGTTTGCATATCACGGGTCGATCCCGCGAGTTGGTCTCTCAAATCATGATCAAGATGCTGCGCACCCAAGGCATCAAACGCCTCATCCTGCTGCTCGAAATTCTCCAGGAACTCAGCACCTCACGCAGCCTCGTGCGCATCGCCTCACCCGGCTTCTTCCCCGAGCTGCAAGTGTCCGACCAGGAACGCATGGGCTTGATCACTTCCTACATTCACGAGCACATCGAAGACCCCCTCTATCTTACGGATGTCGCCCGTCACGCTGGCATGAGCGAAGGCACCTTCAGCCGCTTTTTTCGCTCCCTCACTCGCAAGACTTTCCCTGCCTATCTCAACGAACTGCGCGTTGCCCGCGTATGCCGACTGCTCACCGAAACCGACGCCACCGTGACTGAAATCGCCATGAACTGCGGTTTTGATTCCATGGCCAACTTCCAATCCCAATTCCGCCGCCTGCACGGCTGCTCCCCCAAAATTTACCGTCAACGCGCCATGAGCATCACCCCCATGGCACCAGGAACTACCTGATTCCTCACCACCAATAAACACAAATCCTCACGAATCAGTCAGCTCAGATTCCTGGAACTGTTTTTAGAAAATATTCGTGTGAATTCGTGTCCATTTGTGGTTCAAAAAATCTCAAATCCTAAGAAGCAATCACCTTCGCGACCTGTGAGTGGATCTGCTTCAAGCGTTCCAATCCACCACCACCCACCTCAGCGGAAATCCAGCCTCCTTCATAGCCAACTTCATCCAGCGCTTTCATCGTCGCCGCCCAATCGATCTCATCACCGTCCTCGCCGATCTGAACCTTAAATCCGGCCCATGGACCTTCCTTCATGTGTTTGGTCGTTGAATAACCTTTGATGTCCAGTTTGAAAGTGCGCTTGCCCAGCGCCTTCACCCAATGGTCCGGCCATCCGTATCGGGCCAGATTGCCGAGATCGAGAAACCATCCCACATGCGGATCGCCAATCTCATCCACAAACCTCACCGCATCCAGCGGACTGATAAAGATGTTATTCCACACGTTCTCCAACGCGATCTTGATGCCCGTCTCCTTCGCCACCGGCAACACCTCACGCGTCGACTTGATCAACGCATCATAAACCGCTTGATAGGGCAGATCCTTGTTCACCACCCCTGGATACATCAACACCGTCGTGCCGCCCAGTTCCTTGCACTGACGCAAAGCTTTCGCCATCGTTTCGACCCCTTCTACACGCGCTGCCTCATCCAATGCGCCCATGGCTCGACCACCCTTGGCACACACGATCCCCGGCACCACCAGTCCCGTTTCCTTGGTTGCGGCGATCATTTCCTGAACCATGGATTCTTCGAATGGCCCATCAGGCTCAATGCCATCAAAGCCCGCCTCCTTGGCCAGCTTGAATTTCTCCAACACCGTTTTGCCTTCGCTCACCATGCCGTATTTCACCGCGATTTTGATGGAGCGTTTTGAAGCCGGCGCTTGGGCGATCAAGGATGGCAAAGGCAACGAAGCCGCTGCCAAAGCAGAACTTCCGGATACGATAAAAGAACGACGATTCATAATGTGCGATTCGATGACTAACTATTTCTCCCTATCTGAGTTCATCTGAAGAAATCGGTGTCCATCGGTGTTTAAATCCGCAGTTTCTGACTCGGATTATCTCAGATGACCACCGATTGACTCAGATCCAATCAACCAAAAATCAAGCTTTCTTGCCGGGCATCGGCATCGGGGTTGGGGTAAAAGAATCGCCCCAGCCCAATGAGTCGGGCGCAAGATCTTCCTCGCTGGCCACCGCCTCATCCCAGGTAATCCGCTTGCCAGAATAAGCCGCCATCCGCCCCATGATCCCAAGCATCGTGGACTGCATCATCCATTCGCCATCATTGACCGTTTTGCCTTGGCGAATCGCGGCAAAAAGCTCGTCGTGCTCCACCTGATACATGTTCTTGTCCTCGCCACGAAAACGCCAGCGGTCCGCGCCTTCTATCACCGGTGACGATCCACGACCAATCACCAGACTGCCTTTCGAACCACGAATCACATCCATGTTTTCATTCTGACACCCCGCCATCTGACGCGAGCCCAAATGCGCCATCACCTGATTCGGATATTCATAAGCCACATGAAAATGATCAAAGATGTTGCCGCCCTCGGCCGGAATCTGACGTCCGCCCGTGGCCATGCAGGACAGTGGCTTGATGTCCTTCATCGCCCACGCGATTTTGTCCACGCTGTGGATGGCCTGCTCCACCAGACTGTCTCCTGACAACCACGAAAAGTTATACCAGTTGCGCACCTGCCACTCCACATCCGACCACTCCGGCTTGCGTTGCGCCGCAGGTGGCATGGGTTTCACCGGACCCGTGTAGTAAGTCGCAAAGTGACTGGTCACCTCACCAATCTGCCCATCATGCAAGCGTTTGAAAGCCTCGCGACGCGATGGACTGTATCTCCAGCAATAACCGGCCACCACATTCAAATTCTTCTCCTTCGCTTTGCGCACCGCTTCAAGCGCCATGCGACAGCCTGCCGCATCCACCGCCATCGGTTTTTCAGAGAAAATGTGTTTCCCCGCCTCCACCGCCTGCTTCAAATGCAGCGGTCGAAACCCCGGAGGACTCGCCAGCAACACCACATCGCAAAGGTCGATCACTTTTTGGTAAGCATCCAATCCAATGAACTGTCGATCCTTCGGCACATCCACACGCCTGGCAAATTCATCACCCAGCATTTTGATCGTGTTCTCTGCCATGTTCGGCATCACACCCGCCACGGCGTAGAGCGTGGTGTTATAGTCCGCCGTCAATGCCTGCTTCGCAGCACCACTGCCCCGACCGCCACATCCCACCAAACCGATTTTCAAGGTCTCGGAATTGCTGGCATCCGTCGCCGTAGCGCGACTGGAAACAAAAGGAAAAGCCATGGCAGAAAAGGCTGCGCTGCTCGTGCCGAGAAATTGCCGACGGGTTGAATGAGAAGGCATAGAGAAAGGATTCGAGGTTGAATGAGTGGCAAACGGTGAGTCCATCATTCCGAAATAACCGGTTGGTGGCCCCCATCACGTAGAGAGGTTACCATTCAGGTCGCGAAAGTTGCTTCCGTTTTTCTGGCGAAACAATTCGTTAATCCGCAGGCATGGGCAACCCGCCAAAAATGGAAAATTCTCGCACGCATTTATCGAAAGGAGTGGGGACATTCCTGTCCGCTGCGGTGTCCGTCAGGCGTTCGCCGCAAAAAATAAAGGACAGGAATGTCCTTGCTCCAACAAAAAGACCCCGTGGATTGCTCCACGGGGTCTGATTCGATCAATTAATCAATGAATGAAGTGATTACTTCTTCTTGGCAGCTTTCTTGGCTGGAGCCTTCTTGGCGGACTTCTTCGCAGGAGCAGCAGCGGCGTTGGCGCGCTTCTCTTCGATCGCAGCCTGGGCGGCGGCAAGGCGGGCGACAGGCACGCGGTAAGGCGAGCAGCTGACGTAGGCCAGGCCGACGTTGTGGAAGAATTTCACGGAGTCAGGATCACCACCATGCTCACCGCAGATGCCGAGTTTGATGTCGGGACGGGTGGCGCGGCCTTTTTCGATCGCGATCTTCACCAACTGACCAACGCCGGTCGCGTCAAGCGTGGCGAAGGGGTTCTTCTTGAAGATTTCGTTCTCGGTGTAAGGCATGAGGAAGTTGCCCATGTCGTCGCGGCTGATGCCGAGAGCGGTCTGGGTAAGGTCGTTGGTGCCGAAGCTGAAGAACTCAGCGGTCTCAGCGATCTCATCAGCGGTCAAAGCGCCGCGAGGCACTTCGATCATGGTGCCGACTTGATAGCTCAGCTTGATTTTCTTCTCCTTCTGCACTTCAGCGGCAACGCGATGGACAACAGCGACCTGGAGGTCGAGTTCCTTCTTGAAGCCAACGAGCGGGATCATCACTTCAGGCTTCACTTTGATGCCTTTTTTCTGCACTTCAGCAGCGGCTTCAAAGATGGCGCGAGCCTGGGTCTCGGTGATCTCAGGATAAGCAATCCCAAGACGGCAACCGCGGTGGCCGAGCATTGGGTTGAACTCATGAAGAGCGTTCACGCGTGAGGCAACCTTCTCCTTGGTCAAACCAAGCTTGGTGGCAAGCTCGGCCTGTGCCTTGTCGTCATGAGGAACGAACTCGTGCAACGGAGGATCGAGCAAGCGGATGGTGGCTGGAAGGCCTTTGAGGGCCTTGAAGATACCGATGAAATCTTCACGTTGATACGGAAGAATTTTGGCAAGCGCGGCGCGGCGGCCCTGCTCGTCTTCAGCGAGAATCATCTCACGGACGGCGTCAATACGATCACCTTCAAAGAACATGTGTTCCGTGCGGGTAAGACCGATCCCTTGAGCACCGAAAGCAATCGCTTGCTCGGTTTGCTCGGGGTTGTCAGCGTTGGTGCGGACGGCAAGACGGGTGGCTTTCGAGCACCAATCCATCAAGGTTTTGAACTGCTGAACTTTTTCGGTTTTGGCAGCCACTTTGTCGCCTTTAAGCATGCCAAGGACGATCTGCGAAGGACCGGTTTTGACCTGACCACCATAGATCGTGCCGGCGGTGCCGTCGATGCTGAGGTAGTCTTTGCCTTCCTTGAAGACCTGACCGGAGATGGTCACGGTTTTCTTGTCATAGTCGATCAACACGGCGCTGGCACCGCAGATACAAACTTTGCCCATCTGACGTGCGACAAGCGCGGCGTGGGAGGAAACACCACCCTTGGCGGTAAGAATACCGGCGGCGGCGATCATGCCACGCAAGTCTTCTGGCGAAGTTTCGTTGCGAACCAGGAGAACGGTTTCCCCTTTTTCAGCAGCGGCGGCGGCGCGGTCGGCGTTGAGGTAGATGATGCCGGAAGCAGCACCAGGACCTGCAGGCAGACCAACGGCAAGCGCCTTGGCTTTTTTGATTTCAGCAAGGTCGAAGTCAGGAGCAAGAAGCTGCTCAAGCTGATCAGCCGGGTTGCGCAAGATGGCGGTTTCCTGGTCGATGAGTTTTTCTTTGACCATGTCCATCGAGAACTTCAACGCAGCGGCAGCGGTGCGCTTGCCGTTACGGGTCTGAAGCATGAACAACTGACCTTTCTGGATGGTGAACTCGACGTCCTGCACATCTTTGAAGTGTTTCTCAAGGGTCGAACGAACTTTGAGGAGTTCCTTGTAAGCCTTGGGCATCACGTTGTTCAATTTGACCACTGGATCAGGCGTGCGAACGCCGGCAACCACGTCTTCGCCCTGGGCGTTGATGAGGAATTCACCATAGAATTCGTTGACGCCGTTGGCAGGGTTACGGGTGAATGCCACGCCGGAACCGGAGTCGTCGCCGGTGTTGCCATAAACCATGGCCTGCACGTTGACGGCGGTGCCCCACTCGGAAGGAATGTTGTATTTACGGCGGTAAACGATCGCGCGATCGTTCATCCAGGAACCGAACACCGCACCTGCTGCGCCGCGAAGCTGATCCCAAACGTCGTTCGGGAAACCTTTGCCGGTGCGCTCTTTGACAAGGGCCTTGAAGCGCTTGACGAGTTCTTTCTGGTCGTCGGCGGTCAGGTCGGAATCGACGATGTCCTTGTGATAGACTTCGTGTTTGAAGGTTTCGATCACCACTTCAAACGGCTCGTGGTCTTCGCCTTCGCGCTTCTGCACGCCGAGGACGACGTCGCCATACATCTGGATGAAACGGCGGTAGCAGTCCCAAGCAAAACGTTCGTTGTTGGTGGCTTTGGTGAGGGCTTCAACGGTCTGGTCATTGAGACCAAGGTTGAGAACCGTGTCCATCATGCCGGGCATGGAATCACGCGCGCCGGAGCGAACGGCGACGAGCAAAGGCATGCCGGTGGTGCCGCCAAATTTGGCGCCCATGATTTTTTCCATGTTTTTGACGCCCGCGTCCATCTGGGCCTGAAGGCACTCCGGATAGGTGCGCTTGTTGGCGTAAAAATAAGTGCAGACTTCGGTGCTGATGGTGAATCCAGGAGGCACTGGCAGCTGGATAAGAGTCATTTCGGCAAGGTTTGCGCCTTTGCCGCCTAGAAGTGCTTTTTGCGATCCGTTCCCGTCAGCCTTGCCGGCTCCCCAGGTGTAAACATATTTGATCGACTTGCCGGCGGCCTTGGTTGCTTTTTTAGCCATATCTGAGTGGGCCACGCAGGGTGGCCGAGTGTGTGTGTTGTTGTTGGTTGGGTGGTTCAGCCCACAGAGCAGGCTGGAATTTGAACCGCCAAGAGTATGGGGCTGCGTGAAACTGTCAAACACCTTTGCTCGATAGTTGCAGTTCAGCACTTGACAGATTGAAAGTTCTTTGCGTTTCCCCACGCGGCGATGGCAGGCCTATTCTTCGCTATTGACGCCGCCGCCCGTTTTCCATTATTCTATCAATATTCGAGTTATCGATACAGCATACATAGTATTCCATCATACCCAGCCAGGCTCTGCAATTTCCATCCCATGAACATTATGAAACTCGCCTCCCTCAGTCGTCGGCAATCGTCCGCATTCACGCTGATCGAACTGCTGGTGGTCATCACCATCATTGCCATTCTCGCCAGCATTTCCGTTCCTGTGGGCGGCAAGATCATGGAACGCGCCAAAATTCTCCAGGCGAAAACTGCCATGAAGGGCATTGAAATCGCCATCAACGGTTACCGCACCGAATACAACCGTATGCCACTGGCATCAACGGCTGGTGAAAGTGATACCGCAGAATACCTCACCGACTCAACCGGGATGCCGCTTTTGGCCGCTTTGATGGCCCAGGACCCCACCAACAACCCCCGCCAGATCAAATTTTACGAACCCCCTTCTGCCAAAGGTGGAGCCAATGGTTATGTGCAGGATGGTGAAGGCGGCGGCGGCGGGCTCTTTGATCCGTGGTCCAGACCCTACACCATCGAAATTGATTACAGCGGTAATGGCCAGATCCCCAACCCTTTCGCGGGAACCGAGGGCCACACCGGCGAGCCGGAAAATGTCAGCGCAAGCGTCATCATCTATTCTGACGGTCCCGATGAGACCCCACAGACCAAAGATGACGTCAAGTCTTGGAACTAAGCTCCAAGCCCTCGCAATCAGTTAATTTTTGAAGAAAACCGCAGGGCAGTCCTGCGGTTTTTATGTGCCCGGCCTTCACGATCGCTTTTCCCTTCAAATGCAATCCAAATCACGCAACAATGTGTTTACTTTGCAAACTGGCCCTTTTCCTGCAAACATCTGCTCATACAAACACCTTCCCCCGAAGTTTCGCCCTCAACCAGAAGTCAGGCTACTGAACGTTCAATACCATTTTGCCGACGGTGCGTTCCCTTATCCCAGCATTTCGCTCCTGCCGAACCCTGCCTAAGCCGAGGGGATACACCCTTGTCGAGATATTGGTCGTCATCGGCATCATCAGCGTTTTGATGGGAACCGTAGTCAACATTCCCGGAATATTGACCACCAATCGACGCGTCTCCGCACTTCAAGAAATTGCCGCCGTGCTTGAGCAGGCGCGATCCCAGGCCCTGCGCGGAAATGGCACCATCTACGTCGCCTTCAGCCCGCTCACCAGCAGCGGCACCCTCGAACCCTGCCGTCAATATGCCATGTTTGAAGAACCCGAAACCCCGGGCAGCGACATCCGCCAGATCGGTGAATGGCGCAGCCTCCCCGATGGTTTGATTTTTCACCCCGACGCCACCGCTGCGGGCACGCCGGGAACATGGAGCAATCTTTACAAGGCCGGAACCGAAGCCGAAAAAGCCTTCAAACTTTTCAACCAAGAAGAGATCACCATGCCCACCCTCGGCTTTGGTTCCCTGGGTGAGGTCGTCTTTCCCGGAGAGGGTGTTCCCGGTCCCTTTGCCATTGTGCTGGCCGAGGGGGCCATCGACGGCACCCGCGCCTCCGTTCCCAACGCCCATTCCAATCTTTCCCTCGAGGTGCGACGCAGCAGCGGCAAAACCCTCCTCAATCCCGGGGCCGTTCCAGCCCCCTGATTCCCCTCACTTCATTCCATCATGAAACCTCACCATCATCAACCGGGCAGCCACCGCGCAAGACGATCAGGTTTCACCCTCACCGAAACGCTCATCACCGCGACCATCGTCTCCAGCGCGTTGCTCACGGTCATCGGACTTTTCTCGACTGGACTCAACATTGGTCGCGACAGCACCCAAACCACCGCCGCCTCGCTCCTTGCCCGCCGCATCGCCGAAGAAGCCGCGCTCGCCATCACCACCGCCCCCATTGACGTCCCCTTAACCGGCACCGGCACCTACACCAGCTCCCTTACCCCCATCGAGTCTGACCCAGGGGCAACTTCAAACCCGACACAGGCCGCCTACATTGCCAACTGGCAGACCAACGACGACAGCGGCAATCCTGACAGCCCTCTCGCCCCGGGCGTTCAGTTGCTCGTCGTCACCGTCGAATCCCCCGCCTCCGTCCCCGCCGCGAACCGCAAAATCTACCGCTACGCCACATTGGTTCAAAAATCCCAGGCACCGCCACCGCCATGAGCCTCCATCGTCCAGCGTCCAAGCATCGACCCTGTCACGCGCCCGCGTTCACGCTGGTCGAGTTGCTCATCGCCATGGGCGTCACCTCCATCATCCTCGTCACCCTCCTGCAACTTTTCAGTCAGGCGATGACCGCCTGGACCAGCGAATCCAAACGCGAATCCAGCCTCCGCGAAGCCCGTAGCGGCCTGCGAATCCTCGCCGACGACCTCGCCCACCTGCACCCCCTCCCGCCCGGCCCCACCACCCCCGACAACCGCCAACGCTTCATCCTCATCCCGCCAAAAGGCGACAACGTCGATTACAAATCCACCTCCTTCGCCTTCCTCCGCACTTTCCGATCCCATCGCCGCTCCTCCACCCAGCCCGAAGGCGGCGACCTCAAACTCGTTCTTTATACCGTTGCCCTCAGCACCGACAGCAACGGAGCCACCAGTCAGAAACTCTGGCGCCTGGAATACAATCCTGAAGAAACCTTAAAGCGCATCGAAGCCCATCTCACCGACCCGGCCATCCCGCTCGTTGATGATGCCGACTGGGAAAATTTTGTCAGCCCCGACGGCATCATTCAACCCGGATCCGACGCCCTCGGCCATCCCGAACCCATCATCTACGATCTCATCCGCTGCGCCATCACCCCCCTTGAAATTGACGGCACCACCGGCACACCCACCCTCAAGCCTGCCGACCTCCCATGGGACGAAACCATCGTCCCCAGCCACCTCGAACTCACCCTGCGTGTCACCAACCGCGCCACCGCCTCCCTGCTTTCCACTGTGGATGACTGGAGCGGCCAAGGCAAACACGCCCATCTCCTCATCGGCTCCGGCGACACACCCCTTGATCCCGAAGACGATCCCGAGGTGCGCACCCACACCCTGAGATTGCGCCTGCCGCAAAGCAACTTCCTCCTGCCATGAACGTCGACCTCACGCGCCAATCCCGGTCCAGGCGGGCAAAAGCACCCGGCGGCTTCAGCCTCGTGCTCACCCTGATGATCCTTGCCGCCGTCACCATCGTCGTCGTCAGCCTCTTCACCACCACCGTCAGCGAACGTGCCAGTGCCACCAGTCACGAAGCCGTCGAACGCGCCGAACTCGCCTTGCAGGCCGGACTTACCCAAATCAGCGGACTCCTCACCGACATCACCAGAGACGACCAGTTCCTCATCCTTCAAAAAGACACCGGCACCGATGCCAACGGCCGCACCAAGACCCTCCTCATGGGTGCAAGACCGAATGCCGACTACAGCGCGTGGACCTACACCCCGCTCAGCAGCGGCTATCGCCATCTTGAAGTCTTGGGCACACCTGTGGTGAAAACACTCGATTTCTCCCCCAAATCCAACGCCACTTCAGCCAGCGACACGCTTCGCGTGCTCCCCTGGCAGGCCCAGCCCGATGTCTATTGGGAAACCTACGACGACTCCGCCACCAACGCTCTTGGTGAAACCCGTTCTGCCCCCCACACCAGCTCCCGTTTCGCCTTCTGGATCGAAGATCTCCAGGGTCTCCTCAATCTCGAAGCCGCCGGCAACAACAACGACATCACCAGCGGCGCCGAACCTCGCCACCAGCGCACCCCCATCTCCGCCGCCACTGACAACCTACCCGTCGTCCCCGGCCTCAATCTCACCAACCTCAACCAACCCCTCCTCAATCAGTCCGCTCTTTACACGCTCATCGATCCCGCCGCCTCGGAAGACAGTGGCGGCATCGACTTCGACAACTGGCTCATCTCCCGTCGCAACGCCCTCATCAGCCCCGGCATGTGGAAACAAATCGTCCTCGACGAAGGATTCAACAGCGACTCCCTCAAGCGGCTCCCCACTGGCCTGTTTCCGGAAGATGAAACCTACAAAAACGCCGCCAACCTCATCGAAGCCAACACCATCACCGGCGTGCGTCCCTACGAAGAGCAACCCCTCATCCCCGGCTATCCCGTCGACCATGGTTTCGCCGGCCAGGGCAGCCTCAAACTCAACCTCAACCAAGTGCTTGCCGACCTCAAATCCGGCACCCTCACGTCTGAAGTCGCGGTCATCACGATTGCCCAGCACATCCGCACCCATCTTCCCAAATTCGAAGAACGAGCCGGAGGTTTCCCCTTTCCCGAAGGTGGCAACACCGAAGAAAAACGCTTCGGTTACCTCAAGGCCCTCGCCGCCAGCATTATTGACTACGCCGACGAAGACAGCCAGTCCACCATCAAAGAAGGCGAATATCGCGGGGTTGATTCATTTCCCTTGGTCAATGAACAATGGCAACAATTTCGAGTCGAGCGCGACGAAATGTTTGAAGGCAACTTGATCATCTATTTTACCTATTACACTCACCTCGAACTTTGGAATCAAACCAATAAAACCGTGAGAGGAAAAGTTAAGGCCGCACTCAAAGCAGGTATCGTAGTAGGTGGCCGCGGTTCGATTGATCTGCACGACAGCCTGGACGAGGTTACAGATATTGAAAAACCAGAACGCGACCCCGATGACAACCTTGTCTGGCTGCCCGAAACTGATATTGAGCTTCAACCCAATCAATTCAAACTGATATCCATCCCTGTAAACTACAAATTCAATGTCGGCTTGGGAGCGCGTGGCGACAATATCGAGTGTCTCGAAGATCGAAATAGTCGATACTATTTGAAGTTTCAAGAAGAAGGAACAACTGGGTTCACCCTCATAGACCGCCCGGGTGGCTTTCTTGAGCGCAACGAACGTAACATTCACTATTCGGGTGCCAGCGGCACCGCAGTCAGGCAGGCGTTCAATACCACAAGTCCTGGAATGAGCTATGGGCTCTCCACCAATAGCAACGACTATCGAAATAATGTAAGCGATCCCAGGTCCGCCTTCTACATCACCTCTATTCAATCGTTGGTGAACTATGAAAGAGGCAGTTCACCTGGCGGTCGCAATCTCCGCCGCAGCAGTGGGAGTGGCACGCCGCTGATGAAGGGCGTGATTCACGGCGAACAACTGATATCAAAATGGCCCGATGGAGGTCACGATGTCGAACCCGCCCACAGCACCAATCCATACACCACCAGCAAGGCTCCTCATGAGGAAGCCAAATGGGAGCCCTTTAAATCTACCAACAACCATCCTCCGACCGAATCGGCGAAGGCATCACAACTGATCTCCAATTCAGGCAAATATTTCAGCGTCACAGAACTGGGTAACATTTTCGATCCTCACATGTGGGATCCCGATGGGGGGTCCGAAACCAGCACCGTTACCTGGCAAAACTTCGTCGACATTGGCAGCATTGCTACGCCCTCGTCTTCCTACTGCGGTGGCAACACTCTGCGGATCGGGCGGCCCGAACACACTCGCTGGCGCCCGGATTTTCGAGCCACTCCAGACCCGGCTCGCCAAAAAGATCGTCGGCACTCTGCGTCGGCGCTGTTGGATGTTTTTCATGTGGGAGTGCCGACCTCCACTGATCAAAACGTCCTCACCGGTGACCTGGTCACGACACTGCCCGGACAGGTCAACATCAACACTGCCACCAAAGATACCCTCCGTGCGATTTTTGCAGGTCCGGTCAAAATGGACTCTGTTGCCTTGCCTCCCAATTTGAAACCCCCGACTCAAACCAACCAAGCTGACCTCCTTGCTCAAGCTGTGATCGACTGCCGTCCTTACCTCTCGAATGCTGAATCGGCAGAAAAAGTTCAATTGTTGACCAATGGACAATTCACCGACAGGCCCTGGTTTGGTAGCAAGGATGACACTTTGACGGGTAACTCCATTGTTGAAGTCAACGATCCAGCCCTTGAGGAATTTTTTGCAAGGCTCTATAACAACGGCACTGTTCGCAGTCGGAATTTCCGCATCCTTCTCACCGGTCAAGCTTTGCGTCACACCCCCAGCGGGGATGTCATGGTTGAGGCGACCCGCTCCCGCTTATACCATGTCTTCATCAAGCCCGAACGGGCCGCCGACGGGAGCATCGTCCGACAACAAATTCAGATCACCTATGCGCGCAATCTGTAACCTTTTCATCTTGCTATCGGTCTGGCTTCCCACCATCGACCTCTTGTCGCAGGAAGAACTCAATCTACCTTTAGTCCGAACCGGATTCAGAGTTGTCAATGCTACCGGGTTGCCAGAGAACATTTTCTTTAAGGTTGACGGGAAAATGCTGAATCCCAAAGGCTTTGCGACCGGAAAACGCACAGGATTGATGGGCCTCGGTGCAGGAAATTTTAGAATCACAGCCGACCACACCATCAAGGGTGATGCCTCTCTCGACCTTTCACTCAGCGAAGGCAATCAAACATCTGTCATTCTTTTCCTCGAAGAGAAAGAGTCGAAGGAAGAAACTGAAGCTCCTCCAGAGAAGATACTGACATTTTATTCTTTGCCATCCCGAAAACCCGGGTCGGATAATCCTTCTTTAACGATTGTTCAGCTGACACAAAGGGATGTCTTAGGAATCAAAGTCGGGGACATCAATTTCAATGTTGAAAGGTTAAAGCCGCAAACCTATGAACGACCCAAGAGTTCTGTTCAGGAGCCGTCCATCCAAATTAGGGGCAAACAGCTTTGCACTTACAACCTCGAAGAGAATCAAGATTACATCCTGGTCATTTACACCGCCATAAATGGTGAACTGGACTTTGTTAAATTTAACAACCCTCCCTGACCCCCGTAACCGCCTTTTACTCAATGCCTCATGACGTTAACATTCTTCCGGATGCTTCGATGCAAATTCTTCCTGTTTCTGGCCGTTCTTACATCGATAGGCCTCTCATCGCAGCTTCATGGCGAATCCGATCCACAAGCTAAGACCACTGTTCGTTTTATTAACTGCGTCGGCTCTGATGAACCCGTAGAATTTCATCTGAACAAACGCTCAACCAACGTAGTCGGCTATGCAGCCGGGAAATCTAGCGGATGGATCGGCGTCCCCCCTGGGAAGAAAAGCATCAGAGCCACTCATCCAACACTTGGAAGCATCAACTTCTCAATCTCTCCATCTGAAGGTGAAAGCGTGGCCATCATCGCGCTGCAAAAGCTAATTCCCTCCGTTAAACCGGGTGGTCCGTCGACCACCAAGTTGCGCTATTTAACTTTGGTTTTCCCCGCTTCGGCTGAGAAGGCCCGAAACCGACAAATCAAATTTCTCTCAGTGCTGCCGGTTCCCAGTGTCGAGTTGGTCAGTGAGGGCTTTCCGCCTATTGTTCTGGAACAGTTCAAGCCCAAAGATCAACCTGTGCCAGCCAAGATAGGCATGACCGCCCAATTTGCGTGCCAAGAACAAATTTTGGCCACTCTCAATTTCGAGGCTGCGCCATCTCACGCCGTCATCATCTACGAAACTCTTGAAGGATCTCCTTCTGCAATCAACTTTCACCAGCCTGAAGCCAAAGGGAGACCATGAAGCGTATCGGACATTGACCATGCGCTTTCCCCGTTGCATGAGATGTAGGACACCTCATGACCTCTTCGTCGCATCAGACCGACTGGCACGCCATCCGCGCCGACTTTCCCATTCTCAATCAGGAGGTTCGCGGCCATCCGCTCATTTATTTCGACAGTGCTGCCAGCTCGCAAAAGCCACGTGCCGTTCTCGACGCTCTCCTCCACTACTACGAACGCGACAACGCCAATGTCCACCGTGGACTCCATGAACTCAGTTCCCGTGCCACCGAGGCTTACGAAAACGCCCGCAGCAAGGTCGCCCGCTACCTGAATGCCGCTACACCCGAAGAAATCGTCTTCACCCGTGGCACTACTGAGGGCATCAACCTCGTCGCCCAAGCCTGGGGATCGCGCTTCGTTCGGGAGGGTGATGTCATTCTGCTCACGGAGATGGAGCACCACAGCAACCTCGTCCCCTGGCAACTTCTTGCGCAGCGGACCGGTGCCACCCTCCGCTTTATCCCCGTGAACGAGGACGGAACGCTCGACCTCACCGAACTGCCTTCGCTGCTCACGCCCGAAGTGAAAATCTTCGCCTTCACCCACATCTCCAACTCCCTCGGGACCATCAACCCCGCCGCTGAGTTGATTGCCGCCTCCCACGCCGTTGGTGCCATCACCCTTCTCGATGCCGCCCAAAGCGGCGGGCACCTTCCGCTGGATGTCCAGGCCCTGAACGCTGACTTCGTTGTCATTTCCGGTCACAAAATGTGCGCTCCCACCGGAATCGGCGCCCTCTACGGAAGCGCCGAACTGCTCGAAGCCACCCCTCCCTGGCATGGTGGCGGCGAGATGATTGTCAGCGTCGGTTTTCAGTCCAGCACCTACAAACCCGCCCCCTACAAATTTGAAGCCGGCACTCCCAACATTGCGGGCGCGGTTGGTCTTGGCGCGGCCATCGACTACCTTGAAGCCATCGGGCGAGACGCCATCTTTGCCCACGACGCTGATCTCGCCGCTTATGCCATGCGACGCCTGCGCGAACTGCCCGACCTCCGCATCCATGGTCCGGAAAGACGCGGCGGACTGGTCGGGTTCACCATGCCGGCGATTCATCCTCACGATCTGACCACCTATGCCGACCGCTACGGGCTCGCCCTGCGCGGCGGTCATCATTGCAACCAGCCATTGATGAAAAAATTCCGGCTACCCGGCACCACGCGCGCCAGCTTCTACTTCTACAACACGAAAGAAGAAATCGACCGCATGACCGAAATTCTTTTCCAGGCCCACCACTTTTTCGCGTAACAATCTCCGACTGCGTCTGCTTTTTTAAATCTCAAATCTCAGCCTCCCTTGAATCCCGACCTCGAAGATCTTTATCAGCAAGTCATTCTCGACCATTCGCGTCGACCAAGGAACTTCGGGGAAATTCCGCCACCTGTCATTCAGGTGCATGGCGACAATCCTTCCTGCGGCGATGAAATCCAGCTCTTCGTCAAATTTGCCGACGACGGCAGCATTGAAGACATCAAATTCACCGGTCAGGGCTGCGCCATCAGTCAGGCCTCTGCCTCCATGATGACCCTCAAAACCAAAGGCAAATCCCGCGAAGAGGTCACCACGCTCCTTGCCGCTTTTCATCATCTGCTCACCCATCACGAAGACGAACCCGCCGAAATCCTTGGCGACGTGCAGCTCCTTCAAAGCGTCTGGAAATTCCCCCAGCGCGTCAAATGCGCCACCCTCGCCTGGCGGTCTCTCGAACAAGCCCTTGCCACCGACAGCGCCAGCGACGCTTCGGTAACCACGGAAGCTGGCCCAGGTTAGCCCGGCCGTCAGGGACGGGTCATGCGTTCGGCGACGACCCATTGGTCGAACTGTTCGGCGGTGAGGTGACCGCTTTCGATGGCGGCGTCGCGCAGGGTGAGGCCTTTTTTGTGGCCGAGCTTGGCGATGGCGGCGGCTTTGTCGTAACCGATGTGCGGATTGAGGGCGGTGACGAGCATGAGGCTGTTGTTGATGTAGCCGTCGACGGTGGCGCGGTTGACGGTGAGGCCGTCGAGGCAGTAGTCGGCAAAGCTGCGCATGGTGTCGGTGAGCAGTTCCACGCTATGCAGGAAGTTGTGGATCATCACGGGGTTGAAGACGTTGAGCTCGAAGTTGCCCTGGCTGGCGGCGAAGCCGATGGCGGCGTCGTTGCCCATGACTTGCACGGCAACCATGGTCATGGCTTCGCTTTGGGTGGGGTTGACTTTGCCGGGCATGATGGAGGAGCCGGGTTCGTTTTCGGGAAGCGAGAGTTCGCCGAGGCCGCAGCGGGGACCGGATCCGAGCCAGCGAACATCGTTGGCGATTTTCATCAGCGAGGCGGCCAAGGTTTTGAGGGCACCGCTGGCGAAGACAAATTCGTCGTGGGCGCTGAGGGCGGCGAATTTGTTCGGATGGCCTTTGAAGGGGAGGTTGGTGAGTTCGGCGACTTTGGCGGCGGCGCGGTCGGCGAATTCGGGATGGGAATTGAGGCCGGTGCCTACGGCGGTGCCGCCGATGGCGAGGTCGCGGAGGCCTTCGAGGCTCTGTTCGATGCGGACCATGTCGCGGTCGATCAGGCTGACGTAGCCCCCGAATTCCTGGCCGAAGGTGACGGGGGTGGCGTCTTGCAGGTGGGTGCGGCCGACCTTCACGATGTCGTTGAATTCGAGGCGTTTCTTTTCGAGGGCGTCGCGGAAGTATTGGGCGGCGGGGAGGAGTCGGTGGGTGACTTCTTCGACAGCAGCGATGTGCATGGCGGTGGGGAAGGTGTCGTTGCTCGACTGCGACATGTTCACGTGGTCGTTCGGATGAACGGGCGTTTTGCTGCCCATTTCGCCGCCGGCGATTTCGATGGCGCGATTGGAGATGACCTCGTTGGAGTTCATGTTGCTCTGGGTGCCGGAGCCGGTTTGCCAGATGCGCAGGGGGAAGTGGGCGTCGAGTTTGCCGGCGATGACTTCGTCGGCGGCGGCGATGATGAGCTCGCATTTGTCGGCGGGGAGTTTGCCGAGGTCGGTGTTGACGATGGCGCAGGCTTTTTTGAGCGTGCCCATGCCGCGAATGACCGCGCGGGGCATGGTGTCTTTGCCGATGGCGAAATACTTGAGCGAGCGTTGGGTTTGGGCACCCCAGTATTTGTCCTGGGCGACTTCGATGGGGCCCATGGTGTCGGTTTCGGTGCGGGTCGGAACGGTGGCGGTGCTCATGATAGTTGTGTGTGTTTTAGGATGGCGTGGGAGGGGGTAGAGTCAAACGGGGATGGGGGATGTTTCGAGAGGTTGAGATGGGGTAGTCGTGCGACTAGGCCAGTTCAGTGCCAGAGGGTTTGCAAATAATCCCAATGTCGGGCGTTATCAAATCGCCCCAAGTTGTCATCGACTGTAACAATCTTGCAATGCTCCGTGCCTCCATTTCTGGGACCGCGCAATCCGCGACCCACCATTTGCATATAGCGGACTCGGCTGAAGACCTGCCGCGCGATCAGGATCATGTCTGTCTTTGGTGCATCGAAGCCAGTTGTGAGGACGCTGTGATTGCATAGCACTTTGATTCGACCGTCTTTGAAATGCTCCAGGAAAGATCGTCGTGCAGATGACGGTGTGTCGCCGCTGATTGCAGCTGCGGTGATTCTCCAGAGGTGCAACCGCGCCGCCATTTCGCTGGCATGAAGCACTGAATTACAGAAGAACAAAATGGATGTGTTTGCATCCTCCGCCACGCGTCGTGCAACAGCATCCAATAGCTGGTCATTACGCTTTTCATCAACGGCAAGGCGCTGATTGATTTCTTCCAGGAGTGTAATTTCTTCGGGATCTTCGTCGGACGCGATGCGGTTTGCTAGTTCTTCAAGTTTTGCCCTTAACGCGCTAGGAAGCTGAGTTTGAAGGGGGAGAGGTTCATGCTGCTCCTCGGCCAGCACACGGTCGCTGCGAAGCTTTTTGTATAGATCTCCCGGATCATTCGGCAAGAGCTTGTTATCGAAGCGGTTGGCTAGCCATCTTGTTTCCGACTCATCGGCCCCTCGAAATGGCGTCGCGCTGAGACCGATGATGGCAGGTTCTTCATGCTCGGGTTCATGCTGGGATTTGCCTTCGGCACTGAGCCATCTCAGCACGTTGGTGTAGCTCTTGGTAATAGCATGATGGCATTCGTCGATAATCATCATTCCTGTCTTGTTGAGCCATTCCAGATCGGGGCTGCCAACACGAACGCTCAGGGTTTGAATCGAGGCAATGACCACCGTGGGTCTGTCGGGTTCTGGCGTGCGAGGATTGGGGTTTCCACCCCACATGCGGCAAATCCGTAGGTCGGTGCTCTGTGGCCCGAGATTGACCCAGACTTGCCGGAATGCCTGAACGGCCTGTTCGCATAATTCGTCAGTCTGCGCCACCCACAGCACTGTTCTATTGGTGCCTTCCAGATTTAGGATGAGTTCAACCGATGCCTGGACGACAACTCGAGTTTTGCCACCGCCTGTCGGGAGACTGACGACCCCGCGTCGTCTGCCAGTGCCGTTTGAGATGATCTCGCGGAGTCCTTTATAAACTTCCTCTTGGTAATCATGCAGGGGCGGGAGTTTGATCGGGCCGCTGATGAATTCTTCTGCATCGCGCTTGGCTGTAGAAGATGCGGCAAACTCGGAGCCAAAGCCGATGCTTTCAACAAATGCCCGCCCTTCATTAGAACTCCAACGTCCTGGTGGTTTGAGGCCATTTGCCTCAAGTGCGCAGTGGAGCTTTGATAGTGTAGCGGTGCCGAACAAGGCCAGAACCACGTCAGCCAGCTGCTCTCCAGTGAGTTCATCCAGAAATGTCTTTCCCCGCAGATCACCAAGAATATCGAGTAATCGTTCTCGGTTGCGGCCAACGGCCTCAAACAAGCGTTCCGGTAACTTGGCACATTCCCGAACTTTTCTCCGCTGGTCTTCAACTTGGCCATCCCAGAGTTCCTTGAATGCCGCTTGCGACTCCAGCTTCAACCAACCCGCACCAGCCAGCTCAGCGAGCAGGATTTTTAACATTTCTGATCGAGGTTTGCTGCTCAGTTGGTTTCTATCCACCAGCAAAATGTCGTTCCAGAACAGGCATGGAATAGATTCTCCATAGCCGTCTAAACAAAGTTCGAGGTTCGAGACGGACTGACAGGTTGCGTCGCCATGGCAATTCTCGTGCAGGACGATGCCAAGCTCTGGAAAAACTGTGGTCAAGGGTGCCGGAGGCGTGGTCGATTCAAATCGAGGTTTCAACAGATGATCAAGATTTTGTGCGCCACGCTCGATCCATTTGGTGAGCGTTTTGGCATCCAAGGTTACCGCGAGCCTTCCGCTCGTTCGGGCACGCAGCGCCAGTTCCGGTGACTCTGATACAAAAATTTCTTGTAAAGAAACCGCTCCGTTCTTCCATCGCAATGTCGAGGGAACTACTTCACTATTTGCAGCGGCACTCCATAAGTCATGGAGTGTATCATCTGCGAGAGCTTCAGGAGTAGCGCTGATTTCAATGAGTGCTTTCCATAATTCCTGGCTATCTTCAAGTGTGGCCGAAATGAGAGGTTTGGCGCGCGCGAGAACTTCGGTCGCAGGCGAAAGGCGATCCCAGTCGGGAATTAGGGAAATGCTTGGCGTATTGCGATGTTGAACCAAAGCGGAGACTTTGACGGTGCTCTTACCAATCAATATGTGACCATGCTTGCAGATGAGCCAGGGCAAAGGAGGAGGAACCAGGATTTTCGGGTAACGATCTGGAGTTGTTGAATGACCAAATTCGATTGGCTTCGCGAACTCGCTATCGGGCAATCGTTTCAACAATGCCTCAGTCAGTTTGGCATTTGCTTCTCCGCGAAGACTGGTGACTAAGGTCCATCCTCTAGGCATATTGAGCCCTAAAGCCTTCAGATAATAACTTCTCGGGCGCTGGTCACCCCGCGCACGGTATTCTGACTGACATTCAGATAGCCATTCTGATAACACCGCTTCATTCTCGCTTAGAACTATATCTTGATGTCCGATCAAACTTCGTTCTTGTGGAAAACTCGTGACACCGATTTTAGCGAGCATCGCACCGTCGTCTTTGTGTATGTCCAAGTCCACCAGCATGAGTTTGTTGGACTCGTAACGGTCATCTTCACTGCCGAGCATGCCCGTGAGCAGGACTTCATCTGGAGGCACCCAATGGCCGTCACGACGTTTCACTCGCACTTTATCCCTGTTTACAGCCAAAAATCGGTCGCAGACGTTCGTTGGTGCCGTTCTGAGTTTATTCCAAAGCTCGCACCATGGCCTATCTGCTGTGCGTGGTGTGCCAATCGCGTTTAGGGCCTGCCACAGTAACTGTATCCATCGCTGTTCATCCAGGGCACGAACTTTCATCACTTCAGTCACGAGTCGCCTGCCTTCGGAATCTCGAGACAGGTGAAATGCAACCAGCGGCAATCCTGGGGCATTTTCAGTAGTAGGTGACAGGCACAACTGGTTTGGGAGCATCAACTCACCGGTCTCGGATGGGATGATAGCAAGCCTCACGCGGTCAGTATCCCACGCTTGCTTTTGGCAGGCGTTGGAATAGGCCTCCGCCAGTTTCAGCACCTTTACCGAAGTTGTAGGATCTGAAGAGCGAATATCTGCAAACCAATCTGCAACGTTGCGGCTGCGGAGGTAGGGGCTCTGATTGGGAACTGGCGCTTGCGCGTTAAAACGATCAGCCAGTGCCTTCAACCGGCTAACTCTGTCGCCGCTCAGGTAGCATGTCGGATGAACCATCTTTGCCCGTTGTTCAGATGATGCGAGGGCTGCCCATTCATATGCAAGTTCTGGTTTCTCAATCGGATGCCGCCAAAGGTCAGAACCACTTCGGAGCTCGGCTTGTGCTGTAGCATCCGGAATGATGGGTGTTTGCACAACTGATTCCCAGACAGCGGTCACGAGTGGTGCGGCAATTTCATCGCTTCGTTCGAGCTGCCGAGGAAAGTTGTCCAGCGGCTTTCCGGGATCATCGTCCGTTCTGAGGGTTGGCAGAGTATCGACAATAAGTTGTGCCGCTGCAACCATCAACGCTTTATTCCATTCTCCTCCGATGATGGCATTTCGGTCGCTGTTGAGCTTCCACGGCGCGTTCAAGATGCCAGGAAGTCGTGTCTGGGTGTTGGTTGGAAAACAGAACCAAAATCGCCCCGTCTGCTCACGTTTGCTGTCGAGTGGCAAGGCCCATGCGACCGGGACTGCGTCACGCTGATGAATATGGGTGGCGTCATTCTTGGCTGATTCGTCTGTGACGCGCACATCTCGCTGCTCGACCCGCCAACGTGTTGACTGTTGTCCATCATGTAGCAGCACTGTTCCGTCGATTTCCTTGGTGGTGTGGAGTTCGCGCACCAATCCCAAACCATTGTCCAGACGGAGGGACACCGGCATTGGCAGAAATAGGAGAAACTCGGCTGGGAAGGATGCCATTTCCTCTTCCAGATGCTTCAACACTTCAGGAGCATTGATCTCTGCACGGATTACCGTTGTGGCCCAGTTCCAAAGTGCAGCGAGGCGCTGATCGTTTGAAATTTGCGATGAAACCTCCAGAACCCAAGACAAGCGCAAGCCGGGTGCGTCTCCGGGGCGAATGCTTTGCAGTTCTTGCCTGCACCTATTTGGATCAAAACGAAACGCTATGCTGTTGCTGAAAAGATCAATCTTGCCGTTCAATCTGAGGAGAGATTTGAAGCCAAGGCCGAAGCGACCAATCTGATCGCCGCGCTTCGTCGATGAATGAGAGCTGTGGAGGGTGTTGATGCCACCTTCTGACAGTGGGAGGCCTGTGTTGGCGACGTAGAGCGTGGATTGATCTATGATTACATCGATCCTACCTGTTGTCCGGGCAGCATGCTCTGGTGTAATTTCCTCTATCATTGCATCAACGCCATTCTGAACCAGTTCCAAGAGCTGCCGGTAGCCATACCCACCCGCGAGAACATTTTCCTCGATGCCGTGATGCTCCAAAATATCGGCAGGCTCAACTGCATAAGCTGCGAGCCTCCTTTCGTTTAGGCCATTGATAAAACCCACCAGATCGGTAGTAGCAGCATCGGCGTTGGGATCAAGATCAGACATCTTCGTTCTCCTCCTGATACTGCTCACGAATTTTCTTCAACGGGGTGCGTGAACCATCATCATTGATTCGTCTCCAGTGTTCCCAGCCATTTTGTGGGCGTCCGCTGATGTATTGTGCCGCCGATGACAGGGACGAAAACGCCATCCAGCCGTCTTGAGTGTTTGCCCTTATTCGGCCATCACCTTCAAGTTTGCCTTCGTAGACGTCGTGTTGTTTGGACCATTGCAATTCAAGACGATCATCAGTAGACAAGTAACCAGCATTCAGCAGATCCAGCGGTTCAACATCGTGGTAAGCGCGAGGGACTTGCTTTGCGGTATGCGTGCGAATTTTATTTCGTGTTATTCGGGATCGCTTGGAAAGTTCGGCAAGATATCTACACAGTTCTTCCACAGCGGGTAGAAGTAGGGTGGCCTCGGACATTTCGGCAAAGGATGCATCTCGTGCTGTCAATTCGCATTTTTTGTCCACCAACTCTGCTGGGATTGAGCCAACCCCCATCGCTTTCAACTGTTCGATCAATGCATCAACTCGTCGGAGTTCCTGTTTTTCCTGGGAGCTTAGGCCAGACGGGTGTTGCTCGGGCATAGCAATTGCATCGACTTGATCTAGCCAATGTCGAATGCCTTCGAGATGTTCTTGTATGGATTCCAAGGAGGTGCTCATGAGGTATTTTTTACGATGGCGTGCGAGAATGCTTGCGTCAAATGATTGAGATTGGTGAGCTTGGAGGTCATAGGATTCAATTGAGTTCGAGGCATCAACGCCAGCCGATGAGCCACGATTGAAATTCGCTGGGGCGGAGGCGGTAGCGGGCGATGTTGCCGGGGTGGAGGTTGCCGAGTTCGGTCTCAACGGTCTCGATGAAACGGGGGCGGTCAGGAGAGGGAATGAGGGATTGCGCTTTTACGGCGATCAGGCGGCTGGCGGTGGCTTTGTCGAGACCGCCGCGCACGACCTCGCGCACGAAATCGCCGAGTTCGGTGCGGTAGCGGAGGCGCAGAAGGTCGGGATCGCCGAGAGTCTGGCGAATGGTCGAGTAGCGGGCGCAGGAACGTTCATAGGCCCACAGGTAGACATCGCGAAGATAGTCGACGCGGTTGAGTTCGTAGACGCCGAGGATGGCGCTGACGTAGTCGCTCTGCGAGACATCGACGAACGACATCGGGCACAAGTTGTGGCGCACCATGGGAATGTTGCAGGCCAAGCGCGAGACGCGTTTGTTGACGTCCTCGAACGGTTGCAAATACGGCAGGTGCACCATCGCGAAGAAGGATTGTTCAAAAGGGTTCTCAATGGCTTCGGCCTTGATGAGGATCTGACGGAACTGTTCGTCGATGAGTTGCGGCACCGAGGTGGGGTGATAGACGGTGCCGGTGATGCCGACGGGGCGCATGCGCAAGCGACCACCTGCGCGGGGATCGGGCAGGAGGTTTTCGGACAACAGGGCGTGAAGGTTGCAGACGGTGTAGTGGTTGAAACCGATTTCTTCGGGCTGTTCGGAGAGCAGTTCGATGGCCGCTTTGTGATTAAGGATCATCTGGGCATCGCGCAGGTCTTTACCAGCAGCGTTTTCACCGAGCTCGAGAAGGCGTTCGGTTTCCAGCAACGAATACGTGTTGCCTTCGAGACGGCTGGAGTTCCATGACAAGTCGATCAGCAGCCGGCCAAGCACCTGACGGAAATAAGTGCCCGCGGGTTGGAGGCCGCTCACGGACTGACCGAGACTGGTGAGCTTGGCGCGGTCGGATTTCGAGAGGTAAGCGCTTACATTGGGCTGGTAGGCGTCGAGGAAAGCGGGTTGGTAGCCAACCGGTTTTCGTTTGGCAAGAGGCTGGTGGACGATGTGGCGGATTTCGCTGCCTTCTTTAGAGAAAGGGATGCCCTCGTCTTTACGTAAGCGGCTGATCTCTTCGTGTTCGCGGCGTTTGGGATAGCGATAAGTGAGCTGCTCATGGGGAAGGGGCCAGTCGGTGACAGCGGGTAGCATATAACGTCGGCCACCGCGTTCGCCTCTGGCGAGCAGTTTCCCCTCTTTGACAAGAGCAGCCATGCGTCGCTGCAGAGTGCGACGGCTCTTTTTTGGAAGCGCTTGATGAATTTGTTCGAGCGACAGTGGAACCGAGTGCTTTTGGAACACATCGAGCACGGAAACAAAATCAGCATCTTGATCGGGGTGGCGCATGATCTGTAAATATGGCGCAAAATGGTGTTTGCGCCACAAAATGTGCCGAATGATGTCACTAAAAAGGGGGATTGTGGCGCATATTGCGCCAATTCCTAGGCATGTAAGGAAACCTGAATTTTCAGGGCTCCGGCAACACGACTTCGTAGGCGTGGAGTTGAGGATCGAGGCTGATGATTTTGATGCGTTCGATCTGGCATTGGGCGACCAGAAGGCGGTCGAAGGGGTCGCCGTGATGCGGGGGCAGTTCACCTTGCCGGAGCACATGAGGCAGGGTGATTGGCAAAAATTCGAAGCCGTTTGCCTCTACCTGAGCGGGGAATATTTCTGAGGGTCTGCGGTCGAGTTTTAGTTTCCCCAAGCCGTGTTTGATGCTGATTTCCCAAGGCACGACGTGGCTGATGAGGAAACGGTGGCCTGACGTTTCGATGAAATCATACCATCGACCTGGCAGTTTTGGGCTATTTTGCACAAACCAAAGGAAGATATGGGTATCCAACAGGAGCTTCATCACATGTAGTCCTTAAAAATATCCAGTGGTGCATCGAAATCGGGTGCCATGTAGAGGATCAAGCCCTCGGCGCTGCCCCGTTTCGGACGGGGTTTTTCCAGCGACTGGGAAGGGGGGCGCAGTTCAGCCACCAATTTGCCGCGACGGGTAATTTGCACCGATTCGCCTTTGGCGACTTGGTCGAGCAGTTCCGCGAAATGGGTCTTGGCCTCATAGGCACCAACGGTGCGGGTTTTCATGCGACCAGTTTAACCGACTGGTTGATTGCCTGTCAAGTTGGACTGGTATTGCGGATCGGAGTCGGATTGGTGTGATGGGTCAGGATGGTTTTGACTTGGTTAATTCGGCTTTCCAGGGTGCCAGTTAGGAGGGTGTGTTCAATGCCTCGAGCGTTTAGCTGATCCAGATACCAGGCATGTTGGTGAACTCGGAACTCGGCATCGCGACGGGTGCCGTCCTGATCAAATTGGAAGTCGGGTGCGCAAAGAAAGGTATGGTCATAGGGTCTTTGTGCAAAGGATTCGATTAAGGGATCCGCTCGGCCAAAGAGTGATCGGCTGTAGAACAGGGTGGTGAGAGGAGAGGTGTCGCAAAACAGAAATTCGCTGGCTTTTCTCGTGGCAAGGTCTTCACGTGCTGTTTGTGTGCGGGCAATTTTTAGCAGGTCATCGTAGTGAAGCGTTCCTGATTGTTGCTCCCATAATTCGCGGCCGTATTCGGCGACGTGAAGGGTGTTGTAGACTTTGGCAAGCTGCGCGGCCAGGGTGCTCTTGCCAGTGGATTCACCACCCAGGAAACAGACTTTTTTCACGAAAGTGGCGTATATCTCGGGAGACAACCAGTCACGCATGTCGTGAATGCTCTGGCGCACCCGGGTCCCTGATATGGGCCACGTCGCGCGTTCGAGATCCACCATGATGTGTTTCACGTTTAACGAGGAGATTCCGCGCTCGCGAAAGTAGGTGGTTAACTCATGCGCGAATCCTTCGCCGTAAGTTTCGCTGGTAAACACTGCGTCGACTTGAACCTGGAGAACTTCGAGGCAAAGAAATCCACAGAATCGGCGATGAACGATTTCCGCTGCATCGTTGTCGGGAATCTTGGCGAGAGGAACGTTGGTCCATGATTGAAGGCGTTCGTCGGTGACTGCAAGGTGTTTTACGGTTGGGTATCGGGCGGCGAACCATTGGTCGCGGCGATGGGATTCGCAGCCGGCAAACTCCGGTTTGGAATAGCTGATCACCACGACCTGCTGGCACGAGTCGAGCGCTCGTTTGATGAGCGATTCATGGCCGAGATGGAGGGGTGAAAATTTGCCCACGACCAAGCCGCATTGAAAGCTTTGGTTCATGGGGGTTGCATCCATTTTTTCCATCGGATTAGGGCGGTGATTGCATTGATCCAGAACAAGAGATAGAGAAGAGCGGTGAGGTGCAATCCGCGCGAATAGAAGAGCGGGACTGCGATCGAGTTGACTAAGAGCCAGCCCCACCAAGATTCGTAGTAGCGCCGCACCAACAACAATTGGGCGATCACGCTGAATGCCAGCACGAATGAGTCGAGAAACGGGGCGTAGGCATTAGTAAACTGATGGAGCAGCCAGCCATAAGCCAAGGCGGCAGTGGCGCCCACCGCAGTTGGCGCTAGCAGAGTTTTTGGCTGAACATGGCGGATGGCGCGGGCGGGATGATGGTTGCCGCTTTTCCAGTGATGCCAGCCGATCAAACAAGTGATGATGAAGAATCCTTGAAGGGTGACGTCGGCATACAGCCTGGCTTGATAGAAGAGGGCGGCAAACAAGACGCATCCAATGATGCCCGTCCACCATGTGTGGACTTGGTTTCTTGCCGCGAGCAGGATGGAAATGGCGTTGACGGCATTGGCGGCGATCTCGAGTTTGGAAGTCATTCAATTGGTGGAGGGAGCTGGGCAGGCACGCGGCGGATGATCAATCGCCCGATGATCTGATAGGACAAACGAAAAAGCGGCTGGGTTTCCCGCAGCCGCTTTTTGATCGAATGAATTAAGCGAAGTGCAACTTCGCGGTCCCTTTCCTTAACCGATGACTTCGGGCCAGTCGGTGTGGAAAAATTCACCTTCGGGTTTGTCGGTGCGCTCGTAGGTGTGGGCACCGAAGAAGTCGCGCTGGGCTTGAAGGAGGTTGGCGGGGAGGCGGGCGGCGCGGTAGCTGTCGTAATAACCGAGGCTGGCGCTGAACGCGGGAACGGGGATGCCGTTCAGGGTGGCGAGGCTGACCACTTCGCGCCAGTTTTGCTGGGTCTCGCTAAGCACGTCCTTGAAGAACGGGTCGAGCATGAGGTTGGCCAGGCTGGCGTTGGTGCGGTAGGCATCGGTGATGCGGTTTAAGAAGCGGGCGCGGATGATGCAACCGCCGCGCCAGATGCTGGCGATGCGCCCGAGGTCGAGTCCCCAGTTCTTTTTCTCGCCCATGGTTTTGATGAGGTCGAGGCCCTGGGCATAGGAGATGATTTTCGAAGCGTAGAGAGCGTCCTGAACTTTCTTGACGAGTTCGGCTTTGTCGAGGGTGATGTTGGTCTCGGGTCCGGTGAGCTGGCTGCTGGCGGCGACGCGTTGTTTCTTCTGGGAAGAAAGGATGCGGGCTTCGACGGCAGCGTTGATGGTGCTGATCACGACGGCGTTTTCGGCGGCGTTGAGGAGCGTCCATTGACCGGTGCCTTTTTGGCCGGCCTTGTCGACGATGAGTTCGACGATCGGGGTGCCGGTTTCAGGATCTTTCTGTTCAAGGGCTTTGCCGGAGATCTGGATGAGGTAGCTTTGAAGGTCGCCTTCGTTCCATTCGTTGAAGATGGCGGCCATTTCGTCTGTGGTGAAGCCGGCGTGTTTGAAGATGTTGTAGGCCTCGCAGATGAGCTGCATGTCGCCGTATTCGATGCCGTTGTGGATCATCTTTACGTAGTGACCGGCACCGCCGGGGCCGATGTGAATGACGCAAGGTTCGCCGTCGACTTTGGCGGAGATGCTTTCAAAAATGGGTTTCATCACTTCCCAGGTGGAAGGAGGGCCGCCGGGCATGATGGAGGGGCCTTTGCGGGCACCTTCTTCACCGCCGGACACGCCTGCACCGATGAAGCGGAGTCCTTTTTCGGCAAGGTAAGCGTCGCGACGCTCGGTGGTCTGGTAGTAGCTGTTGCCACCGTCAATGACGATGTCGTCTTTTTCGAGAAGAGGGATCAATTGCTCGATGACGGCGTCCACGGCGTCGCGATCGGTGTCTTTCACAGCGGTGGATTTCACCATGATTTGGATCTTGCGTGGCGTGGCGAGCGATTGAACAAATTCTTCAAGAGTCTTCGCTCCGACAAGTTTTTTACCAGGATGTTTGGCAACGAACTCATCCGTGGTGGCGGTGGTGCGGTTGAAGACGGAAACTTGAAAGCCGCGGCTTTCGACGTTGAGAACAAGGTTTTGGCCCATGACGGCGAGGCCGATCAAGCCGAAGTCACTTTTAGACATAAGGGATATAGGTGTTGCGGTGCTGTTGCTACTCGCCGTTTGAATGGCGGGAGGGGAGTTAACCCCGCTGAGAGCAATCGCCAAGAAGAATTTGGCGATGGCGCGGCAATTTGGTGAACCATTGCAGGCGACCCCGGGAGTGGGAGGGGCTGGACTCCCCCAATAAACCAGGTATTTATACGGGGCGAAAGAAATAAAAGGGTGCGTTTATCTGCGTTAAATAAATAATATGAATATATCATGTATTCATAAGTCAAATCTCTATAACTTTGTGAAAAAAATTAAAAGATAAATCGCAACTCACTCAGATTGAGAAAGTTATTTAGATGAATCCACATTTTGCCATTGACTCGTTTCAATCATTAGCCGCATAATTATAGGTAATCACAAAGCAACTACAGGAGCCACATAATGAAGCAAGTAAATCCATCCATCGTTCGTCGGTCTTTGAGAGGCTCGGCATTTACTTTGGTGGAGTTGCTGGTGGTGATTGTAATCATCACCCTCCTGCTGGCATTGATTGTTCCGGTGACCAGCGGCATTTCGAAAGCCAATCAAATTTCGATGGGGATTCAGACGGTGGTGGATTCATTGAGCATCGCCAGGCAGACGGCGCTCTCGCAAAACCGGGTGGTCGAGGTGCGGTTTTACAAGTATGCGTCTGAAGAGAGGTTGTCGACTGATCAGGAGGTGGCCGCCTTGCAGGTCTTCGTATTTGACGAGACCAATACGATCGCCAAGCCGGTTGCCGAAGTGCAGTATCTTCCCAACGGCGCGGTAATCAATGATGATGCGACCTATTCTACCTTGATGCAGGCGAGTCGGTTGAAAGACTGGCCCAATACTGCCGATCCCAAATTGCCTCTGCCAAGGGGAATTGGAACTGACTACACCGCCTACCGGCTTCGATTCCGTCCCGACGGGGCGACTGACTTGGGGGCCGGAACTTGGTTTCTCACCGTTCATGGAGCAAACGAAGAGGGCTCTCCGCCTCCCAACCACGCCGCCATCCAAATTGATCCCTACAATGGTTCATTGAGACTTTACCGCCCCGGTTGATCGGTCATTCGCCTGAACGCCAACCCCTTACTTTAGTTGACTGTTATGAAATCTTTTTCGAAAAACACACCAAAATACTCGATTGCTGCACGACTCCGCCAAGCCGGCTTTTCCTTGGTTGAGGTGACCGTGGCGACGGGAATTGCCGCATTCGGCATCATCACGCTTCTTGGATTGTTGCCATCCGGCATGAACATGTTTCGTGATGCGATGAATGTCACTGTCTCGTCCCAGATCGCCCAACGCCTCATCAAGGAGGCCGTGCAAACCGACTACGATTTGTTGGTGGGCGTTGCGCCAGGCGGCACGCCAGTAGCCGGAGTGCCTGTGGTCAAAGAAATTCGCTATTTTACCGATGAAGGAGTGGAGTTGCCTGCTGCGGATGCAGCGGAGGCCATTTTCCATGCGCACATGCGCGTGATGCCAGGAACTGATTTGCCCACGCTGTCGGGAGTTTTGGAAAACAGCTCGCTCGCAACCGTGACGGTTCAGGTGGCCCTCAATCCGCAGAACCAGGATCTCCCGATCATCGGCGGGTCGACCGATCCATTGGCGGGGACCATTGATCCTGCCACTCGCATTCCCTTCACCACTTTTACCAGTCACATCGCAAAAATTAAATGAACCAAGGACCCACATCTTCAAGATCGTCCCAGTCTGGCAAGAAGGGCTTCACGCTGGTGGAGTTGCTGCTGTCGATGGGCGTGCTGGCGATTCTGATGCTGCTGATTGTTCAGGTAATCGGCCAGACTAGCGATGTTTGGCGTAATACCACCGCCAAAGCAGACCAGTTCAGGGAGGCGCGCGATGCTTTTGAGGCGATTTCCAGAAATTTGTCGCAGGCGACGCTCAACACTTACTATGACTACTTCGACGCTTCGGGGAATCGGCGCACGGCAGCGAATGCATCGACCTTTGTTCCGAGCCGATATGGGCGGCATTCAGAGCTTCGGTTTCAAACGGGACCTGCCAGCACTCTGATTGGAGGAGCGGCCTCGACTCGCCCCACCCACGCCATCTTCTTTCAAGCTCCCTTGGGATTTAATAGTGAACCTGAAAATGCAGGGCTGGACAATCTATTGAACACGTGGGGGTATTTTTTGGAGTTCCGTCCAGACACCGATCGACCTGCGTTCGTTCCCGGTGTTACGCGAAGCCGCTTTCGGTTGATGGAATACAGGCAGCCCAGCGAAGAATTGAACATTTACGAGAGTCCAGCCGAATGGATCGATTCAGTCGAAGGCAGCGAATGGGCGCGTGTGGTGGCGAGCAACATCGTTGCGATGGTGATTTTGCCAAAACTGCCGAGCAAAGGTGCCGTCGGCGATCCAACGGTGGATCCGGACGGAAACAAACTCGCTCCTTTGTATGCCTATGATTCGACGCTAGTCGGCCAGGGCGCTTCCAACCCCGAGCTCAACAGCCTGCACCAGTTGCCGCCGGTCGTCGAGTTCACCATGGTGGCGATTGATGAAGCATCCGCCTCTCAGCTTGATCTGGAAAATGGAAGTTCGCCTCCCAATTTTGGGTTGAGCGCCATGTTCCAAAATGCTTCCCCCGAAGCGCGTCGCGCTGATTTGGAATCGCTTGTCGGCAACCTGACGGCCAGCGGGGTGAGTTATCGAGTATTTAGCACGGAGATAAGCATACGCGGCGCGAAATGGAGTCGCGAACAGACGGTTGTAGCGTCTTCCCCATAAGACCTGCGTCACGCCATCAATTAACCAATTTAGAAAGTTAAAATATGAAAAAATCGAATCGTCGTGCCCAGATGGGTAAGCGCGAGAAGGGAGTGGCGCTCGTCATTGTGTTGAGCTGTCTGCTGCTGGTTTCAGGCTTGGTGCTCTCCTTCTTTCTGAGCATCTCCACTGAGACCAAGGCTTCGAAACTGGCTGACAGTGGTGGTCGGAGCCAGAGTTTGGTCGACACCGCCGTCAACATTGTGATGGCCCAGATCCGGGAGGCCACCTCGCAGGGAAGCCAGATAGCCTGGGCATCCCAACCTGGCATGATCAGGACATGGGGAGACTCCGCTTCCAATGTCGCATCTTCAACCCCACGCACCAATTACAAACTTTATTCTGCAGAGAGAATGACATGGACCAATACAGGAACGGCTTTTGACCCTGATGTTGATGTGCCACCTGCCTGGAGTTCAACGCCGTCTCTTTTTGCCGATATCAATCAACCGGTCTTGAACCTGCAGGGCACCAAGCAATATCCGATCGTCGATCCATCGAGTCTCGACCTGGCAGAAACGGAGCGGCCCAAGGGGTTCAGAATTGATGCCCCGCCGCTTGCCACCGTAGGACCATCGGGCGCGGAAGTGAATGAGGCTCCGATGCCGGTTCGCTGGTTGTATATGTTGCGAGATGGATCACTCACCTCTCCAACGGGTGGGGGAACTGCCGGAAACGACGGAACCGGCGGCACTGCGACCTGGGTAGGAAGTGCAAATCCTCCGACGCGAGAAAATCCTATCGTTGGAAGGCTGGCTTTCTGGACGGACGATGAAACGTCGAAAGTGAACATCAACACGGCTGCCGGTGACCGCTGGGAGCCAGAGGGAACTGGCATTTATGGACCCGAGGCGGGCTCTTATTGGGCTCCTCCCCATACCGGCACCGCGTTTGATCGCGAAGGTCTGGCAAACCGTTCGCCGGCACAGTTTGAATATCAGCGCTATTCCGGACATCCTGCCACGACTTATCTCAGTGCCGTCATTCCCAATCTAACTCGTGAGCAAATTGGACAAATCGCCCCCCGCATGCAGATGGGCGGATCAAACGGAGGCAGAGTTATCCCTACGGAAGTGGTTACTCTGGATGACGACCGTCTCTATGCCTCCGTCGATGAATTGATCTTTACCCCCGAATCGGGCGGCACGACCCGAACGATGCAGACCGGAATAACCCAGGCCCAACTCGATCGCAGCCGTTTCTTCCTGACCGCCACCAGCCGGGCCCCGGAGGTTTCGCTTTTCAACAAGCCGCGCGTATCGATGTGGCCGGTGCATCGCAATAATGATGCAACCTGGCGCACCGCTTTTGACCGGTTGATTGCATTTTGCTCTGAGACAGCCAATGGCGGAAAGTATTATTTTGCCAGGGAGCTGTCGACCAGTCCAACGAATGATTACGACAATATCCCGCGCAACGGAGAGGTTTATAACTACCTCCGGGATCTGATGGAACAGAACGTCCCGGGTTATGGAGGCAACTTTCTCAACAAATATCCGGTTCCTCCCGGTGGCAACGCATCAGACAGGGACCAGATACTTACGTCAATCATGGACTACGTGAGGTCAACCAACCTTTATGATGACAATCTGCATCCTGGGCAGTATCCAGCGACCGGACAGAACAAACAGTTTGCTGGTCGCCGCGGATCAGCTGGGGGTGTTGGAGACCCCGGATTTGGACAGGTAGCTCCCATTCACGCAGCCAACACCAACACAGCGGGATTTGGTCGGTATTACAGTTTGTCTGAAGCAGGATTGGTGTTGATTGCGACGGCGGATGGGAGTGGCGACCCTGCGGAAGACGACAACTTAAACAAGGCGAAAATTGCCAGCAATGTTACTGCGAATCGCTCACTTGGCGGCAGCCTATTGACCTCCGGCCAGAAACGGATTGAAGCCATGTTCATGATGGAATTGTTCTGTCCAAGTCGGGGGGCGAATTACATCCGCCCGTCCATGCAGATACGGGTGACAGGGTTGGAAAATCTACGGATCAACAGCACCATCCCGCTGGGTTTCCCAGCTGATGGGATCGTTTCATTGAACACCGCCGCCAGCAGCATGTTTCATGGACGCGCCTGGGGCGGAACGGCGGGGTATCGTCTGCCTTTGGTGGTTGGTGGAAGCCAGAGAAGGATACCTGCCAGAGGACCAATGGCGGCAGATACTGGGTTGAATGATCAGAACGTTTATCCTTTCATTAGCGCACCCGTTACGGTTCCCGCAACAGGCAATCTAAGGTTGACCAGTGTTGGTCCGGTAACCGTGCGTATCTACGCCGGACACACGCCAACGGTGACGGATAGTTCCATTCCTTTGCAGACGATCCAGCTTCAGTTTCCGCCAATTCTGAGCATGCCTTCGCCGGAACTGATCGCGACGGGAACGGATACGGCACCAAACAGCAGTGCGGGAACGCCCAGTGCCGAGGCAACAACCAGGGAGAACTGGTGGTCATTCTCGAATGACGGAGCTTTCTCCGGGAAACCTGGCCGCTTGCATCAGGCAAGCAGGAACCCGGGCACCAGCACGACCAATCCCTACGCGGGGTCAATTTTCCGGCAGGGTGACATCGTCAAAACCTTGATGCCTCTGCATGGAGACTACCGCCTGATTGCCGGGCGAAAAGAAGTCCCCGTGGAGGTTTTTGAACGTCACCCAAACTATGCCACTCCTGGCATTCGTATGGCGCATACCTTCACGGAGACGATTGGGTCAAATTTCGTTCAAGGTGGATTTACAACGGGCAAGTTGCTGTCTTTGCCTGGAGTCGTCTATAGCAGTAACACGGCACCTGATGTGCCAACAGAGGCGGGGTCCGAAGCGGCGACAGCCACCGGGGATTGGGATACGGGCATAGCGACTTATACCGACGGACCTTACATCAACAAACCGGATGAGGGGAACGGATCACGTAATCTGGTCAACGGCACTCCTGAAGTTCCTTATTATGACCGGACCGAACAATTTGCTGAACCCGGACCAACGTTCTTCTCGCCCAACCGCCAGGTAAGCTCGCCGGTGATGTTCGGATCGCTTCCAACCGGTATTCAGGCAAATGTGCCATGGCAGACTCTTTTGTTCAGACCGCACACGGGAACTGGTGCGACTCATAAAGGTGTGGGGACGGCAACAGATCCCCCAGACCACCTCCTGCTTGATCTGTTCTGGATGCCGGTGGTGGAGCCCTATGCGGTTAGTGAACCGTTCTCCACGGCGGGTAAGATCAACATGAACTATCAGATGATGCCCTTTACCTACATCCATCGCAGCACCGGGCTGCATGCATTGTTCAGAAGCGAGCGGGTGGTGGCCATTCCGAACGCCAATTCCACCAACTACAAGGGTTCGGCGGCAAACCTCCCAGAAACGTTCAGACAGAGGATCAATGCGGAGGAAACCCTGAGACAGTTTGAGCTGCGTTTCAACAATGGAGCGGATGTGTTTAAGTCAGCGAGTGAAATCTGTGAACTGTTTCTGGTTCCTGAAGGCCAGACGTTTAGCGCGGCAGCGATGCGGGACTTTTGGAACAACCATGCTCTTACGGGTGACAACCTTAAAGAGCGTCCTTACAGCGCCCTGTATCCTCGACTGACGACCAAGTCCAACACTTACACGGTGCATTATCGGGTCCAGACCCTGGCTCAAGCGGTGCGCAGTCGCGGCACTGATGCCACGGCGTGGGCAACTTGGAATGAGAACACCGATGTGGTCGCTTCAGAGATCCGCGGCTCGACCACTTTGGAACGTTATATCGATCCATTGGATCCAAGCCTTGTGGACTTTGCTTCGCCTAGTGTGGGTGAAGCCAGTCTCGATGACTACTACCGCTTCCGAATCATTTCGACAAAGCGCTTCACTCCATAATTTTTGCCGCAAATCCTACCCGCTTTTCCTTTTTATGATTCCCCTCCAAATCAATAGATTCACCCGCTTCATTCCCATCTTCCTGGGGGCTTGTTTGATGATGGCCACCAGTATGAGATCGTATGCATTTGAATGGATTGGACCGAGTGGCGTGCAAGCGTGGAACGTCGACGAAAATTGGAGCTTTGGCGTGCCTGGCGCGATTGGTGGCACTACGGGTGATGTTGCCATATTCTTTGAAGACAACGGTCCCACGTCAGTCACGATTGACGAAGACCGGTGGATAGGTGGAATTGGATTTTTCACCGGAGCAGGCGCATATACATTGGGCAGTGAGGGAGCCAATGGAGGTTTCGCCTTGCACATGGTGGATCAGTCACAGATCATCATGGATGCCGGGGTGACGCAAAACCTGACTATTGATGCGCCGCTGATCATTGAGCCTACCAGCGCGACGGATGCCGGGGCGTTGTCGTTGATCAACATCGCGGCCAATGGGGCGGTGGGTCCTCGCATGATTGTGAATGGCAACATCTCTTCTGGCGTCACCTCTCAAGGTGCGACCCTGGCACTTGATTCATCGGTTGGGACAAGGAATGCGGTTGGCGGAGCGAATTTGGTTTCAGGAGTGATTTCCGATGGCGGTGCAGCTCAGGGGTTGACGGTAACCCTCAGGAGCATTTCGACAAATGCTTCCGGCGGTGCAACCCCATCAGCCGAGCGTGGGGCCTGGAATCTCACCGGGCTCAGCACTTACACGGGAGATACGGTGTTGGAGAGCGGGGCGCTTTTTTTCAATACCATCGGATTGGCTGGCCAAGCCAGCGCCATTGGGGCGGGCGATACTTTCAGACTCGGAGGTGGTTCCATCGCCTTATACACTGGGGCATCGGCTACGACCGATCGGGCCATCATTAGCAACGGGGGCACGTGGTTTAACAACACCGGCAACTCCACCGTCACCATCACTGACGCAGGGAGTGTGACCCTCACCGGCTCACTTACGTTCCGGGGTAGCGGCAGCTTTAGTATTGATGCTCTCATCACCGGGTCAGGGTCACTGAGCCGAACGGATGGTGGGACGGTGTTTCTGAACAACGTTAACAACAGGTTTACTGGAGGGATTAGCATTTCGACCGGGACCTTTGAAGCTGCATCGATTGCCACGATAGCTCAGGCCGCCATTGATGGATCTGCCATTGGGGCAGGAACAACGATTGCCCTAGGACAAAATCAGGCCAATGTGCCTGTGGGACGCCTTCGAGTTAGCAGTGCAACAGGAGGAACGACCGATCGTGCGATTACTTTAAACAACGGGGCCAATTCCCCTGCCACCGGAAGTGGCGGCATTCTTGAAAGCGGTGTCGCCGGCCAAACAGTGACTTTCTCGGGAACCGTCAAAACTGCGTCCGCAACGGTAACCCATGCGAGTTATCTTGGTTTAACGGGAGTTGGAAACGGAGTGATGTCCAACATCATTGGCGGCACCAATGCGGATGCTGCGGCCAACGTGAATCTTCGGCTTGAGAAAAGCGGAGCGGGCACTTGGGAATTGCAGAGGGCGAATCAATATTATCGCGGCACCTTGGTGAGTGCGGGGACATTGTTGGCAACGAACACGACGGGTTCTGCGACAGGATCGGGGGAGATTACCGTCAATGGAACAGGCATCCTCGGCGGCACTGGAATTGTCGGAGGCGCTGCGGGGTCGACGATCACCGTTGGCAACACGGGCACGGTGATGGTGGGGAATACTCACAACATCGCCACGGGAATGATGAGCGCGGCAGGTTACACGGCTGCTGAGTCAACCTTCACCTTGGGAAGTGGCGCTGATGTGGACATGAATCTTCAGGGAACCTTCCAATTTGACCTGTTCGGTTATGGAGATGCAGGAACGACATTTGGTGATGCGGACTTATTGTCGTTCGATACCACGGGGATGATTACCATTGGCTCTGCGGCGGTGATTTCCATGGCCGATGTCAGTGGTGGCAGCAACTGGACCACCGGGACCTGGCAGTTGGTCGACTGGTCGGGAGTGGACCCGAGCATGGTGACGGGCAGTTTTACGTTTGATCTTGACACGGATTCCCTGGCATTCGGTTACGGTTGGGATGTAAGCCAATTCATGACGAACGGGACGATCTCGATCATCGATATTCCGACTCAGACCTGGATCGGTTCTGGTGTGGACCAGCCAACTCAATCTTGGGCGAACGCGGCCAACTGGGAAAACAACAACGTGCCGGGTCCAACTGATGATGTGTTCTTCGACTCAGCGGGGACAGTTTTGGGCGGGCAAACGAGGGTCATTACCGCGATCGATGAAAACAAAAGCTTCCGAAACTTGTATTTCTCCGGGGCGCAAAACTATCTGATCAACACCGGCTCCGGAGGAGTGATGTATGGCTATGGGACGGTCCTTGAGGTGCAAGGTGGCAACCAAAGTTTTGGTGCCCAGTTCCGAGTTGCCAATGGCGTGGACAATGAGTTTAACATCATCAACAACGGCACCCTAAATTTCAGCCAGCCGATCATGTATCATCGCTTGTCCGGATCGGTTGCCAACAAAACGTTGATTTTCAGCGGTAGCGGTGACACGACCGTGAATCATTTCCAACGGCGGATGAACAACTACGATTTGAGCATCGTGAAAAATGGCACAGGAACTTTGACGCTCACTGGATCGACTGCCATTGCCGCTGAGGCCAATTTGGCGGGGGCGATTACTGGCACCATGACGGTGAACGATGGGATACTGAGGATCAATCAGGAGGGGAATCTCGGAGCCAATCCCGCCGCCTTTAATCCCGGCCATCTGACGATCAATGGCGGCACCGTTTCGGCTTATGCCGACGTCACCATCGACGATGAAAATCGCGGGGTCACGTTTGGAGAAGAAGGTGCGACATTGAGGGTGGAAAATGCGGCGCAAACGTTTGCGGTGAACACGCCGGTGACGGGGGCTGGTGGATTGGTAAAGACAGGCCCGGGAACCTTGAGTCTAGGCGGAGCTAACACGTATCTAGGAGATACGGTGGTATCCAGCGGGGTGCTGCTTGCAGTCAACGAGTTGGGTTCTGCAACCGGGATCGGCAACGTTTCGGTAGCATCGGGCGCGACGCTTGGTGGCTCCGGGGCAATTTCGGGCGGCAACAGTATCTCGGTGGTCAGTGGGAGTTTCCTGCGTGTGGGGACTTCTCATGGTAGCCCGGGAGCGGCGGCGGAAGTCTTGCAGCTCGGCTTGGGAGGTGCGGCCAATGTGGCGATTCAGGGCACGATGCAGTTCGATATCCGGGGCGCAGGAAGTTTGCTGCCTTTGGATGACAATTATTATGATTCGGCCAACACCAGCAATGACTTCTTGGAAATTGAAACCTTGGGGTCGTTGAGTTTGTCTGGTGGGGTGGTGGAGGTCTCGGTGGAGAGCACGATGGACTGGGTGGATGGGCACATTTGGAAGTTGATTGACTGGTCGAACATGATGCCGTCTTCGGTGGATACGACCGGGCTCACCCTGGCAACGACGGTGTTTGATGGGTTCATGCTGGAGCAGATCATTCGGAATGATGGTTATTATGTGATGGCGATCGTGCCTGAGCCAGGACGTGCAGTTCTGTTGATGGTCGGGGCAATGGTTTTGGTCTTGCGTCGGAAACGCGATTGAAGCAAAAATGGAACCGGGAACTTTAGATGATTAAGGTCCATGGTAAGAATGTTGGACCCCCTCTGAGGGTTGTCGACCGCGTGCAGATTGGTTTTTTGTTATGAACGTGACTTCCCTTTTCTTCCAATCCCCTGTGAATCGTTGCAGGCGGGGATCTTTTCATGTTTGGCTGGCATTGGTGTGCAGCCTGCTGCCAGTGACGCTGCTTCAGGCTCAACTGACGCGTGTGTGGGTTGGCGACGGTGCGACCGCGGCGTGGGAGGATGTGCTGAATTGGGATGGGGCGGTGCCGGGGTCGACGGATGGCACGTTGAGTCTCGACACGGCCACGTTTAACAGCGACGAGGGCCCGACAGCGGTGGTGGTGGATCAGAATCGGAGCATTCAATCGATGGTGTTTGCTGCTGGAGCGGGGGCCTATACCGTTGGCGGCGAAGGTGCTGGTCTGGGCAATGGATTGAACCTCACGTCCGGTGGATCCATCACGGTGAATTCGGGGGTGACCAGCGTGACGACCTTTCATGCGCCGCTGGTGATTCAACCGCTGACCAGTGATGCTGCGGGGACTTATACGTTTACCAACAATGCGACCAATGTTGGGAGCGATGCCAACCCGTATAAATTGAATTTTGAGGGTGCCATTTCCGGTGGTGTGACGAGCTCCTCGGTGACGTTGAATCTGACCGGCACCGCTGGCAGTCGTCAGAACAATGCCTCTGGAAACAACATCAGCGGATTGATTTCCAATGGCGGAGCCGCAGGGGGATTGTCCGTGGTGGTGACGGGTGCCGGCGGGGGAAACAACGGTGCGTGGGCCTTGACCAACAATGCCAACAGCTACACCGGCAACACAACGGTGGGGGCCGGGACCCTGTTGTTTTCGAGTTTTGGGAATGTCGGCGAAAACAGCGCGATTGGAGCCGGTGACGCTTTGATCATCAATTCTGGTGCGCATGCCAAATACACGGGCGGCACGGCGACGACCAACCGGGCCATCACGGGCAACGGCGGGTTGCTTTACAACAATGGAGCAGGGGTGTTGACGCTGGATGGAAACATTTCCATGACAGGCTCGATCATTTTTCGCGGGACATCGACCTCCAACATTGTAGTGAACGGTTCAATCTCTGGTGCGAATGTTGGGGTTGGTCGCACTGACGGTGGCACCAACGGAACGCTGTTCCTCAACAACAATGCGAATAGTTTCGCAGGAAATGCGTTTGCCCAAGACGGGATCATCAGTGTGGCGACGATCGGGATGAAGAACCAGGCGTCGGCGCTCGGTGCGGGAACGATATTCACCTTTGGACAAAACAGCGCCACGGTTGGCCGGCTTTTTTACACAGGCGCGACGACAACGACCGATCGTGACATCCGGCTGCAAAACGGCAACGCGGTGAGCAGCGGCAATGGGCGGTTGGAAAACCATGGCACGGGCATTCTCACCTGGACGGGTTCCGTGCTTGCCACCAGTTCCACGGCTGAGCATGCATCGAGTTTCGAGTTGGGCGGAAGTGCCAATGGGGTGATGAGCGGGGTCATCGGCGGCACGGTGGCGGCTCCAGGCAATACAACGGCAACTCGGTTCAGCAAGTTTGGTGCAGGCCTCTGGGAGCTGCAGGCGGCGAACAACTACTCTGGCAATACGGCGATCAATGAGGGCACCTTGCTTGTGACCAATGTCACCGGTTCGGGAACGGGGACGAGCAATGTCGCGACGAGCGGTTCGGCCACGCTGGGCGGGACCGGGTTTGTCACCGGGGCGGCGGGAAAGAGCCTGGTGATCGCGGCGGGGTCTGGCTTGATGGTGGGCAATACGCATGGAACGGCGGTGGGCGAGGTGGGTGCAGGAGGTTACGTTGGTGCGGTGTCGGAGTTCACCTTGGGCTCGGCGGTGGATGTGGGCATCACGCTTGCGGGTGAGCTGCGCTTTGATTTGTTTGGTGCCTCCGATGGCGTGACGGCGGGTGCGTCAGATCGTTTGAGATTGTTGACGACGGCGACTGAGTTGACTTTGGGTGGCAGTGTTGCAGTGGCCAATGCAACGGGGGAGGCGAACTGGCGTGCAGTGGGGGGAACTGGCTGGACGACTGGGTTGTGGCAGTTGGTCGATTGGAGCGGAGTGGGTGCGGCGGCGAAGAATGGGACCTTCAGTTATGGGATCGACAGTTCCGCATTGGCGATTGGTTATGAGTGGGACACCAGCAATTTTCTTACGGACGGCACCATCTCGGTGCAGCAGATCGATGCAGCCGATATTCATATCTGGAGCGGTGCGGAGAGCAACGCATGGAATGAGGCGCTGAACTGGACGGCGGGCACCACGCCGACAGCCTCCAACGATGTGATCTTTGATGCGGCGGGACCGACGGCGACGGTTACCAACGGGGATGCCAATGTGCGAAATGTGGTGTTTACCGGGGCTGCGGATTATTCGATCTCGCCTGGCTCAGGCGGGGTGCTTTATGTGCGCGGAAACGCGGTTGATGGTGCCACCATTGAGGTCAGGGGCGGCATCCAGACAATCAATTCGAACCTGCGTTTTGGAGATAACAGCTCCGAGTTGTTTATCATCAACAACGGTGTGGCGGCTAATGATGGCAACTCGCTGTTGTTCACCGACGGCATCACGGCGAATGATTTTGATCAAGGCGCGGCTGCTACGGACAAGTTGCTGACCATCAGCGGATCGGGCAACACGCTCATTTCTCGATTTGAACGGCGTCACAACACCTATGACCTGACGATCGTCAAGGAGGGCAGTGGAACGGTCACCATCAGCGGCTTCAACGGGAGTGATGCTGGTGTCAATGCAACTGGCACGATCACGGGCAGCATGACCATCAATGAAGGGAAGGTGCGCATCAACAATGAGCGCAATCTTGGAGGCAATCCGGAGGTTTACGATGCGGGGCATCTGACCTTGAACGGCGGTGTGCTGGGGGCATTTGGCAACGTCCTGATTGATGATGAGAATCGCGGCGTGAGCTTGGGTGAAAATGGTGGTGAATTTGAGGTTGAGGGGACTTTCACCATGGGAATTGCCAACGTCATTTCAGGTTCTGGCTCATTGACGAAGAGCAACACCGGAACGTTGAGTCTGTTGGCGGCGAATCTTTACACCGGAGATACTTTTGTTCAGGGCGGAACGCTGAACGTGGGAAACATCAGCGGCTCGGCCACGGGCTTTGGCAGTGTTTTTGTGGAGGGGGCATCGATGCTGAGCGGGTTTGGATTGGTCGCGGGGAAAGAGGGTGGCCAGATCGCGATTGGTGCCGATGCCTTTTTGCGGGTGGGCAACAATCACAACAACAGCAGCGGCGTTCCTGGTTTGCTGACGTTGGGCAGTGTGGCGGATGTGGGGATCACACTGGCAGGGGACATGCAGTTTGATTTGTTCGGCAACGAGGCGGGGCTGACCTTGTCGGAGTCGGATCGTTTGCAGTTGTTCACCACGGCGGAGGTGTTGACTCTGGGCGGGACAGTGGTGGTGGCGAATGCCAGTGGTCAGTCGGGGTGGACCAGTGGAACCTGGCAGTTGATCGACTGGAGCGGGGTGGACTTTGACGAGACTTCGCTGGACGGTGGCTTGGATTTTGATTTCACGGCGACGATGGGCAGTCTGGCGACTGGATTTGACTGGGACGTGAGCCAGTTTCTTGTGGACGGCACGATTTCGGTGGTGGCCACGGCGGGGGCTTTCGTCTGGGAGGGGGATGATGCGGTGGACCCGGCGTCCTGGAAGGTCGGGGGCAACTGGCTGTCCGGTGTTGCTCCGGGGGCGGGCGATGATGTCGTTTTTGCGGGAGGAACTGGAGTAACAGCGACGCAGCATCGCGGCGATCAAAGCTTCCGCAATCTCATCTTCACCGGAGAGCGCGACTACCAGATTGCTGCAGGAACCGGCGGCGGTGTGCTCTTCGCTTTTGGAGATTCATTGGAGGTTCGCGGTGGAACGCAGCAGATCAATGCGGAGCTGAGGCCACGCAATGGCGGAACTTATAACATCATCAACGATGGCAGCTTGAGCATCACCAGCTTCATGACCAACAGCAGCGCTGCCGTGGATATTGTCTTTAGTGGATCCGGCAACACCAGCGTGCCGTTTGTCAAACGCCGCTCCAGCCAGGTGGTGAACCTGATCAAAAACGGTTCGGGCACCGTTACTTTCAACGGGGGCACGGACCTTGACGGGGACAATGGAGACACCGGCTTTACGGCCTCTGGATCTTATATTACGGGAACGACCACCATCAACGAAGGAGTGGTGCGGACCAATGATGAGCGCAACCTGGGTGGTAATCCGCTGGCGTTCAATGCAGCCCATCTGACCATCAACGGCGGGACCTTGTCGGCTTATGCAAACGTGACCATTGATGATGCAAATCGTGGGGTGACCTTTGGGGCAAACGGTGCGACTTTGGGGGTTGAGCAGGCAGCCGATCTTTTCACGGTGGCGAATGTGGTTACCGGGGCCGGAGGGTTGGAGAAGATCGGTCCGGGCATCCTGGAGTTCACCGCAGCCAATACCTATTCCGGAGACACGTTGATTCGTTCGGGAAGCTTTTTGGCGAACAACACGGCTGGTTCCGCGACGGGTTCCGGTAGTGTGAGCACCTTGTTGGACAGTGGTGCGACGCTTGGTGGATCGGGCAGTATTTCTGGTGGCGACAGCGGCAGCATCACACTGAGTGCCGGCACCCAGCTGATGGTGGGGTCGACGCATGGAGTGGGCGGTGCGCCGCAGACACTGACGTTGGGTTCGGCAGATGTGTTGGATCTGGACGTTTCGTTGTCGGGGACCTTGCAGTTTGATCTGATGAGCGGTGTGGATATGAATGATCTGTTGGTGATTGAGGCATCGGGCGAGTTAATTTTTGATGATGCGATGGTGTTGATTGCGGCGGTTGATTCTTCTTTGTGGATGGAGGGGCAGACGTGGAAGTTGATTGACTGGTCGGGTGGTGAGGCGCCGGTTGGGGAAGAAGGTCTGCAACTTGCCAATTCGGTGTTTGGTGAATACTTTTTGACCTCGTCGTTTGAGCCGGACGGTTTTTACGTGACGGCTTCTGCCGTGCCGGAGCCAGGAAGGGCGTTGCTGCTGTTGCTTGGACTGTTGGGATGGAGCCTCCGTCGCCGCCGGTAGCCATTTGAACCGAACCCATTAAATTATTGTTTTGATCATGAAAGAAGAACCACGAATCGAACATCTCCGGCCTCGGCACAGTTTGCCATATCCGCTGCTTGCTCTGTCGGCGGTGCTTTTAATTTTGGGGAGGGGAATGGCCGTGGATTATTACTGGACGGGCGATGGGGATCTCACGCCGCATGGGAATCGTGATTGGGCGACGGGAGCGAATTGGGAGACGGGTGGTGTGGATAGTGGGGTGGTCCCGACGGAAGGTCCGGCGGCAACGGACAATGTATTTTTGATCAATTCGTCGGGTTATCTCGGAGATTATTATGTCTCTCCAGATCCGGCTCCCATCACGACGCAAATCATCAACAATTTGACGGTGGTTTCGGGGTTCAACAACATTGGATCTAGATACACGCCGGGGGCGGTCGACTTGATCGTTAACGGTAACTTTGAGATTCTCGCGGGGAGCTTCTATGGGGGCCCGTATTCGCCCAACTGGATGCAGTTCAAGGGTGGTTTCACGGCGGCGAGTGGGACCACGTTGGGAAACAACAACAGCACCTCGGATGGCGGGTATTGGGATTTGAGCGGGGCGACTTCGATTGCCTTGAATGGCACGACGCTCAACCAGATGACCAACAACTGGCAGTTCGGACCGCAGTTATGGAACTTCGGTGCGTCTGGGACGACGACGGCGATTCAACTGACCAACAACAACACCTTCAATCTGGTGCAGGATGTGGTGAATGCACCGCGAATGGACGTGGGCAATCGTGGAGCACAGATGTTGACGATATATAACCCGATCACGGGAGCGGGGGGATTCACGAAGACGGGTGACGCGACGTTGGTGTTGGAGCAGGCAGGCAGTTCGTATCTGGGGGCAACGAACATCAATGGAGGCATTTTGGTGATCAGGGGAGGCAATGCGATTGGCGATTCATCGGCGGTGACGTTGAGCAATTTTCAAGGGGGTGTCAATGGAGGATCGGTGAAGGCGACGTTGTCGCTGGAGTCGAATGAGACGATCGGTTCGCTGGCAGGTGGTGGAGTTAGTGGCGGCAATGTGATCTTGAATGGAAACACGCTCACGATGGGCGGCAACAATTCGTCCACGACTTTCGCGGGAGTCATTGCGGGAAGTGCGACGGGGGCAACGCAGGGGGAGCGCCTTAATCAGGCCGGGCCACCTTCTTATGCTCCGTATGCGCCGGTGGGATATTTGTATTCGCCGCTGCCGGCTTTGGGGGCGGGGAATCTGGTCAAAACGGGCACGGGTGCATTGACTTTGACGGGTGAAAATTTGTATGCCGGGACGACGACCTTGCAGCAGGGAACGATCATCGTTACGGATGAGGTGAAGGAGGGAGAAGCGGGGCCGCTGGGGCAGTCGTCTTCAGCCATTGTGTGGGGGGATGCGACCACGCCGAGCTCGGCCAATGCAGATACGGGGAATGTAACGTTGATCGTGGAAAATCGCACGGGTTCAACGGTTGACTGGACCTTTGATCGTGATTTGGATGGGTCGGCCCTGAGCAGCACCATTGTGGGCAGACCGCGATTTGTGTTTAATTCGACCAACGCTGCGGACACCTCGGTGCTGACGATGAGTGGGGATATTTCTTTTGCCGTGGGGAGCACCACGGGCCGCTATGAGATGGCGGTTCAACGTGCGGGAATGTTGATGAACATCACCGGGCAAATCACCGGCAGTGGCAGTGTGATGTTGTGGAATGGTTCGAACCAGGGGGTGGGGACCATTCGGTTGGGCAATTCCACGAATAGTTACGCGTTGTTGAACAAGGTGCTGCGTGGCACGCTGGTGGTGGCCGGAAGTGTGGGAGCGCTGGGAGAGGCGAGTGCGATTGGAACAGGTGCCCTGGATCTGGGGGCGGATGGGGCACCGCTGGCGGTGAATGTGGCGGGTGGGATCAACACCACACCGGGGTTCTTTATGGAGACGCCGGGAGCAACCTTTGCGCGAACGGTGAACTTGGGGACGGTGGCGACTTACATGACGAATGGGGTGGCCAACAACGGGATTGTCAATGGTTATCGGGTAGGTGGTGTTAACACAACGGGGTTGGTCACGTTCAGCGGCAACATCACTTCGCCGAATGCTCCGAATGGATTGACGAATCTTGCGCTGTTCGCAGAAGGCGGCGGTGCGGTGGAATTTTCAGGAGTGATCAATGACAACGGTAGCGCCACGCAAGTGACGAGGGTGACGGTCAATCAACTGGTGAATCATCCGGACCTGAATGCGACCGACGGCGGGGCGAATCAAGCGGTGGGAACGGCGACAACGGGAACGGTGATTTTGTCGGGTGCCAATACCTATGCGGGTGGAACGGAGGTTAGGGGTGGGACCTTGTTGGCGAACAACACCACTGGCTCCGCAACGGGCACAGGGGATGTGACGGTGTTGGCGGACGCGAGGTTGGGCGGCACGGGGAGCATCACGGGCGGGGCGGCGGGGAGCATTACTTTGGGAGTTGGCAGTCAGTTGATGGTGGGTGCGACCCATGGAACGGGTGGGACGGCGCAGGATCTGGTATTGGGGAACAGTCTGGCAGTGACCAATGTGGGCATCAATTTGAACGGATCGTTGCAGTTTGACCTGACGGGTGCAGGAAGTCTGGCGGCGTTGGGGAGCAGTTCCTACAACTCGCTGGGGTTGGGCAATGATTTGTTGGAGATCTTTACGACAGGGAACATCAATCTGGACGATGGCGTGGTCGAGTTGGTGGCGGTGGATACTTCCATGTGGATTGACGGACATACGTGGAAGTTGATCGACTGGTCGAATGCGGCTTATTCCGATTTGAGCACGGACGGGCTAACTTTGGGGACCACTTCGATCAATGGATTTGTGCTCAGCCAGACGATTACGACGGATGGATATTATGTGACGGCGACGGTGATTCCGGAGCCGGGGAGGGCGATGCTGCTGATGTTGGGGTTGGGGGTTCTGCTGGTCAATCGCCGTCGCCGACGTGATTGACTTCCGGGGACTGGATCAGGGTCGGGTTTCCACGATGGACTTCATTGATGCGAGGCCCTGGTTGAACTGGTCGCCACACATTTTTTCCATGTTCATGATCAGGTTGAAACCTTTGGCCATGAAGTTGTTGGTGCCGGTCATGTCCCAAGTGACAAGGGTTTGATCGCCCTCGGGTTTGAAGGTGAATTGCACCTCGTTGGTGGCGACGAAAGGTTTCAAGAATTGCAGTTTGAGACCAACCAGTTCGTTTGGGCGGCTTTCGGTGATGGTCATGCTTCCTTCACCCACTTGAGCGTTCCCGGTCCAGCGCGAGATGGCTCCAACGCCGGTGGCGGGGCCCTCATAGGTTTGTTTCATGGTGGCATCCATTTTGGCCCAAGGGGACCAGGCTTCCCATTTTTTCAGGTCGTCGACCTGCTCGAAGACTCCTTCTGGTGGAGCCGCCATGGTGGCGCTGCGGGTGACCCGGAAATCGGCAGGCTGAAGGGCGATGACGATGGCCAGAATGACCAGGACGATGACGAGGCCGATGAGTATTTTGATGATCATGGTGATGATGTGTTGTTATTGTTGATAGTAAGTTGGGTGAGATAGGTTTCGAGTTGGTCCCAGGATTTCTGAAAGGCCGATTTCATGTTGAGGCGGGCCTGATTGAAAGTTTGATGTTCCTGTTCACTGGCGTTCCAGGGGGCGAGGGTGTGGGTGATGATGGTGTGATGTAGCGGTGGACTGGCTTCGAAGGTGATGGTGCCATACATTTCCATGGGCCACTTGGGGTTCTCGGGGGAGCGGATGGTTTTGCCATGGGCATCGGTGAATGACTGGAAGTAGGTCAATAGCTTCATTGGTTGGATGTCGAGGTAGATCCATTTGGACCATGGCGTTTGTCGTTCAGGAGATTGCCTTTCGAATCGGAAAGCGCCGCTGCGGTGGAGATCGAGTTCGACAATGGTGGTCTTCTCATTCTTCGGACTCCACCAGTGAGCGAGGTGATCGGCTTCCGTGTAAAGCTTCCACAAAAGTTGTTTGGGGGCGGCGAACTCACGCGTGAGGGTGAAGTGGAGTCCGCCGGGAAGCAGTTGCTGGCTGAGTTGCGCGGTGCTCAATGGCATGGGGAGAGGGGTTCTTGGTTTGGAAGTGGGTGGAGTGGTGGAGTATGGCGTTGGATATCTTTTGGATGAGTCCATTGCTCTCTATCTGCGGAGACGACGAACGGGTTTGATAACAAAGGACAAGCCGGAAGGATTTTTTGGAAATGGTCGACGATAAAAAAAGCGACCAACCCGGTTGGGGGCTGGTCGCTGAATGCAACAAAGATGAAGTGGGGAAGGCGAGTCAATCCCGATCAGCTTTCGACGATGGTTTGAAAGCCGCCGTAGGCCATTTTGGAACAATCGAAGGGCATCTTTTCCGGATCGCAGGATTCTTTGATGCGTGGGTCGGCCATGACTTTGGCGTTAACTTCGTCGCGGTGTTCGCGGGAATTATAAACGATGTAGGCAAAGACCACCACTTCATCCTCCTTGAGATTGGTGAGGGTGGGGAAGGGCAGCACGCCTTCGGGCGTCATGTCTTCGCCGACACATTCACGATATTCGAGGGCGCCGTGGTCTTTCCACACGACGCTGGCCTTGGTGGCCATGATTTTATAACCTTCGAGATTTTTCTTGGGAACAGTGAGCACGAATCCGTCGACGTATTTGGACATATGAGTAGGTGGGTTAAGTTTGAATGGGGACTTACCTAGACATGACGAATGAAGTGGAGTGTTGAGGACACGGGCTGGACTTTTTTTGTGATTTGGACAGGCAGTCGCGCGTAGGGGCTGTGGTTCCTATCGAGCGGGCACCATGACGCCACGTTGCCCGGCAACGTCTTCGGCAGTTGGCAGAGAGAACTACTGAGCGAACTACACCCGGATCATGTCCTTGACCATCTGCAGCCACAAGAACACGCAACCGCGCCATGAGTAGCGGAAGTGGTGTTCGTCGAGCCGGACAATCACGCCGGTGAGAAGGTTGTGGTCGATTTGCTGACTAAGTTCCTGCGAAACGGTGGTGGGAAGCAGTTCGGGATCCTGGACGCTGATGCGCTCGGAATTGATGGCGAGTGAGTCGAGAAATTCATCGTGGGAGGAGAGCATTTCCTCAAAGCTGTCGGCATCTTCCGAACGATTGATCTGCTGCAAGGGAGCAGTCTTCATCGTGAAGCTGAACGGATAGTTGGTAGTCACGAAGCTATGACCATCAGCGGTGCGGGTGGTGAGGCTGGCGTAGGAGAACACGAATCCGTCCTGCTGCGAGACACTGATGTTGGCCTGCAGTTTTTTGTCGGCGTGATAAAAGAGACGCACAAAGTGGTCGGCAGACTCCCATTTCCAGCCGGCATCATCGGTTTTTTCGAAACCGGCTTCTTCGACTTCGTCGGTGATTTCGTCGAGGTCTGGAAAAATGTCTTTGGGCGGTGGGAACCGGTGTTTCAGCTCATGGCGAATTGGAAAACGAAGTTTGCGGACCCGGGTCACGATACCCAGCCAGGGAAAGATCAACCACATGGCAAGGGCGGTGGCACCACCGATGTGGCTATTGCTGAAGAAATAGCCGCCCAGATAAGTGGCCGCCAGAAGAGCGAGCCAACCGGCTTTGTTGACGTAACGGTTTTGGAAACTGCGGCATCCCCAGGAGAATACCAATATTCCGATGATCAGAAGAATGGATGACATTTAGATATAGATACGATCTTCAAGATAGCCCAGGTGGGGCTTTTCGTAAAGCGCTCGCTTCATTCGCGGCGGAGTGGCTCAGGAATTTCGCCAGCCGTAGTGGGGAATGGAAACGATTTCGACCCAATGGTGTTTTTTGTTGGTCTTCCAGGCAAGTTCCACGATGACGGGCATGTCCATCCCCCAACCAAGTTGGGTGCCGAGCTTGGTGCTGAGCGGGGTGTCTTTTTGGACAAAAACGTGGCCCTCGTATTTGTTGACCAGGTTGGGCTGGGTGATTTGATAGCTTTCTTTGCTGTCGATGCCGGGAACGTCCTTGTCGAAGTAATGTTTGCGGCGCAGCATGACGCGGAATTGCTGATTGGGAGCACCCTGGGTTTCGAGGAATTTGAGGAGGTAATCATGGCGAAATTCCATGAATGCTTCCCAGTCGACGAGGACGGGACCGTCATCCGGTTGGATGACCAGGGCGAGCACGCGGTGGGGGAGTTTGCTGCCTTGCAGCTCAAACATGCAGTAGGGGGTGGAACCGGGGGTTTTGGTGTGACGCTCGACGAATTCGATGCGATCAACTGCGATGGGTCCGTCGCCATATTCCTGCGCATGTTTGGCCATGGCAGCGGTCAGCTTGTCGGCTTGCATGCTGAACTTGGCGCGGGTTTTCCAGTCGGGTGCGTTGAGGAAAGAGCTGATGGCATCGAAAGCGCTTTTGGCCTCAGGCGGGATGCGGTTGGTGCCGGGGGAGGAGACATTGGCGAAAGAGGTTGCAGCAGGAGCCGGCTGAGGGGCTGGAGTGGGCGACCCGGGGAGTGGACCGTTGGGAAGGGCCATGTCCGGTGGAGGCGGAGGCAGCCCGCCGATGGGGGCGTCGGCCTCGAGCGGGAGAGGTTTTTCTGGGTTTGCGACCGCTGGTGTTGTTGTTGTTGTGGTGGTGGCAGCAGAGGCTGGTGGACCAAACACCCACGCATCGGAGACGGCAAACGGAGCGTCGGCGCTGGATGGGGCTGGGGCTGGGGCGGGAACTGGAGGTGGTGCGGAAGTTGGTGCCGGGCTGGCTGGCGGGATGCCGATGCTGGAACCGGGCAATTTTGCCAGTTGTTCTTCGGTGATGGGAATGGCCTGGGGAACGGGGGCGGCTTCGGCGGTTGGATTTGGAGTTGTGGCTGGTTCTTCCGCAGATGGCTCCGGTGATTCAGCCGGTGGTGGGGCTGATTCGGGGGATGTCGGGGGCGGAACCGGTGGAGTGGTTTGAGGGAGAGCCGCTGGTGAGGTGTGTCTGGTGCGCGCAATGTTGTCGTGCCAGAACTCGACGACCTGTTTGCGGAAGATGACCAGCATGATGAGGTCAAAGGCCAGGAAGTAGAGGATGGCGATGAACAGTTTTCCCGGTCCGCTGCGGCGTTTGGGTCGGGATTGGCTGATTTCCGGTCCGCTCAAAAACGGGGTGGAGCGGTAGGTGCGGTTTTCCCGTTCGGGAGTGGCGCTGACGGCGGCGAGAATCTCGCCCATGCCGGGCGCGTGGGGAGATTGATAGGGGGCGTCTGTGTCCGTTGAGTCAGACTCTTCGGAGGCGTCATCAACGGGCTCTTCAGCGGTGTCGTCGGAAGATGAGTCGACACGCGGAGAAGCCAATGCTGGATCGGGAGCTGTCGGTGCGAGGGGAGACTGACGGAGTGAAATGGGGGAGAGGGTTTTCTCGCTGACTTTGGGACCACTCAACATGCGGCTTAGCAAAGAGGGATCGCCTGAAGTTAGCCCGTCAGGTTCCTGCTCAGGAATTGATGCCTCTTCTGCTTCAACCGGAGTGGGAACTGGTGCTGGTGCTGATGGTGGATGCGAAGCTGGTGCCGGTGCTGGCGCTGGTGGGTTAAGGGCGTCGGCGAGTTCGGCGGCGCTCCATGCAGCGGCAGGCTTACTGGTGGCGTCTGGTGGCGGCAAAGCCGGAGCTGGATCTGGGGCTGGCTTTTGGGCGGCGGCAAGGGATGCCTGCCACACTTCCAGGGTGGGGGAGGTGACGATTTCTCCGCACTTGGGGCAGTTGTCGCTGACGCCCGCCATTTGTTGCGGCACCGCGAGCTTGGTGCCGCAATTAAGGCAGGTGAACTTGATCTGTCGGGGCATCAGGGAAGTGAATGCGGGTCTTTAATTTGTGGTGAGAGTAGTGCGAATCAACGGTGGAAGCAAGCACGGGGAACTTAAGGTGGAAATCAGGGATTTTCGTTGGCGGATTTATACTTCCATTGTTCATCGAAGAAGCCTGCATCGACAATCTTGCCGGGCTTGGTGGCATCGGGTTTTTCGCTGAGATTGACGACGGCCCAATCGGGGAGTTTTGGCACCTGGCGGGCGTTGTTAAGATAGTCTTCTTCCCGGTAGGTGAAGCTGCTGTTGAGCACCACATAACGAGCAGGGTTGAGCGGGTTGGGGAAGATGACGACGGGGACGTGCTGATCTTTGGCGTAGGTTTTGCCGTTGAGGACGATGCCTTTCTCGGTCCATTTGACGGGCAGTTTGTCCGCGATTTTTTTGATGATGGCGTTGCTGGAAGGATCACCCCAGAGGATGAGGTTGCTGTTGACGATGTGTTCGTCCTTGAGGTCGGTGTCTGCAATCTGCGGGGCATCGCCACGGAACTGTTTGCGCCATTCGCGGATGGCGCGCTGGAGTTCGCTGGTGACCCATTCGCCGGGGGCGGGATGGGTGGGCTGGCCGGTGGGGGTGACGAAGACGAACGAGCTCCAGAAGGCGTCATCGATGGGACCTTGCAGGCCGTGGTTTTTGCTGAGGGTGGGGGTGGTGTCGGGCGAGGTGATGTCGGCTTTTTGCCAGACGCCGTCGCGCTGCTGGAGGCTCACTTTGAAGGAGCGGTCGGATTTGATGCGACCGGCTTTGAGGGAGGTGCCGTCGATGATGATGGTGGGCGCGACGAAGAGGTCGAGCGGGCACTGGCCTGGGGCGAAGTCAATGGTTAGGGCAGTGATGTTTTCGGTTTTGATGTCGATGCCGGTGTTGAGGTTGTGCGGGATCTGGGCGTCGACGCGGGCGCGTTGCCAGTGTTCCTTGAGGCCGTCGAGAGTGATCCAGTGGGATTGATGGTAACGGAGGGAGAAGGTGGTGAAGCTGAGATTGCGTGGGGCGCGGTCGCGACCTTTGGCGGTGATGTCGGTGAGGCGGCTTTCGATTTCAGCGAGGCTGTCGGGATGGATTTTGTGGGCGGTTTTTGGTCCGATGAGGTGAAGGAGATCGAGATTTTCCTTCTGCATTTCGCGCGACATGACGTCGGCGGCCTGCTTTTGTCCGTCGATTTCTCCGCTGTAGGCGATGGTGGGGACGTTGGAGAGGTTGAGGGCGTAGTCGCTGGCGTTGTAGAGGTGCCAGAGTTTTTTCTGATACGAAGGGGTGGCGGCGAGTTGTTCAGGGGTGAGTTTGAGGAACTCGGGGGTTTCAGAAAATCCGGCTCCGGGGGTGGCGGCGCACCAGAAGGAGGGGAAGTGGGTGGCGAACTGCCAGGTGGCGGCTCCGCCCATGCTGAAGCCGCGGATGTTGAGCCGGTTTTCGTCGAAGTGGTAGAATTTTTTGGCGTGGGCGTAGGCTTCGAAGAGGTCGGTTTCGCCGGCCATTTTGTTGGCGCAGCAGTAGCGACCGTAGGGATGGAGAACGAGGACGTTGGCGGGATTGATGGGACCGGGGCGTTTGCTGCGGTCGTCGAGGAAGCCGAGCTCGGTGGCTTTTTCGGCACGGCCACGAAGCCAGAAGTCGAGTCGGGACTTGGCTCCGTTGTAGTTAGCGGGAATGCTCATGCCATACGGTTGAATGGAGCCGTCGATTTTGGATTGATAGGCGCGGACGACGAAACCTTTTTGGGTAGTCCATGGGTTTTGACCGTCTTTGAAAGCGAGGGCACGTTTTTTGCCTTCGGCGATTTGTTCGTGGGCGGCTTTGATGTCTTCGGGTTTGAAAAATTCGTTGCCGGCGAGGGCCCAGTCGACGGATTTGTGGAAGATCTGGATGTCAGGGAGCAGGTCGTTGAGCTGCGGGTGTTTGGCCTGGGCTTTGCGTGCCTGGTCGATGAGTTGCTGGAGTTCTTCGAGGCCTTTTTTAAGGGTGTCTTTGTCAGCCTGGGGGACTTCGATGCCGGGAGGGGGAATAGGACGGACGGCAGGAGCCGGAGTTGGGGAAGGAGTTTGGCCCAGCGCTGTGCCGAGCATGAGGATCAGAGAGAGGAGGGTGAGGCGCATGGTGTGGGGAATGATGATTGGGTGCGGAGATAACGACGGATTTCGAAACCGTTGCCTTGCAGAAGGATTTCGGCGGGGTGGAAGAGCGATTCGAAGGCGGGGAACCAGGCGTCGCCTTCGTAGGGTTGGTCGAGGCAGGTGAGCAGCAGTTCGTCGCACTGCGGGAGGAGGGCGTCGTAGAGTTGCGCGCCGCCGATGAGGTAGATGACAGGGGAGGTGAGTCCGGGGAGGGAAGCGAGTTCGTTGAAGGTGCGGATGATGGTGGCATCCTGGCGAGGCGGCATGGTGTGACTGAGCACGATGTTGGTGCGGCCGGGAAGCGGTTTGCCGAGACGCTGGAAGATCGATTCGAAGGTCTTGCGACCCATCAGCACGGGATGGCCCTGGGTGGTTTGTTTGAAGAATTTCAGGTCTTCAGGCAGGTGCCAGGGAAGATCTCCGTCGCGGCCAATGACGCGATTGGAGGCCATGGCGGCGATGGCGATGAGTTTGGGCATGGGAGCTTGGAGTGGCGGGCGGGTGTTCTTTGAACGCCGGGGAGTTGGTGCTTGCAACGGATTTCTGTGGGAGGAGGTGGGAATGTGTGCCGGAGTTTAGATGGTCGCGGGTGAATTTTTTCTTGCGTTTCAAGGGTTGTCTTACGAGACTTTGGGGATGCCGCGCAGCTCCGCCGAACCCAGCACTGAAAAGCCTCCTTCCGATGAACGTCGGCAGCGCAATCTGTGTGAGAAGACGCGCAAGAGTTTGATCGAAAAGCTGGACAACTGGGAGGACCAGAAGGTCTGGGACGAGTTTTATCAAACGTATTGGCGGCTGATTTTCAGTGTGGCAACGAAGGCGGGTTTGACGCGGGAGGAGGCGTTTGATGTGGTCCAGGAGACGATCATTGCGATCGCGCGACAGGTGAAGAAGGGTCAGTATGATCCGCGTGCGGGTTCTTTCAAGGCGTGGCTGTTGCAGATGACCCGCTGGCGGATTCTGGATGTGTTTCGGGCGCGCAAGCGGCAGCCGTCTTTGGGAGATCAGGGTGATGAGAATTCGGAAAATGCGAACCTGGCGATGGACCGGCTTTCGCATGAGAAAGACAACATTTTGGAAAAGGTTTGGGACAAGGAGTGGCGGGACAACATCACCTTTGCCGCGCTGGAGCGGGTGAAGACGCGGGTGTCGCCGAGGCAGTATCAGATTTTTGATTGTTATGTGATGAAGGGCTGGGGGGTGAAAAAAACGGCGGAGGTTCTGGGGATCAACGCGGCGCAGGTTTATCTGGCGAAGCATCGGGTGGGTGCCTTGGTGAAGAAAGAGGTGCAGGCGCTGGAGGCGACCATGCTGTGAGGGGTGGTGAGGGATTTTTTGGGTGTTGATGGGTGAAATGACCGGATCCGGCAGGAGCGATTGATTTATTGTAATCTGAGAGGCTTGAGTTGAGTATTTTATTGTCCATGTCGTCAGCGCCTTCCTCTCCCAACGATGGACTTTTCCGCGAAGCGGAGGAGGAGCGTGTGGAGGTTGGAGAGCCGGGGCAGGCACCGGGTCAGCCTGGGGGTCAAGAGCAGGGGCAAGTGGTGGAAAAGGAACTGGAGAAAGACAAAGCGGCGGATCCGCCCTCGATTCGTGATGACATCCCGATTGCAGATTTGAAGTTGATCCGCAGGATTGGCTCGGGGGCTTATGGGGAGGTGTGGCTGGCGCAGACGATCACGGGGGCGATGCGGGCGGTAAAGGTGGTTTGGCGGGAGGATTTTGAGTTTGAAAAAACGTTTCAGCGCGAGTTTGAGGGGATCAAGCAGTTCGAGCCGATTTCACGCGGGCATCGCGGCTTGGTGAACATTTTGCACGTGGGCTGGAATGAGAAGGCGGGGTTTTATTACTGCGTGATGGAGCTGGCGGATGACGTGGAGAATGGTCAGCGGATTGATATTGGAAGTTATGTGCCGCGCACTCTGACGTCAGATTTCAAGCGGGTGGGGCGGTTGAATGTCGAGCTTTGCAAGCAGACGGGGATTCATCTGGCGGATGCGCTGGGGTATATGCACAGCTACGGGCTGACGCATCGAGACATCAAACCCTCCAACATCATTTATGTGGATGGCGCGTGCAAGCTGGCGGACATCGGGTTGGTGGCGGCGCATGGGGAGCGGACGTTTGTGGGGACGGAAGGGTTTGTGCCGCCGGAGGGACCGGGGACGTTTTCGGCGGATATTTATAGTCTCGGCAAGGTGCTGTATGAGATCAGTTCCGGTAAGGATCGCATGGAGTTTCCCGAGGTGCCGGATGATCTGGGGTCGACGGACTGGAAGTTGTGGCGGGAGTGGAATGCGGTGATCTGCAAGGCTTGTGCGCCGCAGGTGAAGGATCGGTTTGCGACGGCGGCGGATTTTGCCGAGGCGTTGCGGGAGGTGGGGGTGCCAAAGCCGGTGACGTGGGGTCAGAGGTTGAGGAGCGGACTGCCGAAACTGGTGCTGGGATCGCTGTTGTGCGGGACGGGATTGTCGTTGGTGAAGTCTCACCTGCAGCCGCCCTATGTGGTGGCGGCACCGGTGGAGCGGAAGTTGACGCCGGAGGAAAGAGCGAAAGCGAAGCTGCCGAATCCGGGGCGCATGTGGTTGAATCATGAGGACATGAAGTTCAGCTGGCGTGGGGATCGGCATGTGGCGGACAAGCCGGTGCATCTGACGTTGTTCACGCGATTTTTGGAGGACTCTTTGAGGCCTTTTGAAGGGGAGGTGGTGGCCAATTTTCCGAAGGGTGGCAAGCCGGATTATGCGGTGATTGTTCCAAAGGCGGATGCCGAGGAATTTTGTCGCTGGCTGACGCGTCAGGATCGGGAGGCGGGGGCGTTGAGCGGGGATTTTGAGTATCGCTGGAAGCCGGATAATGCGGTGAAAAGCAAGCCAGGCACGCGGGAAGGTTGGTCGGCGGTGCGACTGGAGGTAACGAAGGTGCTTTATGGTCAGGTGGTGGTGGCGAGTTCGCCGTCGGATGCCGAAGTGTCGTTGAATGATGAGGTTTTGGGACGGACGCCGTTGACGCTGCTGAGGGTGCGGGAGGGGCAGGTGAGCTATGTGCTGAATCTGCCGGGCTTTTTGAGGGAGACGGTGAAGGGGCAGGTGAAGGCGAACGGGCAGTTGAAACTGGAGGCGAAGTTGCGTCCGACGGATGCGGTGTCGTTTGGCAAGGAGTGGAAAAACACGTTGGGCATGGATTTTGTGCCGCTCGGGTCGGTGCTGATGTCGGCGAAAGAGGTGCGCCGGGCGGATTTCGGGGCATTTTTGAGGCGCATTCCGATTTCGAATCCGCCCATGGTGGAATTCGGCAGGGAGACCAATCTGCCGATGACGCAGGTTTCGCGCAGGGATGCGGAGGCGTTTTGCCGCTGGCTGACGTCGGTGGAGCGGTCGCGTGGATTGATTGACGAGGGTCAGTCCTACCGATTGCCGACGGATGACGAGTGGAGCATGGCGGCGAATTTGCCGAGGGAGCGTGGGGAGTCTCCTGCGGAGCGGAGCAATCGGGTGGAGGGAATTTATCCTTGGGGTTTCAGCTGGCCGCCGCCAAGGGCGGAGGGGAATGTTTGGGATTTGACGGCGGCGCGGAAGGCGAACTCGAAGGATGCGTTGGAGAATTTGCAGGACAATTTTGCGGGACTGGCTCCGGCGGGGTCGTTTCCGAGCAATTTGTATGGGTTCTTTGATTTGTCGGGCAATGTGGCGGAGTGGGTGACTGGTGAATTTGGCGGCACGGACGAGAAGTTGCGGACGCAGGGAGTGGTGAGGGGTGGGAGTTGGAAGAGTCGGAAGCGCGAGGAATTGCTGTCGTCGCATCGTCGGGCGGTGCCGCAAGGGGCGAGGATGGATGAGGTGGGATTTCGTGTGGTGCTGAGTCAGGATGGGGTGTTTTCGCGTCCTGAGGAGCAGTAGAGGGGGAAGGTGGAGGTAATCGTCCTCGTTCTCGTTCTCCTACTCGTCCTCGAGCAGTGGACGTGGCTGGGTTTGGGGGCTTCGAATGACGAATGATGATCGGCTGGTGGAGATTTTTTGGGTTTGAAGACGTGTCGGCTGGCGATGCGTGGCTATCGAGGACGAGTAGGAGAACGAGGACGAGGACGAGTCTGAAGAGGTATCACCGAATCGTTTGGTGATTCTTAGAAGAGATGATGGTTTTAGTGGGGAGTAGGAGGAAGAGTAGGAGTAAGGGGAGGAGAAAAAGGTGCGATTGCAGAGAGGTGGCGCAGTTTGTCATTCCTTATTTTTGCGATGGGCGGTAAATTCGTGGGGCGAAATCCTCTATTTTTCACCGATGGCATCTGCCCAACAGCCGGATTCTTTTGAACCGCCCTCGCTTGCCGAGCTGGCGGCGATGCTGCCGCGCTATGAGGTCTGCGATTTTATCGCGCAAGGAGGAATGGGGGCGGTGTATCTGGCGCGACAGGCTTCGTTGGAACGACATGTGGCGGTGAAGGTGCTGCCGCCGATGCCGGAGGGGGAGGTGGATTTTGCGGGTCACATGACGCGGGAAGCGCGGTCGATGGCGCGGTTGACGCACAACAACATTGCGGCAGTGCACGATTTTGGGGTGACGGATGATGGATGGTTCTATTTGGTGATGGAATTCGTGGATGGGGACACGTTGCACAACATCATCCGACTGAACCGGTTGACGGTGCCGAAGGTGAAGTCGATTGCGTTGCAGCTTTGTGACGCGCTGATTTTTGCGCATGAGCATGGGATTCTGCATCGGGACATCAAGCCTTCGAACATCTTGATCAATCAGGAAGGTCGGGTGAAGGTGGTGGATTTTGGGTTGTCGAGGCCGATGGCAGCGCAGGAGGATGAGGTGGCATTGGGCACGCCGGATTATGTCGCGCCGGAGATCATGGACGGGGGCAGGGTGGATCACCGGGCGGATGTGTATGCGCTGGGGATTGTGATTTTTGAAATGCTGACGGGTCGGGTGCCGTGGCATGACGGACGCAAGACCTGTGCGTTGTTGCCGGATGGAGGGGCCTGGAACGAGGTGGTGCAGAAGGCGACTCATGAGAATCCGGATCAGCGGTTTCGCGATGTCCGGGAGATGCGGGCCGCGATTTTGAAGGCGACTTCGCCGAGGCGGGAGGCGCATTTGCCGAGGACGGCGAGTGGGAGATTGATGGACATGGGGCCGCCGCCGGTGGTGAAGAGATCAAGTGGGTTTGGGTTGCTGGTGTTGAGTTCGATCGTGATGCTGGCGGGATTGGCGGCGTGGTTGTGGTGGCAGCAGGAGCAGGCGAAGCAACCCAAGCCGGTGCCGGGAATCATGGCGGTGGAGAAAATGCTGTCGACGGGGGGGGGCGTGCGGGACATGGTGGATTCGATTTCAACCAAACTGGGTGAGGTGCTGGAAGGGGATCAGGTCGCGACAGGGACGGTGGTTGCGGAGGTGGTGCCTGAGGAGACGCTTGAGCTGGCGAAGGTGCCAGCCGGACATGTTTCGCAGATGCAGGAAGGTCATGAGGATGTGATCACCGGAGTGGCGATTTTTCCGGATCAGCGTCGGGCGGCGACGTCGAGTTCGGATGGCACGGTGCGGATTTGGGATGTGGTGAGGGGGGTGACGATTTTGAAGTTTGGTCCATTTGAAAATGGCATGCAGCGGGTGGCGGTGTCGCCGGATGGGAAGTTTGTGGCGGCAGGGAGCGGTCACCAGATGTTGAGGGTTTGGGATGCGACGTCGGGGGAGCTGGTGAATCAGACGGCGTCATCGGGTCGGGAGGTGACGGGTCTGGCGTTTTCGGAGGATGGCCGGTGGTTGCTGAGTGCCTGCACGGAAATGGGGGCTTCGTTGCGGGCGTGGCCGTGGCAGGACGGGGGAAAGCGGCGGGCGGTGTTGGACAAGTGGGGCAAGATTGTGAATGCGCTGGCATTGGCTCCGGGTGGCGGCAAGGCGCAGAGATTTTTTACGGTGGGGGGCGGAAGGGATCAGCAGGGGATCAGCATGGAATTGTGGATGGGCGATTTGCAGGAGGCGGCTCCGTTGAAGCGCTTGCAGGCGCGGCCGATGGTGCCGTCGCGGGTGGCGGTTTCGAAGGATGGGGCTTTGGTGGCTTTCACGCAGGGGAACCGGCTGTTGGTGGTGGATGTGGAGTCAGACCGGGATGTGGCTTCGTGCGTGGGACACGAGGGGATGGTGGAGTCGATGCAATTTCTTGAAGGGGGGCGGTTTTTGCTGAGCAGTGCGCAGGACAAGACGATCCGGATTTGGGAGGTGATGACGGGCAAAGAGGTGTTCCGGATGGAGTCGGAGACATTTTGCACGTCGCATGTGGCGGTGAGTGCGGACGAGCAGTGGCTGCTGTCGGGCGGGGGCATGCGCTGGGGATCGCCGCCGCAGAAGGATGGGGATTTTGCATTGCATGTGTGGCGGTTGCCGAAGTTGGGGGATTTGGAGTCAGAGGCAGGTCGGTTGGTGCGGGCGCGGCGCGAATTTGAAAAGTTGGAGGTGTTTGATCCTGATTTGGCGTCGTTGCGGAGTTCGCTGGCGGGCGAGTGGGCGTCTGCTTTGGCGAAGGCGGGGTCGGCAAATCCGGCGCTGGCGCTGGCGGATCTGGAGGCGAAATACCTGGCGGCGCTGCAGCGGGCGGTGCCGAGTTTGCGCGGGACGGCACGTGAGGCTTACTTGGGCGAAATCTCGCGGGTGACGAACAAATTGCGGGCACCTGCACAGGCGGCGGTGGGCTGGCCGGAAAGCTTGAAGGGGCTTTTTGGGATTTATCTGACGCAATCTGCAAAACTGCGCGAGGAACCAGGGAAAATTCTGGCGGCGGAGCGGAATCGGCAACTGGCCGTGATCGGTGAAATGGTGAGGACCCGCGAAGCTGGGGAGCCGATGGCCTTGGCTCGTGCGCGATTGGTGCAGGAGGAGGTGGTGCGGCGTGGTTCGATGAGCGGCGGTGTTGGCCAGAATTGAATTGAACCGAACTAAGGTTGGGGAGTTGCCGGTGAAGACTGGCTTGTGGTCCAGCTTTTCCAGCCGCCTTTGAGGAGATAGATGTCGGCGGTGGGAAGGCGTTCGCGGAGGTAGTCTTTCATTTTGCGACTGGCCTGACAGGCTTCGGAACCGCAGTAGATGACGATGGGTTTGGTGTTGTCCTGGAGGGTTTCAAAGTAGTCGAAGAGGAGGTCATTGGCTTCCTGTTCATTGAGCAGGAGGGCACCGGGAATGTGGGCGGTTTCGTAGTCGCTGCGGGGACGGGCGTCGATCCACAGGACGTCGTTGTTCCATTGTTGGGTGATGGAGGCGAGGGTGACTTCGTCGTCGAGAAGCGGTTCGTCGATGAGGTGCCACGCCGGGGCGCGGGGGTGGAAGTGGTGGGTGGCGGTGGCGGCGACCAGGGTGAGAAGGACGATGAGTGTGGCTTCAGCAATGGTGCGCATGGGGGAGGGATTTATGATTGATGATTTGGGATTTATGATTGGGTCTTGGGTGAGGGGTTCACTTTTTAGAGGTTTGTGAGGGGCGGACGATGTTGAAGAAGGCGAGCTGGCGGGTGTGGCGTTTGTATTGGCTGTCGGTTTCAATGCGCAGGGCGCCGATGGTGACGGTTTCGGTGTCTTTGGGCTGCAGGTTGATGCGGTATTTGCGGCCGGGTTCGACTTCTTCGAGGGTGAAGGTGACGTTGTCGCGGGTGGCGGTGACGTTTTTGATGTGGACGGGATCGGGTCCGGCAATGGTGATGTCGACCGATTTGGCGGTGGGGGCTTCGCCGAGGACCCACTGGAGGGTTTTGGGCTGGACGTCGACGATGACGGGAATGTCGATGATGGTGGTGAGGGTTTGTTCGGGCTCTTTGGGGTCGTTGGTGCTGATGCGCAGAGATTTTTCGTGTTTGCCGACGAAGGTGCTGACTTTGAAGGTGGCGGTGCCGGAGCCTTTTTCGCCGGGCTGGTAGGTGGCTTTGTCCATGTTGGCTTCGAGGCAGGAGCAGTTGCTGTCGAGACCGGTGATGGTGATGGGTTTGTCGCCGCCGTTGTGAAAGGTGAATTTGGCTTCGACCACTTCGTCAGCGGGACCGGGTTTGAGTTCGAGGGGATTTTGGTCGAAGACGAGTCCGGCGTGGAGCGGGATGGAGAGGAAAAGGGTGATGAGGGTAGGGAGGAGGTGCCGCATGGGGTGATTATCTGGGATTGGGGGTTGGGGGTCAAGGTTGGGAAATCTTAATCGTCCTCCTACTCTTCCTCTTACTCCCCACTCGAAGGATCTTGGACTCTTGAGGGGGCCGAATGTTTGATCGGGGTGTTGGCGGGAATCGTCCTCGTCCTCGTTCTCCTACTCGTCCTCGAAAGCCGCGCATGACCAGAGGTGTGCGCTTTGGACCGCTGCCTCGTTTGGCAGCGAGTCAGTTTCCGATCCGTTGGGCGGGGAGTAGGAGGAAGAGTAGGAGTAGGAGGAAGATCCGGCTCAGGGGGTGTGTGCTGACTTGGGAATTTATCGTTTCAGCGGAGCGGCGGGTGTCGAGGACGAGTTCGAGTAGGAGGACGAGGACGAAACACTGAGGCGTGGGGTCGGAGAGATCTTTTAGGCGATGATTTCTTTGACCACATGACCATGCACATCGGTGAGCCGGAAGTCGCGTCCAGCGTAACGATAGGTGAGTTTTTCGTGATCAAGACCCAGCAGATGCAGAATGGTGGCATGGAGATCATGGACATGCATTTTGTTGTCGATGGCTTCATAACCATAATCATCGGTCATGCCGTGCGCGAAGCCGCCTTTGACACCACCTCCGGCCATCCACATGGTGAAGGCTTTGTTGTTGTGATCGCGGCCATCACCACCCTGCGCGTGGGGGGTTCGGCCAAACTCGCCACCCCAGATGACCAGGGTATCTTTGAGCAACCCGCGCTCCTTGAGATCCGTGAGCAGCGCGGCAATGGGTTGATCCACGGAACGACAGTTGGCTCCGAGCGCGCTGGTGAGATTAAAATGTTGATCCCAGTCTCCGTGGGAAATTTCCACAAAACGGACGCCTGCTTCGACAAAACGGCGCGCCAGCAGGCATTTGCGCCCGAAGTCAGCGGTGCTGGTGTTTTCGAGACCGTAGAGTTTTTTCGTCGCGGCGCTCTCGCCTTCGATATCCATCACCTGCGGCATCTCCTTCTGCATGCGGAACGCCAGTTCATAGCTCTCGATCACGCCTTCGACGGCAGGATTGAATTGGTCCCGTCGCAAGGATTCGCGATTCAGTGTCTGCACCAAGTCGAGTTCAGCCCTTTGAACTTCGCTGTTGAGCGGTGATTTGAGGTTGCGGATTTGAGCGCCAGCGATGGGACGGGTATCGGTTCCGAGGCGGGTGCCTTGATAGATCGCAGGAAGAAATGAGGAGCCGTAGTTTTGCGCCCCGCCAGAAGCACCTGGTGGAGTGAGGGTCACAAAGCCGGGAAGATTTTCGTTTTCAGTGCCGAGACCATAAAGCGTCCATGCGCCGAGAGATGGTCGCACGAACTGAAAGGAGCCGGTGTGCATTTGAAGAAAAGCCTGCGGATGAGAAGGCAGATCGGTTTGCATGGAGCGCAACACACAAAGATCATCGGCATGATTTGCGACATTGGGGAAGAGTTCGGAAATCCATAGCCCGCTTTGCCCGTGCTGGGCGAAGTTCCATTTTGAACCCAGCAGCTTGGTTCCAGGTCGTTGCCCCGCAGCGCCACTGTCGGCGCTGAGTTTCGGTTTGTAATCGAACGTGTCCACATGGGATGGACCACCGCGCATGCAGAGGAAAATCACGTGTTTCGCACGCGCCGGGAAGTGCGACGCTTTGGGTGCAAGCGGGCCTTCGCGTGGTGGAGCGGCGGCTTGCGAAGCTTGGGTGGCAAGACCTGCAAAGGCCAGATAACCAAAGCCGCTGGAAAGGGATTTTAACATTTCACGACGACCAAAGTGGGGCGAGCGAGGATCAGGGGAGGCGGAGAAATTCATATCAATAAAGAAAGTGGTTTAGTTAAGGTAGCGGAATTCGGCACTCGCAAAGAGGGCACGGCAGAAGGAAGTCCAGGCGGCTGCGCTGCCTTCGGTGATGGTAGTTGATCCCTGATGCCCATCCTCCGAGGAGGCAGTGGGAAACTTGGCGAAGAAGTTGAAAGCAGCTTGGCGTTCTGCTTCGCTGGGAACTCGAGCAAAGACGAGACCGTAGGCATGCTGGACGCGCTGAGCGAGGGTGGCAGGCGCATCAATGGTTGCGCTGGTCGGATAGGCAGTTAGCACCCGTTCCGAAAGCTTTTGAGCGGCGGTTGCGAGAGTGGGAGAATTCAGCATGTAGAGTGCTTGTTCCGGCACATTGGTGACCTCGCGGCTGCCATTCACAAAACCAGGCTCGGCAAAGTCGAACACGGCAAGCGCATCAGGCAGCATGTCCCGGGCGATTGGAAGATAGACGGAACGGGCATTGGTGCGGGTGCCTGCTTCGACAAGTAACTCCTCGGCAATTCCCGCGTTGGGAAACTGCCTAAATTCGCCAATGGGACCGTTGCCGCGCATGGCAATGGGAGAGCCGATTGGTGGGCGAAGGTCCAGTTGTCCAGAAATGGCCAGGGTGGCGTCACGGATGGATTCGGCATCGAGCCGTCGCTTGTTCATTCGCCAGATTTGGGAGTTTTCCGGATCGGCGGCAAAGTTCGTTTCGTCATAGGTCGAGGAGAGTTGATAAGCGCGGCTGTTGACGATCCCTCGGATAAGATTTTTTACCGACCAGCCACCTTCGCGAAACTTGATGGCCAGGGTGTCGAGCAGTGCCAAATTGCTGGGCTGGCTGCCCGTGGTTCCAAAATTATCAGGCGTGTTGACGAGGCCTTGTCCAAACAGGTGTTGCCAGACACGATTGGCCATGACACGTGCGGTCAATGGATGGCTTTCTGCCAGCATCCATTCCGCCAGTTCGCGTCGTCCACTGCTGGTTGCGGGAATCACGGGCGGAGTCTGGTGCGTGAGCGCCGACAGAAATCCCCGAGGAACTTTCTCTCCTGGCTGGCTCACCTCGCCGCGGGCATAGATTGGCGAATCCGTAATGATCTTGAACTCAGGTGGCCTGGAAAAACGCCCATCTCTTTCCAGAAAGCGTGAGGCAATGGCCTGCTCTGGCGTGCTGGAGGCATAGCGGGGTGTTTCTCGCGTGCGCGTGCCGGTTTCCTCGCGTCGGACTGGCTGATCCAGCACACCCATGGCGAGAGGACGCATCTTGCCGCTTTCATCGAAGGATTTTAATTCGGTCTCCAGCAGGCCGATTTGATTCATGCGCAGCAACAGCAGCATTTGCTGATTTCGCGGCTGGCGACTGGATCGGGAACTGCGCGAAGACTGACCAAAAGTCGCGGAAGCCATGTCATTGGCCTGCTGAAGATAGCCTTCGAGATCGGCCTGCTTTTTCTCTCGCTCCTGCGGGGACAGGACAAGTGGGAACACGGGTGCATCGGCCCCTTTCGGCAGTTCGATCAGATCAGCAGCGCTGCGATTTTGAGCGGCGAAAAAGGTTCCATAACGGGTATCGGTCGAGAGGAAAATGCCCGCCATGGCAGAATATTCCTTCTGCGAAATCGGATCGAATTTGTGGTCATGGCAGCGCGCGCAGGCAGCAGTGACGCCGAGGATGGCCTGCGAAACGGTATCGATTTGTTCATCGGCCAAGTCCAGCGCAAACTGGCGGGGATTGGCTTCATTGACACTCTTGGTGCCCATGGCCAGAAAGCCTGTGGCAACCAGCTGTTCGGCGCGCTTCTTGTCGTCTTTTGCTGGCAGGAGATCGCCAGCGAGTTGTTCGCGCAGGAACTGATCATAAGGCTTGTCGCTGTTGAAGGCAGCAATGACATAATCGCGGTATCTCCATGCATGCGGATAGGCAAGATTGATGTCCTTGCCTGTGCTTTCCGCGTAGCGGCTGACATCGAGCCAGTGACGGCCCCATCTTTCGCCGAAGTGATGGGAATCGAGCAGACGGTCGACCACTTTTTTAAACGCATCGGGAGATGTGTCTTTGAAAAATGCGGTGACTTCCTGCGGTGTTGGCGGCAATCCGGTGAGGTCGAAGGTAACCCGCCTCAATAGCGTCAGTCTGTCGGCATCATTAACCGGTTTGAGATTCTTTTCTTCAAGTGATGAGAGAAGATAACGGTCGATGTCATTCCTTGGCCAGGCGGTGTCTTTGACTGTGGGCACAGGCCAGATCTTTGGAGGTTGCCATGCCCACCATTCCTTTGCTGCTTCGGGATTCGATTTTTTCGTAAGGTTCAGGGCTCCGTCGCGTGGATCTGGTGCGCCAAGTTGCACCCATTTTTCAAAGTCCTTGATGACATTGTCCGGCAGTTTTCCACCCGACTTTTCCGGCGGCATGGCCGAGTCTTTGTTGTGATAGCGGATGGCTTCGATGAGCAAACTTGCCACAAGATCGCCCGGCACGACGGCGGGTCCATTTTCGCCACCATGGAGTGAACCTTCGCGGGTATCGAGAGTGAGTCCGCCTTTGTTTTTGTCGGCCTCGGCGGAATGGCATTGGTAGCATTTGTCGATGAGCACCGGGCGGATTTTACTTTCGAAGAACGCAATGCCTTCAGGGCTCGCGCCAGGTTCTGCTGCTGCTTGGGCAGCGGTCACTGCGAGGACGGTGAAGCCTGAGAAAAAGGCGGAGAACAGGTTCATGCCGCCATCTTTGCATTTCAAACATGAGCGGAAGATGAGATGGGACGATTATTTTTCGGGAAATAGCGAAATTTGGAGGGTGCCGGTCTCGAGCAGTTCTGCGTGGAGGGTGCATCCGAGAGCTTGGGCACCGCTCGATGCTATGGACAGGCCCAGGCCAGAATGGGAGCTGTCGTTGCGCGTGGCGTCTTTTCGCCAAAGGCGGTCGAACAGGCGGGGGATGTCTTCAGGGGTGAGGTCGGGGGCGAGATTTTCGATGCGCAGGATGGGATGGTCGTTGGTTGCGATGATGACAATCTCGGATCCATGCGGAGCATATTCGGTAGCGTTGGCAATTAGATTGCTGGCGATGATGCGCAACAGACTTGGATCGGTTTCTATGTCGGATGCGGCATCCAGTTGCAGGTTGAAGGTGAGGTCGCGTTGTTGGGCGCGGGGTGTGTGAAGGGAGACACATTCTTCAATCAGCGGGCGCAGAACGACGGATTGGAGGCTGACGTTGGCGGAGGCCATGTCGATGCGTGAAAGCAGCAGCAGGCTATCGACAGTTTGCTGCAAATGCGTGGCAGCCTTGGTGATGTCATGAAAGTCATCTAGTGACGACTGATCCGGCCACTTGGCGGCCACTTCACTGGTGGTTCGGATTGCGGCAAGTGGCGTGCGTAATTCGTGAGCCAGATCGCTGCTGAACCTTCGCTCGCGTTCGAAACCTTGTTCAAGTCTCGACATCAGATCATTCAATCGCGTGACAATGGGCGCGATCTCCGATGGAATGGCTTCCGTGGCAAATCGCTCATGCAGTGAATTGGCCCCCATTGCTGCAGCCTGCTCGCCAACGCGCTCCAGCGGGCGCAAGGCATAACGCAGCGCCAGTATCAGCAGCAGGCAAAGCATGGCGCAGCACACCACACCCCCAATGATCAGATCCGCCAACAACCGGGACAAGCGAGATTCCCCCTCGCTTCGGCTTAAAGCGACCGCAAAATCCAGTGGCTCATTGTTGGTGCTTTGGGGATATTGCATCGCGATGACGCGAACCCGTTCACCGTTTTCCAGTTGAGCGTCATAACGGGTGCCGTCGCGTGTCAATTCGGATGGTCGAGGCAGATCCGCTTTGCCCAGATTTAGCGACCGGCGTTCCGGCTTTCCTGCAGATGACCACAATTCAAAATACTGGCCTGGCTGTTGAAATTCTTCCTTGGCGAGGAAAGCTCTCAAAGCCGGGACACGTGCGCCGCCGAGGTCGATGGTCGTCTGATTGCGCAGGGCCAGTCGCGCTGAGCCCGCCAGTCTGCCAAGTTGGGCGTCGAGATCCGCATCCATGGCCTGCTTTGCCGAATAATACATCCCCGCGCTGGCGATGACGCACACAAAAACGATGCCGGGCAGCAGCCATTGAAGAAGTTGAGCTCGGATGCTTCTCATGGGGATTCGGGAATCACATAACCCATCCCGCGACGTGTATGGATAATCGGTTCGCTCTCATCGGAAAGCGCAATGGCGCGACGCAAAGCACATACCGCCGTGTCGACCACATTGCTCATGGGAGAAGCCAGTTCATCGTAAATGTGTTCCTCAATTTCTGTGCGTGAGACGACATGCCCCTTTCGCAAAAGCAGATACTCCAACAGTGAGAAAAGCTGCGGCGTAAGGTTCAGTTCGCGCCCAGCGCGGCGGACTTTTTTCGCTGCCTGGTCGAGCTCCAGATCGCCTGCAACAAGCAGGGGAGAACGCTTCGCATACTTTCTGCGCCCCAACGCATCAACCCGGGCAAGCAGTTCTTCGACGGCAAAAGATTTTGTTAGGTAGTCATCCGCACCAAGTCGCAAACCCGCAACGCGATCCTCGATGGCATCCTTGGCCGTAAGGAATAACACAGGGGTTTCATTTCCAGAGGTTCGAAGCCGGCGCAGAATTTCAAGTCCATCCATGCCAGGCAACATGATGTCGAGAATGATCACGTCATAATCATGATCTTGCGCCATCTGCCAGCCCTCCACGCCGTCACCGGTAGAGTCCACGGCAAATCCCGACGCTTTGAGTGCCCTTACGACTGGTTTGCGAATGGAGGCGGCGTCTTCGACGAGGAGGATGCGCATGATGGGTCAGGTTGGGGGGATGAGATAGCTTCGATGTGGGGGGGATGGGGGTCAAGGGTGGGAAATCTTACTCTTCCTCCTACTCTTCCTCCTACTCTTCCTCTTACTCTTCCTCCTACTCTTCCTCCTACTCTTACTCCGCACTCGAAAGATCTTGGACTCTTGAAGGGACCGAATGTTTGATCGGGGTGCTGGAGGGATCGTCCTCGTCCTCGTTCTCCTACTCGTCCTCGAAAGCCGCGCATGACCAGAGCTGTGCGGGTAGAAACGGTCATTTTTTGGTAGCGAGTCAGTTTCCGGTCCGCTGTGTCGGGAGTAGGAGGAAGAGTAGGAGTAGGAGGAAGATCCGGCTCAGGGGGTTTTAGCTGACTTGGAAGTTGATTGTTTCAGCGAAGTGCCTCATGTCGAGGACGAGTGACTGAGGCGTGGAGTTAGGCGATGATTTCTTTGACCACATGACCATGCACATCGGTGAGCCGGAAGTCGCGGCCATCGTAGCGGTAGGTGAGGCGCTCGTGGTCGAGGCCCATTTGATGAAGCAGGGTGGCATGGAGATCGTGCATGTGGACTTTGTCTTCGATGGCGTAATGACCAAACTCGTCGGTGTTGCCGTGGGCGTGGCCAGGTTTGAATCCGCCACCGGCAAGCCACATGGTGAAACCGCTGGGGTTGTGGTCGCGACCGGTGCCGTTGTTTTCGGCGTAGGGAGTTCGGCCGAATTCGCCGCCCCACCAGACGATGGTGTCTTCAAGGAGGCCGCGGGCTTTGAGGTCGGTGAGGAGGGCGGCGATGGGTTGGTCGACGGCGGCGGCGTGCTCGGCGTGTTTGGGCATGTCGCTGTGCTGATCCCAAGCGGGATTGCTGGAGCTGTTGGTGTTGTAGTTGACCTGCACAAAACGGACGCCGGCTTCGCTGAGTTGACGGGCCATAAGGCACTTGCGGGCAAAATCGTCGGTGGGTTTTTGATCGACGCCGTAAAGATTGAGGGTGGCTTGGGTTTCGCGGGTGAGGTCGACGACCCCGGGGGCGTTGGTTTGCATGCGCCAGGCGAGTTCGTAGCTGTTGACGAGGGCTTCGAGTTCGGGATCGCCGGGTTTGGCGCTGAGCTGGCCGAGGTTGAGGGCTTGCTGAAGTTCGAATTGCTGGCGGGCGCTGGGGAGGTCGCGAGCGGAGTGAATGTTGCGGAAGCTGAGGTCGTGGGCGCTGACGCCGGCGCGTCCGATGGGGGTGCCCTGGTGGATGGCGGGAAGAAAGGCGCTGCCGTGGTTGCGGGGTCCGCCGTTGCCGAGGGAGGGGCCGATGCTGACGAAGCCGGGGAGGTTTTGGTTTTCAGTGCCGAGTCCGTAAAGAAGCCAGGAGCCCATGGAGGGACGGACGAAGTTGGCGGCTCCGGTGTGCATGAAGAGGGTGGCGGGTCCGTGGGCGACGCCTTCGGTGTGCATGGAGCAGATGACGCAGAGGTCGTCCATGTGTTTGGAGGCAATGTTGGGGAAGAGGTCGGAGGCCCAGAGGCCGCTTTGGCCGCGTTGTTTGAATTCCCAGAGGGGTTTCATGACGCGTCGGTTGGCTCCGGTGCCGCCGCGTTTGATGGCGCGTTGATCGGCGAAGTCGAGCATCTGGCCGTCGGCTTGGTAAAGGTGGGGTTTGTGGTCGAAGCTGTCGACATGACTAACGCCGCCGGCCATGAAGAGGAAGATGATGCGTTTTGCCTTGGGCGGAAAGTGCGCGTGAGTTTGGGTGGCGGCGGAGGAGTTTTGGGAACTGGCGTTGGCGAGTCCGGCGAGGGCGAGGGAGCCGAAGCCGCAGCCGGTGCGTTGAAGGAGGGAACGACGAGTGATCATGGAAGTCGGAAGTGGGAAGTGGGAGGTGGGAAGTCGGAAGTCGGAAGTGAAATTAGTCGAGGTAGCGGAAGTCGAGGGAGCCGAAGAGGGATTGGTAGAGGGCGGCCCAAGTCTGTTCGTCGGGGAGGGTGGAGGAGTCGAGGAAGTGCTGGCAGTGGTCGCGTTCGGTGGCGGTGGGGAGCCGGCTGAGGGTGGTGAGGAAGGCGTGGTCGAGTCGTTTTTCGTCGGTGGGCGTGGACGGGTTGGTGAGGGCGTGTTGGGCGGCTTGCTGGGATTGTTGGAGGACGAAGGGGTTGTTAAGGAAGTAGAGGGCCTGGGGGGCGACGGTGCTGGTTTGTCGCTGGCCTTGGGCGGTGTTGATGTCGCCGAAGTCGAAGATCTCGAAGATCTCGAGCCGGTTGTTGCGGAAGGCGGGAGTGTAGATGCTGCGTCGGGTGTCGTTGAACTGGTAGTGGTATTCGATGTTGGAGGCGGATTCTGAGGCGGCGTCGGTTTCGGAGGCACCTTCGATGTTGGTGCCGCCGATTTTGGGGTCGAGGGTGTTGGCGGCGATGAGGATGGTGTCGCGGATGGGTTCGGCGTCGAGACGTCGGCGATGGGCGTGGGAAAGAAGGCGGTTGTCGGGATCGGAAGGTTGGGTGCCGTGGGCGAGCTGCCAGGTGCGGGTGGTGAGGATCTGGCGGATGAGGGTTTTGGTGCTCCACTGGTTTTGAACGAGCTGTTGGGCGAGGTAGTCGAGGAGTTCGGGATGGCTGGGGGCGTCGCCGGTGGTGCCGAAGTTATCGGTGGTGCGGACGAGTCCGGCTCCGAAGAGGGCGTGCCAGATGCGGTTGACGAGCACGCGGGCAGTCAGGGGGTTTTGCGGATTGGTGAGCCATTCGGCGAGTTCGAGGCGACCGCTTTGGTGGTCGGGAATGGGCGGGTTTTGTGGGGTGACGACACTTAGGAATCCACGGGGGACGGTGGGACCGGGCTGGTGGACGTCGCCGCGTATGCGGATTTGTGTGGGGGCGATGGTGTCTTCTTCGCGAACGGTCATGGCGACGGGACGAAGGGAGCGCGTGGCCTTGAGTTCCTTTAGGGCGGACTCCTGCTCTTTGATTTGTTTTTGAAGGTCGCGAAGGGCGATATTGACCTGCGATTTGCCCTTTTGTTTGTCGGTGGGTTTGGCGGCGAGTTGGTCGCTGCTGCCTTCGGGGAGAAACTGGAGGAGGTCGACGGTGACAAAACCTTCGGTGCCTTCGTTGGAGATGATCAGGTAGGCGTCGCCGTCTTTTTCGAAGGTGAAGGTGCCGAGCGAGACGAAGCGGTTTTCGATGTCGGGGGTTTGGGTTTGGTCGACGTGGATGGTCTGGTCGCCGAGGGCATGGAAGATGTGGATGGGAACGTTTTTGGCGCGGTCATGTTGGGGGGTGTAGGCGAGGCGGATTTCGTAACGGCCGGAGGCGGGGAGTTTGGGGGTGAAGGTGAGGGTTTTGCTGCCTTTGCCGGTGTTTTGGTCGTGAAGATAACCTTCGCCGAAGTAGTGGGAGGAATAGCGGGAGTGTTTCCAATCGCCGTTGGCCTGGGCTTGGGAGTCGTCGAGGACGATGCCGGGGACTTCCTTGAGGGGGATGGGCTGGTTGGTTTTGAAGGCGAGGCCGGTGGTTTGGTCTTTGAGCTTGGCGAGCTGGTTTTTGTTTTGTTTGAGAGTTTTTTCGAGGGTGGTATAGCGGGTTTCGAGATCGTGGTGGTGTTTTTCCTGGTCGGGGGCGAGGGGAAGGGGAGTGGTGACCCAGGTGGCGACGTTTGCCTTATAGTCGGCGAGGGTGCGGGTGGAGGCGAAGATACCGGCGAGGGCGTAGTAGTCGGCGTGGGTGATGGGGTCGAATTTGTGGTCGTGACAGCGGGCGCAACTGATGGTCTGGCCGAGGAAGGCTTTGCCGAGGGTGTCGAGTTGTTCGTCGATGATGTCGAAGCGGAGCTGTTGTTTGTCCTGTTCTTCGTAGATGGTGGGGCCGAGGGCGAGGAAGCCGGTGGCGATGAGGTTGCGGGTGCGGTCGTCGGGAGTGGTGGCGGGAAGAAGGTCGCCGGCGATGTGTTCGCGGATGAGCTGGTCGAGGGGGCGGTCGTGGTTGAAGGCGTGGATGATGTAGTCGCGGTAGCGCCAGGCGTCTTTGAAGAGGAGGGTGCGTCCGCCGCCGCTGGATTCGGCGAAGCGGGGGATGTCGAGCCAGTGGCGGGCCCATTTTTCGCCGAAGTGGGGGGAGGCCATCAGTTCGTCGATGAGGGCAAGGATGGCGGCGGGTCGGTCGGTGCTTGCGTGCTTGGTGAATTGATCGATTTGGGTGGGGGTGGGGGGGAGGCCGATGAGATTGTAGGCGAGGCGGCGGACGAGGACTTCGGGGGCGGCGTCGGGGGCGGGGGTGAGGTGGTTTTGTTCGAGTTTGGCGAGGATGAAGTGGTCGATGGGATGGCTTGGCCAGCTGGGGTCGGCGACTTTGGGGAGATCCGGGTTTTGGATGGGGGTGTAGGACCAGAATTGCCGGCCTTGTTCAACAGTGGTGGCCATGGTGGGCCGTGGGGTGGAGGAGGCGGAGCTTTCGCGGGGATCGTGGGCTCCATTGGCAATCCAGGTGGTGAGAATGTGGATTTCGGAGTCAGAGAGTTTCTTTTTGGGGGGCATCTGGAGGTCGAGATCGCTCCAGGTGATGGCTTGGATGAGGAGGCTTTCTTCGGGCTGGCCGGGGATGATGGCGGGGCCGGTGTCGCCGCCGGTGGTCCAGTCGTGTTTGCTGTCGAGAGCGAGTCCGCCTTTGATTTTGGCGGTGTTGGAATGGCATTCGAAGCAGCGTTCGATAAGAATGGGGCGAACTTTTTTCTCAAAGAACTCGGTGGGGTCGGGTGCAGATGCCGCCAGGTTGCTGGCAAACAAGGCAAGGACCAGTGACAGGAGAAAGCGGATGAGGGGCGGATTCATGCAGGCGTGGGTATCCAGTTTAGTCCGATTGTGGGGATTTTGGACATTCGAAAATTACCAGTGGAAGGGGATACGGTGAAAGAGGTCGGAATTTCGCGTGAGGGTTGGGGTTTGACGGGGTGGGGTGACGGGGGCTATATCGACATTGTCTATGCCGCGTAAAACTGCCCTTCTGGGATGGAAAAGTTTTGTCTTTTTGTTCGCTCTCGCGCTGGCGCTGGGCGGAATGTATCGTTTTGCGGATCTCGGCAAGAAGCCGATGCACACGGATGAGGCGATCCTGGCGCTGAAAACGCAGGAGTTTTGGCGGACGGGATTTTTTAAGTATGATCCGAAGGACTACCACGGGCCATTTTTGCATGAGGCGACGCGGGCGATGGGGGTGGTGCGGGGGATGGATGCGGATGAGATGAACGAGCGGCGGTTTCGCGCGGTGGTGGCGATTTTCGGGTTCGCGATGATTTTGCTGCCGCTGTTTTTTTTGGATGTGCTGGGCAAGACGGGGACGGCGATGGCGGCGATTTTGTTGGCGGTGTCGCCGATGATGAATTTTTACAGCCGCTATTACATCATGGAGGTGCCGATGGTGTTTTTGGGTGGTTTGATGTTGGGAGCGTTGTGGAGCTGGACGAAATGGCGGAACGTCTGGTGGCTGCTGCTGGCGGGAGCCTGCATGGGGGCAATGCATGCCACGAAAGAGACGTTTGTTTTTCCAATGGCGGCGATTTTTGCCGGGGTGGTGGCGGTGAAGATGATGGGTGGGACGTTTGAGGCGAAGTCGACGAGGCTGACGTTCTCACCGAAGCGGGGCGGGGGTCGGGTGACGTGGCGTTCGTGGTTCTGGCTGGGCTTTTCAGCGACGGTGGTTTCGGTGTGGCAGTTTTCCAATGGGTTTCGCGAATGGACGGGAGTGTTGGAGAGTGCGACGACTTACTTGAGTTATTTGCAGAGGTCGGAGGGAAGCGGGCATGAGAAGCCGTGGACGTATTATCTTGGGGTGCTGTTCTGGCACAAAGATGGGTTTTTATGGACGGAGTTGATGACGGGGGTGCTGGCGTTGATGGGGATTTTAAGTGTGTTTTTCCAGCCGAAGCTGGCGAAGAATCTGCATGCGGCGCAGGTATTTCTGGCGGTTTACACGGTGGTGTTGCTGGCGCTTTATTCGTTGATTCCCTACAAGACGCCGTGGACGATTCTTGGAGTGAATTTTGCGCTGCCTCTGCTCGCGGGGTTGGGGGTGAGGTGGGTGTTCGTGTCAACAGGGCCGTGGATTTTGAAGGCGCTGTGGTTGCTGATTTTGACGGGCGGGGTTTATCATCTGTGTCAGCAAACGAGCATGGCGACCGACTACAAGTTTCCTGGTGAGGTGAGGTATTCGGCGGACTCACGGAATCCTTATGTGTATTCGCACACGACGACCAATTTCCTCAAGCTGGTGGATTTGGTGGAGGATTTGAAGGAGCATCATCCTGATGGCAACGACATGGCGGTGTATGTGGTGCAGCGGGAATTTGGCTGGCCGCTGGCGTGGTATTTGAGGGACATGCCGCGGGTGTCTTATGTGGACCAGTTTCCGGTGAAGCTGGATGCGCCAGTGGTGGTGGTGGATCTGGATCAGGAGGGCAAAGCGTGGGAGATATTGAGTTCGACGGCGGAGGCCGGGCCGGTGCCGGATTATGTCACCAGCGTGTTTGGATTGCGTCCGGGAACGAACCTGGCGGTGTTGGTGAGGGAGGATCTTTGGAACAAACGCGAGGCTAAACGTGAGGCAATTCGACCGGGGAGACGCGATTGAATAGGGTGATGGAAGGGCGCCGATTTTTTAAATATCACCATCTGGCGATGGCCACGCAGTTTGAAGTGGTGATTGCGGAAGATGAGGGGGTTGATGAGGCTTATGCGGCGAGTTCGGCGCAGGCAGCGTTCGCGGAGATTGACCGGCTGGAGGATGAGTTGAGTCGATACTTGCCGATGAGTGACATTGCGCGGATCCAGCAGTTGAGGGCAGGAGAACATGCACCGGTGGGATTGGCGGCGATGGATTGTTTGCAACTCGCGGCGTTGGTGCAGGCGGAAACCGCTGGGGCGTTTGACATTTCCGTAGGGCCGTTGATGGGCATTTATCGCAACCAGGACGGGACACCGCGCACGCCACAGCCGGGGGAGATTGAAGAGGCGAGAACGCGGATCGGAGCGAAGGTTTATAAGGTTGAGGAAGAAGGATTTGTAAGGGCACTGGTGGATTTTCCGGCGTTGGATTTGGGGGCGATCGGCAAAGGGTATGCGTTGGATCAGGCCGCCGCGTTGTTATTGGAGTGGCAGGTGACTCGGGTGTTGTTGAATGCGGGTGACAGCACGGTTTTGGCGATGCAATCGCCCCCGGGGATGAGCGGTTGGGCGGTGAATGTGGGCAATGCGCAGCGGGTTTCGTTGAGCTTGTGTGAGCGGGCGGTGAGCGGCAGCGGATTTCAGGTGAAGGGCGGGCACATCATGAATCCGCGGACCATGGAGCCATTGCCGGTGAAGGCGGAGCGAGTTTGGGCTTTGGCACCGACGGCGGCGTTGTCCGATGCGATGTCGACGGCGTTTGCGGTGATGGAGGCGGGGGAGATTGTGAAGCTGTGCGCAAGAATTCCGGAGATTGAGGCGATTGGTGATTAGGAAATGATTTCCTCACTAAAGCCGGTCCATTTGTTGGAGAATGAAAAATGCCGTCACCTGTTGAAGATAGGCTCGATCAGATCCGCAGTGGTGGGTGTGTTTTTGTTGGGGTTATTGCGGTGGCCTTTGCGTTATTAACCATCTTCTTGTTTACGTGGGGTTGGGCCTGGGCTTTGGGGGCCAACGAGCGGACGGAAATGATCAGCACGATGGTGTGCGGATGGATTTATTTGCTGGGGTCGATGGTATTTTTTCGGATCCGCGTGAGTGCTTGCTGGCTCCTTTTCTGGGGAGTTCTTCTCAACGCGATTGGGGGTTATGTTTGGGTGCCGGGGTTGCGCTACCTCGACAAGGGCGGGGTGTTGCTCGCCTTGCCGGGACTGGCCTTGATGGCGTGTTGGATTGCTCTTGTTCGCGCGGTGTTTGCGAAGAGCAAGGTTTGACAACTGAAGCGGACAGGAATGTCCGCACTCCTTTAGACCGTGAGGAACTTTTTGACGACGTCGTCGGTCAGTTCGGTCATCGGGCCGGCGGAGGCGACGGCGCCGCGTTCGAGGATGGCGTAGGTGTCGCCGAGTTCTTTGCAGAAATCGAGGTATTGCTCGACGAGGAGAATACTCATCTTGCCTTCTTCACGAAGCATTTTGATGGCGTCGCCAATCTGGTCGATGATGTTGGGCTGGATGCCTTCGGTGGGTTCATCGAGGATGAGGAGTTTCGGCTCGGTGAGAAGGGCGCGGCCGATGGCGAGTTGCTGTTGCTGACCACCGGAGAGCTGACCACCTTTGCGAGGGAGGAACTCTTTGATGATGGGGAAAAGCGTGAAGATGCGCTCGAGTTCGGACTTGAGCTTTCTGCCACGCGCGATGGCGCCGATGTGCAGGTTTTCTTCAACGGTGAGGTGGGGGAAGATTTCGCGGCCTTGGGGGACGTAGCCGAGTCCGGTGAGGGCGCGGTTGTCGGTGGTGAGTTTGGTGAGTTCGATGCCGTCGAAGTTGATGGTGCCGTTGTTGGCGGCGAGCAGTCCGACGATGGCTTTCAAGGTGGAGGTTTTGCCGACGCCGTTACGACCCATGAGACAGAAGACGGATTTGGTCGGAACATCAAGGTTGATGCCACGCAGGATGCGACTGCCGCCGATTGAGGCTTCGAGGTTGCGGATTTCGAGGACGTTGGACATGGAAGAAGAAAGGATAAAGGCGAAAGGAAAAAGGATAAAAAAGGCTGAAGTGGGTGGTGTGGTTCGTTAATGTTTCGATTTGCGGCCGAGGTAGACTTCGATGACGCGTTCGTCGTTTTGCACGTGGTCGACGGCACCTTCGCAGAGAACGTGGCCCTGGTGGAGGACGGTGACGCGGCGGCCTTGGGAGATTTGGCGGACGAAGGTCATGTCGTGTTCGATGACGACGATGGTGTGTTTGCCGGCGAGGGAGAGGAGGAGTTCGCCGGTGCGGTAGGTTTCTTCGTCGGTCATGCCAGCGGCGGGCTCATCGACGAGCAGCAGCTTGGCATCCTGGGCGAGGAGCATGCCGATCTCGAGCCACTGCTTCTGGCCGTGGGCAAGGGCTCCGCCTTTCCAATCGGCTTTGTCCTGAAGCTTGATGGTCTTGAGGATTTCGTAGATTCGGTCCTTTTGGTCCGGGCTGACTTTGCTGAAAAGGCTTTTCCAGACGGAACGGGAACCGGCGAGACTGAGGACAAGGTTTTCGTAAACGGTGTGGTCGGTGTAGACGGTGGGAGTTTGGAATTTGCGACCGATGCCGAGACGGTAGATCTCGTATTCGTTCATGCTGATGAGGTCATGGCTGTCCTCAAAAAGCATGGTGCCGGTGTCGGGTTTGGTGCGACCGGTGATGAGGTCAAGGAAGGTGGTTTTGCCGGCACCGTTGGGTCCGATGACGGTGCGCAGTTCACCAACGTCGAGATAGAAAGAGAGGTCACGGATGGCCTGGAATCCCTGAAAGGATTTGTTAAGGCCTTCGGCGGCGAGGAGGAAAGGTGTTTGGGCGACGCTCATTTGCTGGCGATGTTGGAGGCGGGTGCGGAAGTGGAGGGGGCGTTGGTTTCAGTGACGGCGTCGCTGATGGCGAGGTCGTCCCCCGGTGGCGAGGGGCTGGGATCGGGCTCGTCCTTGGGTCGCCATTTGGCCCAGTAGGATTTCAACTGGGCAGGCAGACCGACGAGGCCTTTGGGCATGAAGAGCACGGCGAACATGAAGGTGAGGCCGAGGATGAAGAGCCAGAGGTCGGGATATTCGCGGGAGGCCCAGCTTTTGAGGCTGTTGACACCGACGGCACCAATGATGGGTCCAACGATGGTGCCGCGTCCACCAATGGCGCACCAGACGACGGCTTCGAGGGATTTGACGGTGGTCATTTCACCGGGGTTGATGATGCGCACCTGAGTGACGAACAGGGCACCCCCGATGGCGGCGATCATGGCGGACAGGACGAAGATGAAGAGCTTGTAGTGGGCAGACGCGTAGCCGGAGAAAAGCACGCGGTTTTCGCTGTCGCGAATGGCACGTTGGACGAGGCCGAATTTGGTGTTGTTGAGCCAGCGGAGACCGATGTAGGTGAGCAGCACGGTGAGGGCGGTGATGACGTAGAGCGTGCGCTGGGTTTCATCGCTGCGGATGTCATAGCCGAGAATGGTGCGGAAGTCGGTGAAGCCGTTGTCACCGCCCATGCGCAGTTCCTGACGGGAGAAGAGCAGGTAGGCACCATAAGTGAGGGCCTGGGTGAGGATGGAGAAATAAACGCCTTTGATGCGGGAGCGGAAGGCGAGGAAACCGAAGGCAAGCGCCAGCAGGCCGGGAACGATGAGCACCATGGCCACCGCAAAAGGGAAGCTGGAGAAGGGTTGCCAGATGGCGGGGAGGCTGTCTTTGAATCCGAGGAATCCGAGGAAGGGAGGGATGCCGTTGAAGTCGATGGCCCGCATCAGATACATTCCGAGCATGTAACCACCGAGACTGAAGAAGAGGGCCTGGCCGAGACTTAGGAGACCCATGTAACCCCATAACATGTCGACGGAGATGGCGAGCAGCGCGAAGGAGAAGTATTTGCCCCAGATGCTGAGGGTGAAGTTACTGATCACCCCGTTGGAGTTGAGAATCGGGAACACGACGATCATCAGAATGGCGATGATGCCGACGATGATGATCTCGGCCTTGCGCCTGTTGTTGAAGAAGGTGCTGGTGGTTAGGGACATGTTGAAAGGATAAAGGCTAAGGGATAAAGGCTAAAGAATGAGACTGAAGCTGACGCTTTAGTCGAGGCTGCGGCTGCGGGTGACGAAGATGCCGGCGGGGCGCCATTGCAGGAAGAGGATGATGGCGAGCAGCACGAGCACTTTGCCCATGACTGGGTTGAGCAGGATTTGCTGGATCGATTGATCGGCGAGGCCGATGCCAACGGCGCTGACGACGGTGCCGACGAGGTTGCCGACGCCGCCAACAACCACCGTCATGAAGCAGTCGACAATGTAAGTCTGGCCGAGGGACGGGCCGACGTTGCCGATTTGGCTGAGGAAGGCACCGGCGAGTCCGGCGAGTCCGGAGCCGAGGCCGAAGGTCATCATGTTAACGCGGTTGGTGCGGACGCCCATGCAGGCGGCCATGTTGCGGTTTTGCATGACCGCGCGGATGAGGAGGCCGAGCGGCGTTTTGGTGAGGATAAGCCAGACGCCGAAGACGATGAGGATGGCAAAACCAATGACGAAGACGCGGTTCCAGTTGAACACGATGTCGTTGATGGTCCAGTTGCCGCTGAGATAAACGGGGCTGCTGACTTGCACGTTATTGGCACCGAAGGTGAGACGGAACAGCTGTTGCAGAACGAGGGAAACACCCCAGGTGGCGAGAAGACTTTCGAGTGGACGGCTGTAGAGGAATTGAATGACCCCGCGTTCGAGGAGGATGCCGACACCGGCGGCAACGATGAAGCTAAGAGGCAACGCGAACAGGAAGTAAGTTTGATACCAAGCTCCGGTGGCGTGCATGCCGGGGATCATGATGGAGAAGCCGAAAGGAGAGAGGGCGAGACCGGCCCCGAACACGTTTTGAACGACATAAGTGGTGTAGGCACCAACGGCGATCATTTCCCCGTGGGCCATGTTGATGACACCCATGAGACCGAAGGTGATGGCAAGGCCGAGGGAGGCAATGAGAAGAATGCTGCCAAGGCTGGTGCCGCGGAAGATGGTGCCGAAGAAGTTTACGAAGGAACGGTGGCTATCTACGGATTTGAGGGCGGCGGTGGCAGCGGCGACAAGCTCGGGGTTGTTGGCGGTTTCCGCTTGTTTCAACCCGGCGGTGATGAGGTCGTAGCTGCCAAGGGTTTGAAGTTCTTGAAGGAGTTGAAAGCCTTCCAGTTTAACTTTGTCATCGGGTGATTTGATTTTGACGAGTCCGACGGCTTCTTTCACGCCCTTGAGAACTTCGGGATCGGTCTCTGCTTCAAGTCGTTTTTCCAGAAGAGGAAGTTTTTCTAGGGCTTGTGAGTAACCGACTGTTTTGGCGGCTTGCAGGCGTTTGACCGGATCGGTGGCACCGAGTTCAAGAACGTCGAGAACGCCTTTGATGGCGCGGCGGATGCCGATGTTGGTTTTGACGGAGGTTAGCTGATCGGCCTTGAGTCGAACGGGTTGGCCAGCGGGGTCGACCAGCGGCTGACCATCGGAAATCTTCGTGACGGCAGCCGTGCCTGCCGCGTCTTTTTCGGCCCCTAGCTCGATGGCGATCGGGGCTCCTTCTGGTGGGGTGTAGAGAAAATATTGACCATCGCTCCAGGCGCTGAGCAAACCTGGAATGGTATCGTCGGCCTGCAGGCTGAGGCTGCCGATCAGGTCACGTTTTTTGGCCTGATCTTCTTCAACGATGGCGTCGTTGATGATTTGTCGGGCGGGAGCTTGGCCTTGCGCAGTGGTAAGAGCGTGGGCGAGGAAGAGAAGACATGACAAGGCAACGGCTGACAATTTCATCAGTGGGCCTGATAAGCGTGAACTGTTCCAACTTTGGAAAGAATGATGATGGAATTTTTTCTATCACAGACCCTCAATGACGCACGATGTCCCTTTGTTAGCGGTTGGTGCGGTCGCTCGACGCGCGGTGGAGGAAATTACGCGAGGAGGTCTTTGATGATGTGGCCGTGGACGTCGGTGAGGCGGAAGTCACGACCGGCGTGGCGGTAAGTGAGCTTTTCGTGGTCCATGCCGAGTTGATGGAGGATGGTGGCGTGAAGGTCGTGGACTTCAACGGGATTGGATTCGGTGTAACGTCCGATATCGTCGGTGCTGCCGTGGATGTGACCGGGTTTGAAACCGCCACCGGCGAGCCAGATGCTGAAGCAGTCGCGGTGGTGACCTCGTCCGTTTTTGCCTTCCTTGGCCGGGGTGCGGCCGAATTCGGTGGCCCAAAGGATGATGGTGTCGTCGAGCATGCCGCGTTGTTTGAGGTCGGTGATGAGGGCGGCGGTGGGCTGGTCGACGTTGTAGGCGAGGTCGGCGTGTTCTTTCATGTCGCCGTGGGAGTCCCAGTTGGGGCGGGAGCCGGTGTCGATGAGTTCGATGAAACGAACGCCGCGTTCGGCGAGGCGGCGGGCGACGAGGCATTGCCAGGCGAAGTCGGCACCGGGGCCTTTGGTTTTGCGGTCGAGGCCGTAGAGGTTGCGGATGTGGGCGGGTTCCTGGGTGAGGTCGAAGGCTTCGGGTGCGGCCTGTTGCATGTGGGCGGCGGTTTCGAAGGACTTGATGCGGGCGGCGAGCGCGCTGTCGTGGCGACGGGCGTCGAAGTGTTTTTGGTTGAGGGTGTGGACGAGGTCGAGTTCGGTGGACTGAAGGTGGCGTGTGGCGGCGGGGGCGGTGAGGTTGGCGATGGGGTTGTCGCCGGGGATGACGCGGGTGCCTTGGTGGATGGCGGGGAGGAAGTCGCTGGCGTAAACTTGCGTGCCGCCATAGGGGAGGTGCGGGGCGATGACAACGAAGCTGGGGAGGTTTTGATTGAAGGTGCCGAGGCCGTAGCTGACCCAAGAGCCGATGCTGGGGCGGGCGAAGGTGGGGGAGCCGGTGTGCATGCCGAGGGTGGCTTCGCTGTGGTCGAAGTGGGAGGCTTTCATGCTGCGGACGAGGCAGACTTCGTCCATGACATCGCGCAGGTGGGGGAAGATGTCGCTGACCTGGGTGCCGCAACGGGAATTGGGTTGGGCGCCGAAGAGGTTGCCCATGAGTTTGTCGGAGCCGCTGCCGTCGCGTTTGGAAGTGAGGGGTTTGGGATCGAAGGTATCGATGTGGGAGACGCCGCCAGTGGCGTAGATCATGATGAGGCGTTTCGCCTTGGCTTTTTGGTGGGAGCCGCGCGGGGCGATCGGGTTGGGATTGTCGCTTGCGAGAAGTTCGGAGAGCAGGCCGGGCATGAGCAGCGAGCTGCTGAACATGGAGCGGAGGACCTGGCGGCGGGTGTGGGAGTGCATGGGCGGCTTGATCGGTTAATCGATGTAGATGAACTCGTTGGTGCGGAGGAGGGAGCGGATGAGGCTGGACCAGGCGGCGGTGGGATCGTGATCGGTTTTGTGGAGGAGGGTTTCGAGGTGCGAAAGGAGGAGTTGGGTTTCGTCGTTGGTGGGAGGGCGGGCGAGGAGGGTGAGATAGGTGTGGTGGAGGCGTTGGGAGTCGCTGAGTTTTAGAGAAGTGAGGTTGCTGGCGAGGTGGGTGGCTTGTTGGTGGAGGAAGTCGTTATTGACGAAGAAGAGGGCCTGGAGGGAGGTGACGGACTGGTCGCGGGTGGTGGTGCAGACGTTGGGATCGGGTCCGTCGAAGGTTTGGGTGTAGGGCTGGGCGGTGAGGCGTTTGGTGAGTTGGTAAAGGCTGCGTTTGTTGCTGGGGTAGTCGTCTTTGAAGGGGTGATGCTGGGTGTATTTCCAGTTTTTGCTTGGAGGGATTGGGTAGGGTTTGGTTTGTGGGGTGGGGTCGAGCTGACCACTGACAAGCAGGAGGGTGTCGCGGATGGATTCGGCGTCGAGACGCTGGCGGTTGAATTTCCAGAGGAGCTGGTTGGTGGGGTCGCGGGTGAGGTTGGATTCGTGATCCTGGTCGTGGCTGGAAAGCTGGTAAGTGCGGGAAGTCATGATGAGGCGGTGGAGGTGTTTGATGGAGCCGCCGTTGTTGAGGAATTCTTGAGCGAGCCAGTCGAGCAGTTCAGGATGGGTGGGCGGGGTGCCGCGCAGGCCGAAGTCGCTGGGGGTGGGGACGAGGCCGGTGCCGAAGTGGCGTTGCCAGATCCGGTTGACGATGACGCGGGCGGTGAGGGGGTTGTCGGGATGGGTGATCCATTGGGCGAGCTGGAGCCGACCACTGGTAGTATTGGCGAGGGCGGGCGGGAGTTGCTGGCCGCCGAGAATGTCGGGAAATTTGCGTGGGACTTCGGCGCCGGGGCGTTCGGGTTCGCCTTTGATTTGGATGCGGGCGTTGACGGGTTTGGCTTCGCGGACGGCGTAAGCAGCGGGGATGGGGGGGAGTTGTTTGAGATGGGCGGCGAGGTTTTCACCTGCTTTGCGGGTTTGGAGGTAGAGGGACTGGAGCTCGCGTTGGGCTTTGCGTTGTTGGTCGATGGTGGTTTGGGTTTCGAGGGCGGCGTTGGCGATGGCTCTTTGTTCGGATTTGGCGAGCAAGTCTTCGAGGGCGCGGGTGAGTTGATCGGTTTTTTTCTGGTGGGGCGCGAGGGTTTTGTCGACGTCGGAAGCGGGGATGAGGGGGATAAGATCGCGCTGGGTTTGGAAGAGTTCGATGCCGGGGAAGGGGTAGCGGGTGCTGGCGAAGATGCCGTAGAGACCGTAGTAGTCGCGGGCGCTGATGGGGTCGAATTTGTGGTCGTGACAGCGGGCGCAACTGATCGTGAGGCCGAGCATGGTGCGGCCGAGGTTGTCGAGGGTGTCTTCGATGGTGAGGTGTTGGGGGTAACCTTCGACGAGGGAGCCGAAGCGGCGCGCCATGGCGAGGTAGCCGGTGGCGATGGTGAGGCGGTTGCGTTCCTCCTGGTTGGCGGCAGGGAGGAGGTCGCCGGCGAGTTGTTCGGTGATAAACTGGGCGTAGGGGAGGTCCTGGTTGAAGGCGTCGATGAGGTAGTTGCGATAGAGGTAGGCCTGGGGGATGGGGAAGTCGGAGTTGTCGCCTGCCGTGTCGGCGTAACGGATCCAATCCATCCAGTGGCGGCCCCAGCGTTCGCCGTAGGTGGGTCGGTTGAGGAGGCGGTCGATGAGGGCGGCGTAGGCGGTTTGGGGGTTGGCGAGGGGGTCGCAGGCCTTGACGAAGGCGGTGACTTCATCGACGGTGGGTGGGAGACCGGTGAGGTCGTAGGTGGCGCGGCGGATGAGGGCGGCGGGTGCGGCGTCGGAAACGGGAGTGAGGTTGACGGATTCGCGTTTGGCCTGGATGAATTGGTCTAGCGGAGAGCGGGGCCAGGAGGGGTCTTTGACGGCAGGGGGAGGAGTGGGGATAAGGGGTTGAAAGGACCAGTGGTTTTTGCCGGGTTCTGAATCAGCGTTGGCGGTAATGGCATCGGCGCTTTCGGGCCAGGAGGCACCAGATTGGATCCATCGGGTAAGGAGGTTGATTTCGGTCTGGCTAAGGCGGTCACCTTTTGGGGGCATCTGGTCCTTGGGATGGGTGGAGGAAATGCGGGCGAGAAGCTGGCTTTTTGTCGGATCGCCGGGAACGATGGCGTGGTGGCCGGAGTCGGCTTGGGAGAAGGCGGCGACCTTGCTGTCGTAGCGCAAGGCGCCGTTTTGTTCATCGGGGCCGTGGCATTTGACACAGTGTTGATTGAAAATGGGTTGGATGTCGCGGGTGAAGTCAACTCGATTTTCGGCGCGGAGGGTGGTGCTGAGTAACAGCCACAGCAGGAGAACGCTGGCAGGGAGGCCAGTCGCGCGAAATAGGGCGGGCGAGAAGGGCATGGAAGTTTCAGTTAGTGCCATCTGGCGCATGCACGGAACGGTGATACGCAAGGATATATTGCGCATGTTCGGTGATTTCGTGCAATGGCAAAGAACTCGTGTTGCGAAGTGATGTTGATCGAGTGCAAAAATCGCTACTCTTTTGAAAAATGAAAAAGGCGGGCTCCTTTGGGGAGCCCGCCTTGAGGTAGACGATGGTTGAAGTAAACTAACGGGAGGTTAGATCACTTGAATTTGCCTTTGAGCCATGGCTCGCCGAACACGTCTTTGAATTCTTTGAGGATGTCGAACTGACCTTCGGTGGTGGTTTCGCCGATGAAGACGTTTTTGGTCAAGTGCATGTTAGGCTGGGTGGTGACTTTGCCGCCAGGGCCTTCAAAGCTGATGCCGCTTTTCCAAGCTTCACGAACTTTGTCGACTTCAAAGCTGCCGGCTTTTTCGACGGCGGCTTTCCAAAGGTAAACACCGACATAGCTGAGCACCATTGGGGAGCAGGTCACGCGACCTTCTTTAACAATGCCAGGAACGGTGGACTTGGCGAGCCAGGCTTGGAAGTCGGCAACGAACTTTTTGTTGGCAGGGGTGTCGATGGACATGAAGTAGGTCCAGCAACCGAGCTGACCGGCGAGGTCCTTGGCAGGGAGGCCGCGGAATTCGTCTTCGGAGATCGAGAAGGAAACCACAGGAGCGGTTTCAGCGGTCAGACCGGCGGCGGCGTATTCCTTGAAGAAAGGAACGTTGGTGTCGCCGTTGAGGGTGCTGATGACGGCGGCTTCTCCACCGGCGGCAAACTGCTTGATTTCAGCAATGATTTGCTGGTAGTCGGTGTGGCCGAATCCGGTGTATTTCCCTGCGGAAATGATTTTGCCGCTGGCGTCTTTGGTGAAACCGCCGCCGATGTTTTCGATCGGCACGCCTTTGCTGAGGAGATACTCAAGAAGGACGAGGTTGGTGGTTTGTGGGTAGACGTAGTCGGTGCCGATGAGATAGAATTTTTTGTAACCTTGCTCGAGGAGGTAGTCGACGGCAGGGGTGGCCTGCTGGTTGACGGCCTCGGCGGTGTAGGCAACGTTTTTGCTTTCTTCTTCACCTTCGTATTGCACGGGGTAGAAAAGAAGGCCGTTGTTGGTCTCATAAACGGGAAGAACGGATTTTCGGCTCACGGAAGTCCAGCAACCGAAGGTGACGGCGACTTTTTCGACTTCGAGGAGTTCTTTGGCTTTTTCGGCGAAGAGCGGCCAGTCGGAAGCTCCGTCGACGACAACAGGCTCAATTTTTTTGCCGAGGACGCCACCAGCGGCGTTGATTTCGTCAAAAGCAAACATGAGGATGTCGCGCAGGGACGTCTCGCTGATGGCCATGGTGCCACTCAAGGAGTGAAGCACACCGACTTTGACGGTTTCCTGAGCGGAGACATTGGTGGTGGCAAGGGCACCCGTGGCGAGTGAAGCTGCAAGCAGGGAGTTGAAAAATCGTCTATTCATGGATGTTGGGGATATAGTTATTTGACGTTATTTTGGCGGAGAAAAGGGAGGGCAAGGATTGGCCTCACCCTCCCTAAAGAACCGGTCGGAACCGGGAAGAATTAGAAGGTGACGACGATGCCCGCGAAACCGGTGATGAACGCGTCATCAGGGTTGGTTGGGATCACGCTGTCATTGGTGTAGTAGCCGGTAACTCCGAGGGAGAGGTTGACGTGCTCAACGAGGGGGATGCTGGCGGCAACACCTGCGGAGGCGTAAGCGAAGCCGGCGTCTCCACCGTGGAAGTCTTCCGTAGCGGCTGCTGCGGTGATTGGGAACGAGATGGTCACAGGACCGGCTTCGATGCTAGGAGCGATGCCGAGGACACCGACGACGCCGTTGTCAAGGCCGAGGCCGTTGTCAACGCGACCGTGCACCAAGATGCTTGGGGCAAGGAAGTGATCGAAGGCGACTTTGAAGTCGACGATGCGCTCGGCGTCACCAGCATAGATCCACTCCTGATAAAGGAGGGTGAAGGTGACCGGGCCGGTTGCGTAGGACAGACCTGCCCACACGTCGATTTCCTGGACGTTGCTGCCAATGCTGGACTCAGCCTTGTCATTCACATCCCACCAGGTTCCGATGATGGCGGAGAGGCCACCACCAAGATTGAAAACGAGTTCCAATGATGGGTGGAAAAGCACGTCGTCAAAATCGTTACCACCACCCCAGACGTCAAAGCCGTAGGAGATGAAGTGAGTGTCGGCGATGAACGAGAGGGTTCCGGTGACGAAGGGATCTTCTTCAACGGGAGCCACTGGCTCAACGGTTTTGCTGGTCATGGTGCCAGCAAATGCTGCCGGGGAGAGCAGAGCGGCGGCCGCGAGGACGCAGCTCGTTTTGACGAGTTTGTTGTTCCACTTATTAATCAATGATTTCATGCAGTGTTCCTTTCTTGGTTGTTGTTGTTGTCTTGCGACCTGCCAGATCGCAAAGACTTGCAAAGCATCCGCAATGCCAGCCAAAGATGTTTTTTGAATAATTGTTATTTGGTCGTGGAGATTAGAATAATTGTCGCGATGGGATGATTGAGTTAGTGGGGTGATGTTGGGTTCGGTTGAGGTCTGCAGTGGGCAGTGGGCAGTGGGCAGTGGGCAGTGGGCAGTGGGCAGTGGGCAGTGGGCAGTGGGCAGTGGGCAGTGGGCTGGGGGCTGTTGGCAGTGGGGGGATGGTGGTGGGGGGTGCAGGGGGGGCGGTGGGCGGTGGGGGGTGGGGAGTCGGCGGTGAGGGCTGCGGAGTGGGGGGTGGACTCTTGTGGGGGTGTTGTGTGCTGTTTGGG